>CAZZZI010000400.1:0-3465 GCA_964658415.1 uncultured Sphingomonas sp. | reverse complement strand
GTCCGTCAGCGCCAGTAGCGCCGCCGTCTTCGTCAGTGAGCGGCTTATAGGCCCTCACCCCAGAAGTAGTCAACACTCGATTTTCCCAAAATCAGAAAAAAGTTGTAAGCTGCCGGAATATAACGGCTTTTTAGAACCGTGTGAATGGCACGTGACAGATGTCGGTGTGTCGGCGGGCGGAACGGCCGGGCGAAGCGTGTCGCGCGCAGGCTTTCATTGCGCGGAGCCTCGCCTGTCACCACCTCGCCCTCGACCGAGACCCTGACGCATAGGATTGACAGGCTTCGCTTGACATTTGTCGAGCGGAGGCTGACTATTGTCGTCATGCGGCCGAGGTGGAGATCGGGCTGCGACGTCGCGCCGCTCCGGAGGGGGTTGGACGACGAGGAGGAGGACAGGGTGGATTATCTTCTCGATGTGGAAGGGCTGAAGAAGTCTTTCGGAGGCGTTGCAGCGCTTCGCGACGGGCGCTTCCAGCTGAAGGCCGGATCCGTGCATGCGCTATGCGGCGGCAACGGCGCCGGCAAGTCGACTTTTCTGAAGATCGTCATGGGCATTCACCGCAGGGATGCGGGCTCGATCCGGCGCAGCGGCCGGGACGTGGACTTCTCCGGGCCTGGCGACGCGCTCGCGGCCGGTATCGCCATCATCGAGCAGGAACTGAGCCCGGTTCCGCACATGACTGTCGCCGAAAACATCTATCTCGGCCGCGAGCCGTCGCGCCGGTTCGGCGGCATCGATTTTGCGACGATGAACCTCAACGCGCAAAAACTGCTCGACCAGCTCGAATTCCATATCCGCGCCAACCAGTACATGATGAACCTGTCCGTTGCTGAGATGCAGCTTGTCGAGATCGCCAAGGCGCTCAGCCATGACGCCGAGGTCATCTTCATGGACGAGCCGACATCAGCCATCGGCGAGAAGGAGGCCCAACAGCTGTTCAAGACGATCGTCCGGCTGAAGGCTGCCGGCAAGGGCGTCGTCTACGTCTCCCATCGCCTGTCCGAGATCTTCCAGATCGCCGACGCCTATACGGTATTTCGCGACGGCGCCTATGTCGGCAGCGGCGATCTCGACGGGATCGACAGGCCGAGCCTCATTCGCATGATCGTCGGCCGCGAGCTCGGCGAGGAATATGTCAAGACCAACGTCCCCACGGACGAAACCGGGTTCGAGGTGTCCGGCCTGACGGCTTCGGGCAAGATCGAGGACATCTCCTTTTCCGCCAAGAGAGGCGAGATCTTCGGCATCTACGGGCTGATGGGCTCGGGGCGAACGGAGATCTTCAATTGCCTGTTCGGCCTCGACAAGCCGGATGCCGGCCAGATGCTGCTGCACGGAAAGCCGATCAGCGTCTCCAGGCCGGCAGAAGCGATGAAGCACGGCATTGCCTATGTGACAGAAGACCGCAAGTTGACCGGCCTCAATCTCGACGACAGCGTTCGCGGCAACATCGCCATGGCGAGCCTTCCCGAGATGAGCCCGAACTTCGTCATGCGCCGGCGCGAGGAGCAGGCGGCCAGCGCAAAAATGATCTCGCATTTCGGCATCAAGGCGGCGCGCGACACGATGCCGGTCTCGGGCCTTTCGGGCGGCAACCAGCAGAAGGTCGTGCTCGGCAAATGGTTTCTGCGCGATCCGAAGATCCTCCTGCTGGACGAGCCGACCCGGGGCGTCGATGTCGGCGCCAAGCGCGAGATCTACCGGATCATCTGCGATTTCGCGGCATCAGGCGGCACGGTGATCATGATCTCCTCGGAGATCGACGAGGTGCTGGGCATGTCGGACCGCATCCTGGTGATGCGCGACGGCCGGTCGGCCGGCATCTACCGGCGCGACGAGGCCAGCGCCGAAACCCTGGTTCATCTTTCGACGTAACGCATCCCTTCAAATCCCCCATCGTCCGCCCGGAACGCCAAGAGGTCAGAAACGTGTCCCTTCCAGATCAAGAAACGACGAGCGGCTGGCTCACCGCGGACCGGCGCAAGGTGCTGCTGCAGGAATACGGGATCTTCATTGCCTTCCTGCTGCTGTCCTTCATCCTTTCCGTATCGAACGAATATTTCCTGACGTCCGGGAATATCTCGAACATCCTGCTGCAGACCTCGATCAACGGGGTGCTGGCCATCGGCATGACCTTCGTGATCCTGACTCGCGGCATCGACCTGTCGGTCGGTTCGGTCGTGGCCTTTGCCGGCATCGTCAGCGCGAGCCTCGCGACGACATCGGCGACGGCGGGCGTGCTCGGCGCGCCCTACCCTGCCCCCCTGGCCCTTGCCGTCGGGATCCTCGTCGGGCTTGCCTGCGGCACCGTCGTCGGCATCATCGTCTCGCGCTTTTCCGTGCCTGCCTTCGTGGCTACCCTCGGCATGCTCTCGGCAGCGCGCGGCATGACGCTGATCTATGGCGGCGGCAAGCCGGTTCCGGGCCTGACGCCGGAGTTCCGCTGGATCGGCACCGGCAACGTCCTCGGCGTACCCATGCCTGTCGTCATCCTCGCCATCGTCTTTATCGTGTCGTGGTGGGTTTTGAACCGCACGCGGTTCGGCCGCTACATCTATGCGGTCGGCGGCAATCCGCACGCGGCGAAGACCTCGGGCATCAACGTCACCCGCATCCGCTTCGTGGTCTACACCATATCCGGGGCGCTGGCCGGGCTTGCCGGCATGATGCTGTCGGCGCGTACAGGATCGGCGCTGCCGCAGGCGGGCGTGGCCTACGAGCTCGATGCCATCGCCGCTGTCGTCATTGGCGGCACCAGCCTTTCCGGCGGCGTCGGGCGGGTGACCGGAACGCTGATCGGCGCCCTCATCATCGGCGTGATGAACAACGGCCTCGATCTGCTCGGCATCCAGTCCTACTACCAGCAGGTCATCAAGGGGGCGCTCATCGTCGGCGCCGTGATGCTCGACCGCAAGCGCAATCACGGTCAGTGACCACAGCAATTCGGGCGGCATCGCTGCCCGTAACGAAACGGCATGCCACGATGGCAGCCGGAAATCTCTATGGAGGAGAAAGAGATGAAGAGACTGATAATCGGACTTATCGCCAGCGTTGCCATCCTTGCCGCACCGGCAATGGCGCAGGACAAGAAACTCAAGATCGGCGCCACGACCTACGGCCTCAATGCCGAATTCATGCAGCTCTGGTCGGCTGCGCTGAAGCAGCATCCTGCCGTCAAGAGCGGCGATGTCGAACTGACGGTCTTCGACGGACGCTACGACGCGCTGGTCCAGCAGGAGCAGTTCAACACGATGATCACCCAGAAGTTCGACGCGATCATCTTCGTGCCGATGGATGTCGAAGCCGGTGCTGCAGCCGTTCAGGCGGCCCATGACGCCGGGATCCCCGTCGTTGGCTCCAATGCGCGCGTCAACTCCGACCTTTTGACATCCTATGTCGGCTCGAACGACGTGCTGGCCGGCGAGATGGAAGCCAAGGCCGTGCTCGACAAGATGGGCTGCA
>CAZZZI010000399.1:0-3496 GCA_964658415.1 uncultured Sphingomonas sp. | reverse complement strand
CCGGTGGCGGCCGCCGGACAAAGTAAACGGGTCCGGGTTTCATGTTGGAGGAAAAGGTGCCTGCCGCTTTTACCTCTGAAGACGCCGCAGTTGTGGTGACTGCCGGTTTCGCTCCACCTAGAAATATCGGGCCGACCGTCCCCGCCACTTCGCCGGCTTTGTAGGCATTAGGATTTTGACGAACAGCTTCGTCGCTCAATACCGTCATCCGGTCAAGATCGTCAGCTTGGACCTTATAGCCCTGCATCCCGGCATTAAAGACTGTTAGGACTTTGCTTATTTCGTTCGCATTGCCCCCTGTTGCAGCATCAACCGTACCTCTTCTGAATGACTCGTATGGCTTATCGATATGCTCTTCCAGCCAACTTGGCTCAGGAGCCGTCGATGCGACCGGAACTTCCTTTAAAACCTGTTCCCCGCGCGGATTATCTACGGTGCAGACGGTCGATCCAGTTAAAACATATGCTCGACCGTTTGCTGTCCAGTATGTATCGTTTACTGAATCATGGTATAATATTTCTCCATTACTTGTTGTAACGATTTTCGATCTATCGATAATCTGCTTGCTGAGCGTTTGTTCGTCAGCCATTAAAAATCAACCGTGTCTTTGCTCTTGCGCCATTCCTCGCCGCCGAGCGTCGAATTATTGATCCATGCTTCATTTCTATGATGACAGGTGGCCCAGCCCTCAGAGTACAAAAATTCCGACGCGATATTTGCGTGGGCAGGTCCCTTATATCCCGAAATTTTCACGCCTTTGCCGGTGCCGGGTTCATGACCGGTAGAGGTTGCGCAGCGAGAATTTAGTTGGAAATCAAACTTCCCGTTATTGCGAACCGATGTTGAGTAACGGACCGCCGTGTCTAGGAAGGATATCGAGGAATATGCTACCGGCACCATCGAGGATCCAACCGGTGTCCAGCAGACATCTGGTGCCGTTGAAACAATCACATTCGATGCACATTTGCGCGCTGAAATATCTGCGGTCGTCATATCGCCATGTCCTCCTTGGCCGCCGTCTTCAGGCCGGCGTCGCCCGGCGTCATTTTCTTCCGGTGGATAGTGGCCTGACCGAACATCTCAGGCTCAAAATTCACCCGCCACGATAGATAGATGCGCCAATCGCGCCGCCGGGGTGCGGCGATATCGAGAAATACCGTATCCAGCACCATCTCCTCGCGTTCGAGCGTTCCATCTTCACGCACGAAGTCGACCAGCATCTGTTCACCGGGCAGGTTGAAGATGACTTCCTCTCTTCCAGCCATCAAGGCCGTCAAGGTGATTTGCTCGCGACCGTTGAGATAAGGTTTGATGATCATGTCGGGATGTGCGGAGTTGTGATAAGCGAAGGAGTAGTCGGCTGGCCATGCCGGCCAGATATTGTCCTGCCAGCTCTGATCGTATGTTCCACCCAGAGGACGGCGTGGCAGCCATGCCGGCGGTATCGGACCAAGGCTTTGCGGGCTATAGACCTTGTACGGCGTGTCTATTGGGTCATCCGGGCCTTCGATTTGTGGTGCGTCGACAGGCTTGGTGTGGTCGGTCCACTCTTCGTTGATCTTGCCACGCCCAAGCGGGTTACGTTGGTCCGTATCGAACGCCGGCGTTTCATCGTCATTCAGCCCTGTCTCGATTTCTCCGCCGAAGGCCTGCTCATAGCGTAGCGGAACAGAGCTGACCGGTTCGGGCTCGGAAAGCTCCCACCGATCGAACAGCTTGCGATGTTGCCGCCATTCGAGCGTTTCGAGATCGCTGAGCTGGCGTTTCCAGAGAGGCTTCCAACGGCGCGGCCCCGTGACCCGGAGCTGTTTCGAAAACACGGAATGCGGGCCATCGGCAACGTTTATTCCGCACAGCCACTCCGGCGCGGGCTTGTCACCCGGCGCTTGCGCCACGGCGTTCACAATCAGATCAGTTGCCGGTTTGTTGGGAACGAGATCAGACGGATGCCAGAGCGAGGTAACGTTCACGGGACCATGGCAGGTGTCGGTAAACATCATCGGCGCCTGTTCTTCGGCCTCCACAAGCGCCCCGGACGCCGCAAACTCGTAAGTTGCCTTGACGATAACGATACCGAATTCCTTGTCCTCATTATCGCGGCTGTAATAGCGAAAATTCGGGTAGGGCGTCAGGTTTTGAAGTTCCGGCATGGCCCGACCTCAGTTGTGGTCAATCATTGCAGAGGTCACCTGTACGTGGCTGTCTCCCTCGATATAGACCTTGACCCCTTTCAACAGGATCGTTCCGTCGTCCTTCATGATGAGGATCGACTTCGGCGGCTGTTCGTTACCGTCCTTGTCTTTGCCGCCACCCACTCCGATGAAGAGTTCCTTGCCGATCATGACGTTCTTGGTGTGCCCGACGGTCTGATTGTAGACCTGTCCCACCGTCACGACTTTGGCGACCCCGACCTGTTCGGTCTGCGCCACGCCGACGCTGGTGTTCTGGATCCGGCTGACAAGCGTGTTGAATATCCCCTTGCCGATCATCGAAGCGACCTGTGAACCAAGGCCTGCGGCTGACGAACGCATGGCGTCCCCTGCATCGCCGCGCAACTCGCCAACCTGCGCCTCGTTGATGCCAGCGCGCACCTTGTCCATGGATGGCGCCATGGCTCCAAGGGCGCCGGCCCCCATCAGCCCCAGCACGTCGTCGGCCTGCGCGAACAAGCCAGTTTCCGATGATCCCGATGAAGCTCCCGCCCCAACGGCAGCCTGTGCAGCACTGGCGTTCTTGTCGCCGCCTGACGGGCTGTTCGCAGCTGCAGACGACGCCAGCGACATCGCATGCTGCAGAAGTCCGGCGCTCTTGCCTGCAAGGCTCGCCAGAAGCCCTCCGGCTATAGCATTGACGAAGCCGCCAACGCCGCCGACCACCATGTTGAGCCCGCCGCCCACCTGATGGCTCATGTTAGAGCCGACCTCCGTCGACTGGTTGGCGCCGACCGAATGGACGGCGTTGGCATCGACGCGACTTGTCTGGTTGTTGAGAACCTTTGTCGTTTGGTCTTTTTGCGCGTGGAGAAACATGTTCTCCTGGCCGTTCTGATCTTCAAAGGCCAGTTCGTTGTAACCCGTGCCCTTATGGGTGTTCGAGCGCAGCACCGTGCGTGTCTTGTTGGCCGGCAAATCATACGGCACCCCATTCGCCGGGTTCGGCACAACGCCCGTGACCAGCGGCCGGTCGGGATCGCCATCAACGAAGGCGACCATGACTTCCATGCCGATGCGCGGGATGATCTGGCCGCCCCAGGTGGACCCTGCCCAGCTTTGCGCGACGCGTACCCAGCAGGTGTCGCTGCCATCCTTCTTCGCCCTGCGGTCCCACGGAAACCAGACCTTAATGCGGCCGTACTGGTCTGGATGGATCTCCTCGCCTTCCGGGCCGGCGACGATCGCCACCTGGGCGCCCTCGATGCGCGGACGCCTGGTCTCGCGGTGCGGGGTCATCGGCACGCGTGACGGGATGGCCTCGAAGCGGTTGGCATATTCCGGTT
>CAZZZI010000398.1:0-3542 GCA_964658415.1 uncultured Sphingomonas sp. | reverse complement strand
AAGTGAAACCCTTGAAATCATTGGCATGTCGCACTTGGAAATAGAATGTACCCCGGCTACACGCCCAAGGTGGGTAAGATAGGTTATGGAACCTTCTTGCCACTGGTGCGTAATTAGGTCAAAACGCACTTACCATCGCAGTATTCGAGCCGACTGAAAATTTCTCGCTGTTCATTGAGCATAGAGCGTCGCTGAACCCAGAAGTATTTAGCCGAAAGTGAGAGGAAATTGGCCCGTTATCCTCGATGGATTCAGTATGCTCCGTCTCTACGCAGAGCGAAACCGCGTGTGTTTATGGTGGACGTAACGACCATGTCGCTCTCTCGCAATGACCCATTATATTTCGATAGAATTTGATGATCGTTGACAATCTCGGCTACAGTACGCCCGAAGCCGACCGTAAAACCGCCGGGCCCGATGGCAAGGCTACTGTTGGGCACAGCAGCAATTGAAATTGCTAGGCAAAGAAACAGGCTAGTAGGAAATCTGAATTGCATTTGTGATGCCCCGGTTTCGGATGAAGTGATCCTAGTTGCCGGCGATTATCCAATGACTAATGTGCACCTAAAAAGCAGGATCATAACTAAGGCATTATTTATTGTCTCACCACCAGACGAACATTGGCGTCCCCCTGTCGAGAATAGGATGCGGATTGAGCACGTCTCAAAGCGCATCCAAATTCCGAAATGGCATACGCACAATTACTGATTCACAGAGGATGTTGATGTGGAATTGGTTCCGCCGCTTTCAGCGCGGCCCACTGGTCCCCTCCAAGCCGGTGCACATACCAGTTTGACTTCGGTGTAAGAAGGACTTGTGCGGTATTCGTAGATCAGCGGCGTGCAATCCGACGTGATGGTTCGGATCAATCGTGGCTGGTTATGATGTTCGATCCTCCTAAGGGTGTGATGTGCCACATTCGGCGGCGAAACTTTGTATTGTTCTATCATGTCTGCAGATGCTGCAGGGAGCGCGAAGCCGACCATGCTAGATGCAATGATGTATGCGGTCTTGTAGAGAACGTTCATTGTCCTACTCCTTGCGTTTGATTGATAATATGGTTCAGTTTCTGATTTTCTTGCCAAGCACTGCGACTCGGAGCATCTTCGCCTACGGATATTCCTGAGACCTTGGAGAAAATGCGTAGTTATGACGAAGGCCCGTAGTAAGCCTGGCTTGCCCCCGATACCGAGACGCCCGATGACGGAAGTCATTTCCGCCGACGGTGCGGCTTTGTCGCAGGAGTTGCTTGCCATACGGCAGGCGCTTTTCCCACCAGTTTCCCAAAAGACGCTCAGATCTTTTTCCTCGGTCGAGTCGGCAAAGCTGATTGGCATAGCCGATGCCTATCTTCGCCAGCTTTCGTTGAATGGCAAGGGGCCGCAGCCGACAATCTCGTCCGGCGGCCGACGCTCCTACACACTCGACCAGATCAACGAGATCCGCGTCGTTCTGGACCAGAACTCCAAGGGCAAGCAATATGTGCCGCGTCGGCGTGGCGCCGAACATTGCCAGGTCATGGCCGTCGTCAATTTCAAGGGCGGCAGCGGCAAGACGACGACCGCCGCCCATCTTGCGCAATATCTCGCCCTGCAGGGATATCGGGTGCTGGCGGTCGATCTCGATCCGCAGGCATCGCTGACGGCGCTTCACGGCTATCAGCCCGAATACGATATCGGTCCGAACGAGACCATGTACGGCGCGGTGCGCTATGATGGGGATCGTCGGCCGCTCAGCGAGATCATCCGCCGCAGCTATATCCCGGGGCTTGATCTCGTTCCGGGCAATCTCGAATTGATGGAGTTCGAGCACGATACGCCGCGCGCCCTGGCGGAGCGGTCGGCTGAGCCGTTTTTCGGTCGCGTCGCATCCGCGCTCGGCACGGTTGCCGACAATTACGACGTGATGGTGCTGGACTGCCCTCCCCAGCTCGGCTTCCTGACGCTCGGCGCCCTGTGTTCATCGACCGGCCTGTTGATCACGGCCCATCCGCAGATGCTCGATGTGATGTCGATGTGCCAGTTCCTGCTGATGGCCTCCGACCTCCTGGGCGTCGTGCAGGAATCGGGCGGCGATCTCGACTATGATTTCATCCGCTATGTGGTGACGCGCTACGAACCATCGGATGCGCCACAGGCCCAGATGGTTGGCTTTATGCGGTCTCTTTTTCGCGAGCGCGTGCTGACCAACGTGATGCTGAAATCGACGGCGGTGTCGGATGCAGGCCTCTCCAAGCAGACGCTGTACGAGGTCGGCCGCGAGAACTTTTCGAAGAACACCTACGACCGGGCGATCGAGTCGCTGGATGCGGTCAACCGGGAAATCGAGGGCCTGATCAGGCTGGCCTGGGGGAGGGCTGCATGAGCCGGAAGGATACGCTCAAGGCCATGCTGTCGCGCCGCGAACAGGAGTTGCCATCTGGCAACTCGCCGGCCCATGAACCGGCTGCGCCGGCCGAAGCTGGCGCAGACAAGAAGCTGCATCACATCCGCTCCGGCGCGGTGGGCGCGATGGGGCGCTCGCTCGGCAACATCGCCAGTGCCGCCGACCAGGCGAGGGCGCTGATCGCGGCCGGATCCGCCGTGGTCGAGATCCCGACGGACAGGATCGAGGCATCCTTCATATCGGACCGGCTTGCCGACGACGGCACGGACCTTGCCCGCCTCACCGATGCCATTCGCGAATCCGGGCAGAAGAGCCCGATCCTCGTCAGGCCCCATCCCGAAAAGCCCGACAGCTACCAGATCGCCTTCGGTCATCGACGCGTGCGGGTCATGGCGGCACTGAAGCTTCCGGTGAAGGCCGTCGTCCAGAACCTCAGCGACGAGGAGCTGGTTGTCATCCAGGGGCAGGAAAATTCCGCCCGCGCCGACCTCACCTATATCGAGAGGGGCCTGTTCGCACTTGCGCTGGAAGACCGTGGCTTCGACCGGCGTGTTATCATGTCGTCGCTCGGCATGGAGAAGACCCAGCTGTCGAAGCTGATGGGCGTTGCCCACTCGGTGCCGCGGTCGCTGGTCGAGGCCATAGGCTCTGCGCCCAAGGCCGGGCGTCCGCGATGGGTGGCGCTCGCCGAGCGCCTGGCCGAGACGAAGCAGGGCGCCGCGCTTCAAAGCCTCCTAGACAGCCGGGCCTTCCGGGATGCCGATAGCGACAGCCGTTTCGGTCAGGTGATGGAGTTCCTGTCCGTCCAGAAGGCAAGGAAGAAGCCGGAAGCCGTCAAGAGCGGCGCCGGCGTCAAGCTGGCGACGCTCGAACGCGGCGGCTCCAAGGTCAGCATGGTGTTCGACGAGAAGGCAGCGCCGGCTTTTGCCGATTACGTCGCAGGCCGTCTGGCGGAGTTGCATCAATCCTATCTCAGGGAGCGACAGGCCGATTGAGCCTTTCGCCCTGAGGCCGTTTTAACGAAGCAAGAGAGGACTATACCGCAAAAGAAAAAAGCCCCCGAACGTTACCGTCACGGAAGCTTTCTCTAAGTCTAGCAGCTTGAGAATCGCATTTCCCTGAATCACTGTCAAGAGTCTTGGCGCCGTTTGGTGAGC
>CAZZZI010000397.1:0-3564 GCA_964658415.1 uncultured Sphingomonas sp. | reverse complement strand
TCGAAGTCGAACACGATGGTCATCTTCATCAACCAGATCCGCATGAAGATCGGCGTGATGTTCGGTTCGCCGGAAACCACGACCGGCGGCAATGCGTTGAAGTTCTATGCTTCCGTGCGCCTCGACATCCGCCGCATCGGCGCCGTCAAGGACCGCGAAGAGGTCATCGGCAACCAGACGCGCGTCAAGGTCGTCAAGAACAAGATGGCGCCTCCCTTCAAGCAGGTCGAATTCGACATCATGTATGGCGAAGGCGTGTCGAAGACCGGCGAACTCGTCGACCTCGGCGTCAAGGCCGGCATCGTCGAGAAGTCGGGTGCCTGGTTCTCCTACAACAGCCAGCGTCTCGGGCAGGGGCGTGAAAATGCCAAGATCTTCCTGCGCGACAATCCGGAGCTTGCCAAGGAAATCGAGACCATGCTGCGCCAGAGCGCGGGTCTCATCGCCGACAAGCTGCTGGTCAACGGCGGCCCCGATGCCAATGATGGCGACGTTGCCGCCGACATGTAAGGGGCCGGACCTCAGGGTCTGACTGTCTGTTTCCATTCGCGGCCGCACACTCCTCAGGGATGTGCGGCCGCTTTCGTTCGTGTGGCTGGACAGGATCAAGAGCGGGCGATAAAAGCCAAGGGATTTTGTGAGGGACTGCCTTCGGCAGCAATAAGGGCATAGCATGAGCGGCGTGAATGAAATCCGGTCGACCTTCCTCGACTATTTTAAGACGAACGGACACGAGATCGTTCCGTCGAGCCCGCTCGTGCCGCGCAACGACCCGACGCTCATGTTTACCAATGCCGGCATGGTGCAGTTCAAGAACGTCTTCACCGGCCTGGAACATCGTCCCTACACGACCGCGTCGAGCGCCCAGAAATGCGTGCGGGCCGGCGGCAAGCACAACGATCTCGACAATGTCGGCTATACGGCGCGCCATCACACCTTCTTCGAGATGCTCGGCAATTTCTCCTTCGGCGACTATTTCAAGGAGCAGGCGATCACGCTTGCCTGGAACCTGATCACCAAGGAATTCGACATCGACGCCAAGCGCCTGCTGGTGACGGTCTACCACACAGACGACGATGCCTTTAATCTTTGGAAGAAGATCGCCGGCCTGTCCGACGACCGCATCATCCGCATCCCGACCAGCGACAATTTCTGGGCGATGGGCGATACCGGTCCATGCGGTCCGTGCTCCGAAATCTTCTACGACCACGGCGATCATATCTGGGGCGGCCCTCCCGGTTCGCCGGATGAGGATGGCGACCGTTTCATCGAGATATGGAACCTCGTCTTCATGCAGTTCGAGCAGCTTTCGAAAGACGAGCGGGTCGACCTGCCGCGTCCGTCGATCGACACCGGCATGGGCCTCGAGCGCGTCGCGGCGCTGTTGCAGGGCAAGCACGACAACTACGACATCGATCTGTTCCGGGCGCTGATCGAAGCCTCGGAAGAAGCAACCGGCGTCATGGCTGTCGGCGATAACAGGGCCAGCCATCGCGTCATCGCCGATCATCTGCGCTCTTCCGCCTTCCTGATTGCCGACGGTGTGCTGCCGTCGAACGAAGGCCGCGGCTATGTGCTGCGCCGCATCATGCGCCGCGCCATGCGCCACGCCCAGCTGCTCGGCGCCCGCGATCCCCTGATGTACAAGCTGCTGCCGACGCTGGTGCAGGAGATGGGCCGCGCCTATCCCGAGCTGGTGCGAGCGGAATCGCTGATCTCCGAGACCCTGAAGCTCGAGGAAAACCGCTTCCACAAGACGCTCGACCGCGGGCTGTCGCTGCTGTCGGATGCGACGGCGACGATGGGCAAGGGCGATATGCTCGATGGCGAAACAGCGTTCAAGCTCTACGACACCTACGGCTTCCCGCTGGACCTGACCCAGGACGCGCTGCGCGAACGCGGCATCGGCGTGGATATCGCCAGCTTCACCGATGCGATGGCGCGGCAGAAGGCCGAGGCGCGCTCCCATTGGGCCGGCTCCGGCGACAAGGCCACCGAAACCGTCTGGTTCGAGCTTAAGGACAAGAACGGCGCGACCGAGTTCCTCGGCTACGACACAGAGACGGCCGAAGGCGTGATCCAGGCCATCGTCAAGGACGGTGTCGCGCTCGACAGCGCTGCAGAGGGTGACACCGTGCAGATCGTCGTCAACCAGACGCCGTTCTACGCCGAGTCGGGTGGCCAGATGGGCGATACCGGCGTCATCTCCGGCGACGCAGGCAAGCTGACCGTTTCCGACACCCAGAAGAAGGGCGACGGGTTGTTCGCCCATGTCGCGACCGTTGCCAGCGGGTCGATCAAGGTCGGCGATCCCGTCGTGCTGACGGTCGATCACGACCGTCGCGGCCGTCTGCGCGCCAACCATTCGGCGACCCATCTGCTGCACGAAGCGCTGCGCGAAGTGCTCGGGACCCATGTCGCCCAGAAGGGCTCGCTGGTCGCGCCCGAGCGCCTGCGTTTCGACATCTCGCATCCGAAGCCGATGTCGGCAGACGAGCTGAAGGTGGTCGAAGAGATGGCCAACGAGATCGTGCTGCAGAATGCCCCTGTTTCGACGCGCCTGATGAGCGTCGACGACGCCATTGCCGAAGGTGCGATGGCGCTGTTCGGCGAGAAATACGGCGACGAAGTGCGCGTCGTCTCGATGGGATCAGGCGTGCGCGGCGAAAAGGCTGCCAAGGCATACTCGATCGAACTCTGCGGCGGCACCCATGTGTCCGCCACCGGCCAGATCGGCCTGATCCGCGTCCTGTCGGAAAGTGCAGTCGGCGCCGGCGTCCGGCGCATCGAGGCCGTGACCGGTGTGTCCGCGCGCGATTACCTCGCCGAGCAGGATGACCGGGTCAAGGCGCTGGCGACGGCGCTCAAGGTGCAGCCGGCCGAGGTCGTGTCGCGCGTCGAAGCGCTTGTCGACGAGCGCCGCAAGCTCGAGCGCGAGCTCGCCGATGCCAAGCGCAAGCTTGCCATGGGCGGCGGGCAGGGCGATGCAGCCGAGGCCGTCCGTGATATCGGTGGGGTCAAGTTCCTCGGTCGCGCCATTGCCGGCGTCGATCCGAAGGACCTGAAAGGCATGGCCGACGAAGGCAAGACCAGCCTCGGTTCCGGCGTCGTCGTGCTGATCGGCGTGTCCGAGGATGGCAAGGCCAGCGCCGTCGTGGCTGTTACGGCCGATCTGGCCGGCCGCTTCAGCGCTGTTGACCTGGTGCGCGTCGCCTCCGTGGCGCTGGGCGGCAAGGGCGGTGGCGGCAGGCCCGACATGGCCCAGGCCGGCGGTCCCGATGGCGCCAAGGCCGACGAGGCACTCGACGCCGTGGCGGCGGCCATCGCCGGCTAGTCGGCTTTTTTTCATTCGGATGTGCAACGGCGGGGAAGACCAGCGCCCGCAGTGGCTCTGCCGACAAAGCCTGAAGAAGCTTGTTTGACGAGAGCGATACTCCACTCTCCCTCATCCTCGCCCTTGTGGCGGGGATCCAGCGACCCGACGTCTGTCGGGTCAAAAGACTCTTTCAGCTCAAGGACTTGAGCTGACTGGATCCCCGCCACAAGGGCACGGCTGTCCGGTTT
>CAZZZI010000396.1:0-3570 GCA_964658415.1 uncultured Sphingomonas sp. | reverse complement strand
AGCTTGACGGCCTCGCGGCCATCCATATCCGGCAGGCCGACATCCATGATCAGGAGGTCGACGGCGGTGGCGCGGGCGGTGGCTATGCCCTTGCCGGCATTGGCTTCCTGCAGGACAGTGAATTCCTCGTAAAGCGACAATTGTTCGACCAGCATCTCGCGCAGATCGGTGTCGTCATCCACCAGCAGAATGGTGCGTGCGGTCATACGGCTATCGTCCTTGTGGTTCGATCCGGTAAAGGCTTACCGCAAATTGCGTTTTTGGCAAGCGAAGCGACGCTTGCCATTTGGTCGTCCCCTTGAAACTGCTAGAGTTTCACGGGAAAATGACCCCTGACGCAGAACATGTGAAAAAAATGGGCAAAGCAAGGCAGCGGCCGGCCAAGGCAGCATCCGTCATCACCGTTCGCCCCGCGCCGGGAGATCGCAGCCGCGCGCTCGTGGTGCTCGGCAGCATCGTCGTGCCGGCCGCGATCGGCAGGAGCGGGCGCACGGTTCGGAAGCGGGAGGGCGATGGCGCAACGCCGATCGCCGCCATGAAGCTGGTGGGCGGCTTCGTTCGCAGCGAGCGCGTGCGCTTGCCCGCAACGTCGCTGCCGATGCGTCGCATACGGGCGGACATGCTGTGGTGCGACCAACCCGAAGACGCGAACTACAACCGTCTGGTCCGGGCGCCATTTCGTCCCAGTCACGAGAATTTGAGCCGCAGCGACGGCCAGTATGATATCTGCCTGGTCCTCGACTGGAACATGTCCATGCGGCGACGCAATGCTGGTTCGGCGATCTTCTTTCACCTGATCCGCCCCGGCTATACGCCGACCGCCGGCTGCATCGCCGTCAGTCCGCCCGCCATGCGTCGGCTGCTGGCCCATCTGCGCAAGGGCAGCGTCGTGCGGGTGCTGTAACAGCGCTGTCAAGATAAGGGATGATAAACGCCTGCTTCGACCTATATGACCTGTGTCGGCCGTCCGGGCCGGCTGGGCCGTTCGGCCCTGCGGGGCTGGTGCCCGGACCGCTCCGGTCCAGGCGCGCTCCGCTCGCGATTGACACATTTCTGGAGAGACAGCATGACCGATCAAACCAGCATCACCTTCAATGACGGCCGTTCCATTCCGCAGGTCGGGCTTGGCGTCTGGCAGACACCGAACGAAACAGCAGCGCCGGCCGTCAAGGCCGCCATCGAGGCCGGCTATCGTCATATCGACACGGCCGCCATCTACGGCAACGAAGAGGGCGTCGGCGAAGGCATCCGGTCTTCCGGGGTCGACCGCAAGGACATCTTCCTCACCACCAAGCTGTGGAACGACGCGCAGGGCTTCGACAGCACGCTGAAGGCCTTCGACGAGAGCCTCAAGCGTCTTGGCACCGACACTGTCGACCTTTATCTCATCCACTGGCCGGCACCGTCGAAGGACCGTTACCTCGACACCTGGAAGGCGTTCGTCCAGTTGCACAGCGAAGGCCGGGCAAAGTCGATCGGCGTCTCCAACTTTGCTGCCGAGCACCTGAACCGCATCATCGGCGAGACCGGCGTCACGCCTGTTCTGAACCAGATCGAGCTGCATCCGGATTTCCAGCAGCGCGCGCTGCGCGAGACCCACGAGAAACTCGGCATCAAGACCCAGTCCTGGAGCCCGCTCGGCCAGGGCCAGTTGCTCGACAACGCCGTGATCGGCAAGATCGCCAAAAAATACGGCCGCACTCCGGCGCAGGTGATCATCCGCTGGCACATCGACAACGGCCTGATCGTCATTCCGAAATCGGTGACGCCGAGCCGCATTGCCGAGAATTTCAAGGTCTTCGATTTCAAGCTCGATGCCGACGACCTGAAAGAGATCGACACGCTGGACACGCCTGATGGCCGCATCGGTCCGGACCCGATGACTGCGACGTTCTGATCAAGCGTCAAAGAATTTCCCGCTCCCGTCTGGCCTGCCGGCCGGGAGTGGGGTAGGCATCTCGAACCGAACCCGTGACCCAGAGTGCTGCCCGTGAGCTTCCTGCATGATGCCTGGTCGTCTATCCAGCCCTTCCTCCACGAATACGGCCTGCTAACACTTTTCCTCATCATCTATTTCGAATCGCTCGGGGCGCCGCTGCCCGGAGAAAGCGCGCTGGTCAGCGCCTCGCTGCTGGCATCCCGTGGCGAACTGAATATCGTCAGCGTTTTCTTCGTGGTCTGGGTGGCGGCCGTCGCCGGCGATTTCACCGGCTACCTCATCGGCCATTACGGCGGCAGGCCACTTCTTGAGAAGCATGGCTGGATGGTGCGGCTGACACCGGAACGACTGCACAAGTTCGAAGAGGTCTTCCGGGTTCGCGGGCCGATCATCGTCGTCACCGCCCGCTTCTTCATTCTCCTGCGGCAGCTCAACGGCCTCATCGCCGGCTCCATGGGCATGCCCTGGGCCCGCTTTCTCGGCGCCAACATCATCGGCGCCGCCCTCTGGACCGCAGTGTGGGGCCTCGGCCCCTATTTCTTCGGCGACTTCGTCGGCCGGGGCTTTGCGGCGGTGAAGGCGATGTTCTGAGGGGAGTCACGCACGAAGTGGGCTCCCCCAATCTCCCTCATCCCCAACATCCCTCATTCCTGTGCTTGTCACAGGAATCCAGCCACGGCGCGTCTGCGCCGTGAGAGGACAGCGTTATGTGAAGGTTTATACGCGCCTCAGACGCGGCGCACTGGATTCCTGTGACAAGCACAGGAATGAGGGAGGAGAGGGTAGCGCCACGCTGACCAATTCTCGTACGGGGCTATCCCCAAACTGAAGGCCGGTCTCCCGGCCTCCAGAACATCATAATCTATTCCTACCCGCCTATTTCCACTCGCGGATATCGACGAAGTGGCCGGCGATGGCGGCGGCGGCGGCCATGGCGGGGGACACCAGATGCGTGCGGCCCTTGTGGCCCTGGCGGCCTTCGAAATTGCGGTTCGAGGTCGAGGCGCAGCGCTCGCCCGGCTTCAGCCGGTCGTCGTTCATGGCGAGGCACATGGAACAGCCCGGCTCGCGCCAGTCAAAGCCGGCGGCCTTGAAGATCTTGTCTAGGCCTTCGGCTTCCGCCTGCTCCTTGACGAGGCCGGAGCCCGGCACGATCATCGCGTCGACGGTGGATGCCACCGTGCGGCCCTCGACGACCTTGGCAACGGCGCGCAGATCCTCGATGCGGCCATTGGTGCAGGAGCCGATGAAGACGCGATCGATGCTGATGTCGGTCATCTTGGTGCCGGCCGTCAGGCCCATGTAGTCGAGTGCGCGCTGCTTGGAGGTGCGCTTGTTCTCGTCTTCGATCTCAGCCGGGTTTGGCACGACGCCCTGGACGGAGACGACGTCTTCCGGCGAAGAACCCCAGGAAACGATCGGCGGCAGGTTGGCGGCGTCGAGCACGACGATCTTGTCGTAGTGGGCGCCTTCGTCGGTCTGCAGGGTCTTCCAGTAGGCGATGGCCTTTTCCAGGTCCTCGCCCTTGGGCGAGCGGGGCTTGCCCTTGATGTATTCGAAGGTCTTTTCATCGGGCGCGATCAGGCCGGCGCGGGCGCCGCCCTCGATGGTCATGTTGCAGACCGTCATGC
>CAZZZI010000395.1:0-3583 GCA_964658415.1 uncultured Sphingomonas sp. | reverse complement strand
GGAGCCACGACATCGTGCTGATCGGTGGCGCGACGACGACCGTGAAGGTGGCGCAAGCTTCCCGTCACGTCGCACGGCCGCGCCGTCGGCGCCTCGAGCCAGACGTCCTTGGCATCGGCCGGCACCTCGAAGCGCGCCGTCAGACCGCGGACCACCGGGTCTAGGTGACCTCGTCGACCTCGACCTGCTGGACGGTCGAACCGTTGACGAGCCCGCTGGCGGGGATCAGCACGTCGACGCAGATCGCGTGGCCGGGGGAGACGAAAAGATCGCGGGACGGACGGCTGCCACCAAAAGCATGAGCGGCGATGCGGATTGGATAGCTCTCATGTGGGCGCGGATGGTGCCGGCAATCGAGCGCGCGGTGGCCAGTCCACCGGATTGGTCGAGCCTCGCCGGATACGGTCATCACGAGATCGCCAATCGTCAATGCCTCCACCGGATCGTCGCCGTCTGCGGTCCTGATAAGAGTGCCGCCTGCGAAACACACAGTCGAGTTTGGTTCGGCAGCGGCCGCAAGCCCGAATATGCCAGCGTCGGAACCGATTGATCCATCGCCTTTAGAGCCAATAAGCTTGACCAGGGCCTAAACTTAGTCGGCCCATCTTCGAATTACACAGATCTTTTGATGCAGTTTTTCGCATAGTCCGTCAGATAATGATATGGAAGCGCGTCATCGAAGTCTTTAAGTGCGGCCTTACATGCCCGCGGCGATCCTCGCAGCCGACTGGAGGCGCACGCCAGCCCCACCCACCAACGGTGCCGGCAAGCCATCGAGCTTCCTGTTTGGAGATCGGAGGGTAGGCCGTTTCCAGAAGGTGACTTTGGATTTCGTGCTGGTGGCGCCTTCAGTCACGGTCAGCGGCCGTAGTAGAGGCGGCGCAGCAATGTCCTGGCCGTCAAAAGGACGATATGCAGGCGGAAGGTGCTGTGATCCTCGTCGGATAGGCCCGGGTGCGAGCCCTCCGTATGGAGCATCTTGAACAGACCATTTATGTAATTCTTGCCGTCGGCCGTCCATTCGGCTCGGCGCTGAGGAGCTGCACGGCCTCACGCACCACGGCTTCTCCGATTGTCACGCTGCCGTCGAGCGTGTCGAGGACCTGATTGGAGCGCTGGACGACGATGCGCCCGAACATGTCGCACTTCTTGGCGACGCTCACCGCTGTGCCCGAATCGATTTCGTCCTCCAGACCAGGCGCAGGACCATCTGATTGAAGCGGGCCTGGCTATGGCCTTCGAGAAGTTCAACGGCAGCGATCAGGGTCGGGCGTGTGAAGGGCTGCGCTCGCATCAGCTCGCCCCACGGATCGGGTTGACGATTTCGATGCCGGCGAAATCACGCTCGTTGTTCGTGACTACGATGCAGTCATTGGCGGTGCCGATCGCCGCGATGATCGTATCTAGGCCGCTGCGAGGGCGGCCGCTCAATCTTCCCGCCGCCATCAGCTCTGCCCAAGCGAGCCCGGCCTTCTCGTCGAAGGGGAGGATGCGGCCGGCGAATAGCGCCTGGGGGCCCTGGGGGCCGGTGAACCATGCGTCGAGCTGATCCCGCCGCTTCCCGGCCGGCTTCTCAAGGACGCCGCGGCGGAGTTCGGCCACGGTCAACGACGCGATGAATAGGTCCTCGTCGGACTGCTCCGCCATCCAGGCGACGAGCGGTTCCGAAGGCGTCGGCTTGGTGAAGTTGCTGATGATGTTGGTGTCGAGGAGATAGCGCATCAAAGATCGACCTTTCGTCCTTCCTCGCGGGGACGGGTCAGGTCGAGTTCGGAGCCGATCAGGGGCGATGCCAGCAGCGCCTTCAAGATGCCGCCCTTCTTGGGGGGCTCACCGGAAATGGATTGATTGACGGCGGCTCTCAGTTGATCTGCGTCAGCGCCACCTTCAGCCAGCCGCTTGGCCACGGAGCGGATCAGCTTGCGATCATCATCGCGCCCGATCACCTCAAAGCGGGCCATCCCACGCTCAGTTAATCGATTGCGATAAGTGTCGATCGCTCGGCGCTGAGGACTCTTGCTCATTGGGGCTCTCCAGACTATAACCGGTAATATAACCAGAGAACTCCAAATCTGCAAGGCCATGAGGCGGCGAAGGCGGACTCCACTGGTACGAAGGATACGCCGTTGGGCCTTACCTCCGCCGACCTTGCTACGCCGATCGCCGAAAACGCCGGGAGAGCACTTCATTGCACTACGCGAGGACAGGCGGGCGCCCCCGGAGTTGCGCTACAGCCGCCGAGGGCGCCAAGGGCAGCAAGCTGAAGTTCGTGCCCGATGTCGTCGAGGAAATTGTCGAGCCAGGCGCCTCCGCCACGGATGATCACCGGCCCAAGTTTCGACGCATGATGGATGCGGCCTCGGAGAAGCCTGCGCTGTTTGAAACGAACATCATTCTCTTGTTCTCACGCTTCTTCCGGGACCAAATCCAGCTCGAGTTTTATCTCCGCCGCCTCGCGAAGAACGGCGTGAAGCTCACCTCGATCACACAGGACCTCGGCGACGATCCGATCAGCGGCATGATGGGCAGATCATGGCGCTTTTCGGCGAATACCAGTCCAAGGAGAGCGCCAAGCACACCCTGCAAGCGATTCGTGAAAACGCCCGCCAGGGTTATTGGAACGCAAGGCCGCCTTACGGCTACTGCATTGTGGCGGCGGAACAACGTGGTCAGCGGACGAAGAAGATCGAGCCCGATCCACTTCTGATCGACAAGACTTGCCCTTGACCAGATGGTCCCGCCGTACCCGGCCAACCGTCTCCACAACCAGCATCTCCGCTGCGTTCTCGCTTCCGCTCGCAGATAGCAATCGGAGCGTGATGGCGGCGGGGGTTGTCTAAGAAAGTATCCTCACAGAATTCAGCGATGTCCTATATACTCACTCGGCGGCGCGCCATACAGGCCAGATGCGGGAGCAAAGATGTCCACGAATATCGAACAAGAAACGGACTCAGAGCGCGAACAGACCTACAAGCGCGGCTATGCCCACGGCGTTGCGGCCTCGATTTCGGCGCTCGCCAGCCACCTGACCAAGAGTAAGAGGAACGAAATCGACGATTGGTATCGTGACGCTTTGGTGCCTTGGATGGAAAACGCCGACATGATGGTCCCAGCGCCTGAATTCCCGGAGGTTTGATGATCGCGTTCCCCTGCGGCACCGTGGCCCTTACGCAGTGCAGGGCCAGCGGGTCGCCGGCAACAAGCTTGGAGTTGAGCAGCTTCTGAGAAGGAGGCACGCGGCCTAAGGCCGGGGCGCTGCGCGTGAACGGAATCATGCGCCAAGCTGACGCTAGTGGCGCCTACTCCCTTCCCCAAGAGAGGCCGCTCACCATCTGCTGACTATGCTGGAATGGCCTGTAGGGATTGTTGTGGCGCTGGTGATAGCAGGTTCAATCATCATGGCTGTTGTCGCTTCCAGGCGGTGAAGGCTGTCGGTCGATCGGCATTTCTTTCTGAATGCCGTGAGAGAGGCCCTGCTTCAGCCGCCAATAAGCAGTAGCGGGAAGACAGCTTCCAACCGGGTAGGCAGCAAATCCGTCATTGTGACCTGCGATGGCTTCCGCCAGCTCACGCACTTCGCCGA
>CAZZZI010000394.1:0-3591 GCA_964658415.1 uncultured Sphingomonas sp. | reverse complement strand
ACTGCCGCGTCGCCAATCTCGCCAACTGCTTCCCGATGATCCCGTCGGGCAAGGCGCACAACGAGATGCTGCTGCCGGATGAAGCGACCGACGAAGCCGTCGCCACCGCCATCGACGCCAAGGGGCGGGCGCTGGTTTGATCTGGCAAGGGGGACGCGGTAGATTGCCGCGTTTCCTCGTTTCGAAGGAGCACGTGATGGCCACTGTGAAGATGTCGGAAAGCGGTAGCGTGGAATTGCCGCAATCAGTGCGGGACGCGCACGGTTTCAAGCCGGGCGTGGAGTTCGAGATCATCGACGGCGGCCGGGAGATTACATTGAGGCCGGTGGAGGACATCGCAAGCGATGGAGATCTGTCTACGAAGCTGGCTTTTCACGAGTTCCTGACGAAAATTCCAAGGTATGACGGGCCCCCTATTACCGACGAGATGATGCACGAAGCCATCAATCAGGCGGCCATCGAAGATTGGGAAAGGTTGGAGCGCCAGTGGGGGGGCGAAAAGACCGATGACGAGGACCATTGATACCAACATTCTTGTCCGCATAATGCTTCCCGAAGAGGGCGAGCAGCATAGGATAGCGGTGCGACTTGGCGAGCGGCATCGTCTCGTCGTTTTATCGACGGTCCTGCTGGAAACGGAATGGGTACTGCGCGGACATTTCAGGTTTGAGCGCAGTCGAATAGCCGACCTCTTTCGCTCGGTCGTGGACTCGACATCCTTTGTGATGGAAGAGCCTGTCCGTGTCGGCAAGGCGCTTGCGGCCTTCGCGGCGGGAATGGATTTCGCGGATGCAATGCATGTCAGCGCATTGGATAGTGAAGAGATATTTGTCACTTTTGACCGGCGCCTGTTCAAACGGGCGCGCCAACATCTTTCTGACGTCAGCGTCGAGCTGGCATCCTGAACAAAAATCTGAGGAAACGGACCCAAGATCATGAACGCACACCTACAACCCACCGGCTCCGCTTATTTCATCTCGCCGGAAACAGCGACCGCAGAGAACCACACGCTTTCGGTGCTGGTCGACAACGAGCCCGGCACGCTGGCGCGCGTCATCGGGCTTTTTTCCGGGCGCGGCTACAATATCGAGAGCCTGACCGTCTCTGAGACCGAGCACCAGGCCCATCTGTCGCGCATCACCATCGTCACCCGCGGCACGCCGCAGGTGCTGGAGCAGATCAAGGCGCAGCTGGAACGGATCATCCCCGTCCACCGGGTCGTCGACCTGACAGTGCGGGCCCGCGAACTCGGCCAGGAGCGGCCGATCGAGCGCGAAGTGGCGCTGATCAAGATCGGCGGGACCGGTGAAACGCGCGCCGAAACGCTGCGGCTGGCCGATGCCTTCCATGCCAAGGTGGTCGATGCGACCGTCGAGCACTTCATTCTGGAAATCACCGGCAAGTCGTCGAAGATCGACCAGTTCGTGGCCATCATGCGGCCGCTCGGCCTGATCGAGGTTTGCCGCACCGGCATCGCGGCGATGAACCGCGGCCCGCAGGGCATGTAGGAAACGGTGCGCCGCCGGGGCTAGAGCATCTCCAGCGGCGTTTTTCTCGATGGCGGCGGGAAGGCGGCGTCCAGTTCTGCCCAGTCCTCGTCGGCGATGTCGAGCGAGACGGCGGCGCGGTTTTCCTTCACGCGTGCCGCCTGCGAGGTCTTCGGAATGGCGATGACGCCGTCGCGTTCGAGGACGAAGGCAAGCGCCACCTGTGCCGGCGTTGCCTGATAGGTCCTGGCGATCCTGACGACGGCGGGATGGCGGAGCAGGCGCCCCTGTTCGATCGGCGAATAGGCCATGACGGGAATGCCGTGCTTTTGGCAGAAGGGCAGGAGATCGAACTCTGTGCCGCGCCGGCTGAGATTGTAGAGCACCTGGTTGGTGGCGACGTTTTCGCCGGACGGGACGCCCAGCAGCTCCTCCATGTCGTCGACGTCGAAGTTCGATACGCCCCAAGCGCCGATCTTGCCGTCTGCCTTCAGCCGCTCGAAAGCCGCGACTGTCTCGGCCAGGGGGTAGCTGCCGCGCCAGTGCAGCAGGTAGAGATCGAGACGGTCGGTCCGCAGCCTCTCGAGGCTGCGCTCGCAGGCGGCGATGGTGCCTTCGCTGCTGGCATTGTGGGGATAGACCTTGCTGACCAGGAACACCTCGTCGCGGCGGCCTTCGATCGCTTGGCCGACGATCCGCTCGGAGCCGCCTTCGGCATACATTTCAGCGGTGTCGATCAGTGTCATGCCGAGGTCGAGGCCGGCGCGCAGGCTTTCTATTTCGGCTTTCGCCTCGGATGCCTTCTCGCCCATGTTCCAGCTGCCCTGGCCAAGGGCGGGCACCGCTAGGCCGGAGTTCAGGCTGATGGTGGGAATGTCGTCGATCATGGGTGTGCCTTTCCGCATCATTGCTGTGCTTCAGGTGGAAATATAGATGCCGGGTATCACGAGTGGATGTAAGGCGCAGAGCGATGTTTCCAAGTGGGCACGCCGCATGGCGGTCCGTTTTGGGCGAGGCGTTCGAGGATGGCGGGGTAAGCGGGGGCTGCCGATCCTGCGGGCCGGACATCTCCGGCAGCAGGCCCAAAGCCGAGGCCGCCGGATGTTCGCTTAGGTGCTCGCCTGGGAGCGCCCGGACATTCTTGTCACCGGCACAATCGCGCGGTCGCGTCCCGGGATGAGGTCGTTCATAGCGTGCAGGCGCTGGCGGCGGAGGGTATGGTCCCGCTGCGGAGAGCGATGGTCGATATCTGAGGAGAATGTCATGCCGCTGGACACCTTCCTGGCCCTGCTGCTGTTTGCCTTTACCACCTCTATCACGCCGGGGCCGAACAATATGATGCTGTTTGCGTCGGGGGTGAACTTCGGTTTCCGCCGTACCATTCCGCATATGTGCGGCATCGGCGCCGGCTTTCTCTCGTTGCTGCTGGGTGTCGGTCTCGGGCTCGGCGCAATCCTGCACACCGTGCCGGTGCTTTATACGGCGCTGAAGTTTGCCGGGGGTGCCTACCTTTTGTGGATCGCCTGGAAGATCGGCTCGGCGCGCTCGATCAGCGAGCGGCAAGGTGGCGCAGAGCCGATGTCGCTCCTGTCTGCCGCCGCCTTCCAGTGGATCAATCCGAAGGCGTGGGTCATGGCTGTCACGGCGATGGCAACCTACACAATCCCGGATATGTACTACGCCAGCGTCGCCATGGTTGGCGTGGCTTTCGCCGCCGTCAATTTTCCGAGCGTTTCCACCTGGGCAGGCTTCGGCTCGGTCCTTCGCGACTGGCTCGCCGTGCCGGTGCGGCTGAAGTGGTTCAACATCACCATGGCCGTCCTGCTCGTGCTCAGCCTGTGGCCGATGCTGAAATAGAGGATCGGGCCTTGCCCGCATCGATCCGCCGGCGACGTGCTGCGTCCGGGGCTTTATTCCCGGTATTCGCAGATTTTTACGGTTGCCTCTGACACACGAATCCTGCCAAGTCCGGCCATGCAATTTGCCCCACAACAAGACGAAGCGCTGAAGGCCGTATCCAAATGGCTGAAGGACGGGCGGTCGCCGCTGTTTCGCCTGTTCGGCTATGCCGGAACCGGCAAGACGACGCTTGCCCGCCATTTCG
>CAZZZI010000393.1:0-3592 GCA_964658415.1 uncultured Sphingomonas sp. | reverse complement strand
TCGCCCAGAGTTGTATTCTCGGCCGCCTTCGCAAACAGACATTCTTCTCGCTCACGGAAGCCAATGCCGCGATTGCTCAGGTGCTGGAGCGCATCAACAATCACGTCATGCGCCGGTTGGGCGTCATACCAACCGTCATTGATCAGAACCCTTGCGCCCATTGGCGTCGGCCAATTGACATGATCTTCCATGGACGTTGCTGGAGTGTTCTCCAAGCGTAACAGCAGTGATCGACGATATCCTCGTAGGACTTGAAGACGCGGTTTGAGAGCCAGTTGTCCCTCATGAACTGCCAGATGTTTTCGACAGGGTTCAACTCGGGTGATTTGGGCGGCAGTGGCAGGATGGTGATGTTTCCTGGGACGACGAGATTGTTGGATAGATGCCATCCCGCCTGATCCATGATGAGCACGGCGTGTGCGTTATCGGCGACATTGCGGGATATCTCGATCAGGTGCTGGTTCATGGCATAGGTGTCGCACCACGGCATGACGAGAGCGGCAGCCTTGCCCTGTTTGGGACAGATGGCACCGAAGATATAGGCCGATCGGGTTCGCTGGTCATGGGGTGCGGATGGCCTTGAGCCCCGCTTGGCCCAGCGGCGGGTGATCTTGTTCTTCTGGCCTATCCGGGCTTCATCCTTACATGAGGGTTCATGTGTCAACGTCATCGTGCCATATTTTTCTCCTTTAAAAATACCGGAAAATAATTGCGAGGTTGGGGCAGCGCTGTGCGGCAGCCTTGGCTGCGTAACCTTACATGCGGTCGGGTTCAACTTGGAACCCATAACCATAATGCCTCATGCACGAGGCAAGCCCCAATGAGCACGACCAACCTGGAACTCGGTTCTTGGTTGACCATTGAGGAAGACGGTCGTGCTCCTCGCACAGCCAGCAAATACTGGCTGCGATTTCTATGCTGCTCGGAGAACGGCTCCGGCCGGGATTTCGCCGTTTTCGGTATAGCGCCAGAGCGCAATCAGAAGCTTGCGTGCCATCGCGACGATCGCGATACGTCGTGCCCGCCCTTTCAAATCGCCAACCCTCTGGTAGAACCAGGCAGCGAGTTCGCTTTTCGGCTGATATCGCAGCCAAAGCCAAGCTGCCTGGACCAATGTCTTTCGCGCTCGAGCATTGCCTGCTCGACCGATGCGCCGGTCTTTATCGACATTGCCACTTTGGTGCGGCATGGGCGCAAGGCCGACGTAACTCGCCAACTGTTTTCTATTTCCAAAATGGCGGTAGAAGACCTCGCGTGTCAGCACCGCTGCGAAGTTGTCACCAATGCCGTAAATCTCGCTGAGAGCTGTCACCTTCGTGGTGATCGCGTCGCCCGATGTGGCAGTCAGATGTTCATCGCGCTCGGTGTCCAGCTCGCTGATCAGTTCTCGGACAAGGACCAGGCGGCGACGTAATCGGTTCAACTGCGAAGCAAGATGTTGCGGCAGCTTGCGCCCGTCGCCGGTCTCAAGGAGTGCCATGTCTCGCTCCCAGCTGCGCAGTGATGGCCGCGAGCGGATGCCTTGCGTGACGAGGAGAGCAGATATGCGATTTTCGATCCGTGTTCGCTCCTGCACGAGATGTTCTCGCTCTCGATGCACTCGTTTGCCATCCTCCTCCTCAGGAGTCGGAACGTGCACCATGCTGCATATCTGGCTGTCTCCTGCGATGTAGGCGGCAAGCACTCGTAGCATCCCTTCGGCATCGAGCCGATCGGTCTTGGCCCGTTTCGCCTTTCGGTTTACCAGAATGCTCGTTGGCTCCACCACATAGGTTGGAATGCTTCGTGCTGTCAGCAGACGGTGCAGCCAGAATCCATCACGGCCCGCCTCAAAGCAGACCGCAATGGGCGACGGCGTACCTTGCTCCCGTCCCCGTGTCTGCAACCCCGCTAATAAGCGCAGTAGCGTCGAGGTATCGCCAGCACTGACGCGGTGCATCTGGCTGGTCCGGGCACCCGCCTCGCGAGTGCCAACAAGCCATAGGGAGTTACTGAGTTCGAGGGCAACAAGGATAGTATCACTGGTAAATGACATGATCGGCTCCTTAATTTGAGGACGACACATTATGACTTGAGGGGCAGCTGGTGTCCGCCCTCATAGCATCTGGAACCAGATTTCGATCACTTTGCCCTTGGCGGGACCGGCGGCGATTTCTGCCACAGCGGCGGGGAAGTTATGGAATGGCTCGCCCCTCCCTCCCACATCGTGCATTTTGCATGAAGGGATTTAACAAGGAGCAGAGCAATGCAGATAGCTGTGTTAGGAATTGATCTTGGAAAGAATAGCTGCAGTGTGGTTGGACTTGACGAGCGTGGCCAAGTCGTACTTCGGCGACGGTTGCGTCGAGAGGGTGTCATCAAACTCGGCTCAACTCTGCCGACGTGCATAATGGCGATGGAAGCGTGCTGTGGCGCCCACCATGTTGGTCGGCAACTTCAGTCTCAAGGTCATGATGTTCGTCTGATGTCACCCGAATATGTGCGTCCTTACATAAAGGCTCAAAAGAATGATGACCGCGACGCAGAGGGAATAGCGGAAGCGGCTACGCGTCCGACGATGCGTTTCGTCGAAATCAAGGACGAAAACCAGTTGGATATGCAGACCCTCCACCGTGCGCGTGACCGTCTCGTCGCGGAACGGACTGCTTTGATCAACCAACTGCGGGCGATCCTCTTGGAGCGCGGCCTTACCGTTCCGCAAGGTCGTCGTAAGCTCGAGATCTGGCTTGACATGAAAACTGATGAAGGAAAGCCCGCCCTCAGTCGCCGGACAATAACCCTCATAGCTGATATGCGTGCACAGTGGAGTGAGATGGACCGCCGCATCGCGGCATTTGACGATGAATTCAAAGCCCATGCCCGGTCTGATCAGCCATGCCGCCTTCTAGCCACTATCCCCGGCATTGGACCTCTGAACGCAACTGCGTTGGTTGCGTCAGTTGGGGATGCGCAAACCTTTGGACGCGGCAGAGACCTGGCGGCTTGGCTAGGCCTTGTGCCACGACAGATAACAACCGGGGGAAAACCGAAATTACTTGGTATCACCAAACGAGGAAATGGATATCTGAGAAAGATGATCATCCACGGCGCGCGCGCAGCTCTTCCAATGCTTTCCAAATCTGCGACGCCTCTTGGCGACTGGTTACGGGGTCTACTTGGTCGCGCTCACAAGAACAAAGTGATCGTTGCACTCGCAGCAAAGTTAGCGCGTATCGTGTGGGCTGTGTTGCAAAGTGGCCGTCCCTACAAAGAAAACGGCTTGGGTTCGGTAATCCAAGCATAACCAAATAATCAGCAACGATCGCCGCTGGCGGACGCTGCTGAAGATATCTGCATGTGGTTGTGAAAGATGGCCTGACTGTCGAACGGCATTTCGAAATCCTGGTTAAAAAAATGGTGCAAGCCGCCGAGGAAGTTATGAGGATCGAAATGCGCGGAGCTCCATCTTGGCCAGGGTTTTCCCTGAGACCGGATACGTTGGCGCAGACTTGTTCAAACATCGATCATAAAGCGCTTGCAGACGGGGCGAGCCATACGTTTTTTAAATGCCTCGGCCGCCTGCGGATCCTGCGCATGATGTCTTGGGCGAGCC
>CAZZZI010000392.1:0-3600 GCA_964658415.1 uncultured Sphingomonas sp. | reverse complement strand
ACGGTTAGGGTGCTAACCAGCCTTGAGGCGCGTTGCAACCGGCGTTATGTCATCGACCTCACAAGGGACGAGGGAGGCTGACATGACCGACACAACCGCGAGCGCAGCTCCGCCGACGGCGGAGAAAACTGTTTTCGGCATCATCATGGCCATCAGCTTCTGCCATATGCTGAACGACACCATGCAGTCGCTCATTCCGGCGCTCTATCCGATGATCAAGGATAGCTACGCGCTCGACTTCACGCAGATCGGCTTTCTCGGACTGGTCTTCCAGGTCACAGCCTCGCTGCTGCAGCCTCTCATCGGCATCTACACCGACAAGCGTCCGCTGCCCTATTCGCTGACGGTCGGCATGGGCTTTACCCTGATCGGCCTGCTGCTGCTGGCTTTCGCCCATGCCTACTGGGTGCTGCTCGTCGGCGCCGGCGTCGTCGGGCTGGGCTCGGCTGTCTTTCATCCGGAATCCTCGCGCGTGGCGCGGCTTGCCTCGGGCGGGCGGCACGGGCTGGCGCAATCGCTGTTTCAGGTCGGCGGCAATTTCGGCTCTGCCATGGGGCCGCTGCTGGCAGCCTTCATCGTCCTGCCGCGCGGACAGCTCAGCGTGGCCTGGTTCTCCCTGGTCGCCCTGGTCGGCATGGTGGTCCTGTGGCGCGTCGGCGTCTGGTATTCGCGCCACCGCATTGCCAACGCCAAGCGCAAGATCGTCGCAGCCGTTGTCGCGCTGCCGCGAGCGACCGTCATCAAGTCGATTGTCGTTCTGGTTTTCCTGGTCTTTTCAAAATTCATCTACATGAGCAGCCTGTCGAGCTACTACACGTTCTACATGATCGATCGCTTCGGGGTATCCGTCCAGCATGCGCAGATCCTGCTGTTCGTGTTCCTCGGCGCAGTCGCGGTTGGCACCGTTGCCGGCGGACCGGCCGTCGACTGGTTCGGCACGAAATTCGTGATCTGGTTCTCGATCCTCGGCACCTTGCCGTTCACCCTCGCCCTGCCCTACGCGAATTACGAGATCACGCTGGTACTCACCGTCATCATCGGCGTCATCCTCGCCTCGGCCTTTTCGGCGATCATCGTCTTTGCGCAGGAACTGGTGCCCGGACGGGTCGGGACGATCGCCGGACTGTTCTTCGGCTTCGCCTTCGGGATCGGGGGCATCGGGGCGGCCGGGCTCGGCATCGTCGCCGACCACATGGGCATCGCCTTCGTCTACAAGATCTGCTCGTACCTGCCGCTGCTCGGCCTTCTCACCGTGTTCCTGCCGGATATCGGCAAGGGACGGCGTCACCGGCAGGCGCTGGCCTAGTCCTTTTTGGGACGGCGCGGCGGGCGCAGGGCATCGATCAACCGATGCACCTTGTCCGTCGCGTAGACGATGTCTTCCTGCGGCAGGTGGACGGTGATCTCGACTTCGTTCCAGCGACCGCCATTGTCCTTGGCGTATTTGACGGCAGCCTTCAGCCCACGAAATTCCAGTGGCGCTGCGCCCGGAACCCAGAACTGCACCGAGCAATCGGCCAGCGCGTAGTCGTTCAGAACTTTGATCGGGTCCAGAGCCATCGCGGCCTCCTTGGTTTGGCGCTTTGGTATCGCACGGCTGACGGGCCGGCATCCTGCGTGGCTGACGACATGACCGATCGGGGCATGGACTTCAAGCGACGATGCGCCCAAGCGCCCCGGATCGGGCGCTATTTCGCATCCGCAAAGATGGCGCTGACTTTCCAGGGGAACTGGGCGCCCTTGTCCTCGATGTCGTCGACCTTCCAGCCGTCGGGCTGGCGGACGAGGCTGTAGTACAGCGTCACCGGCACGCCATTGGTGAATTTGACCACGACCTTCGCCCTGTCGCCCTTGATATCAGGCTTGCCGATCTTCAGATGCTCGGCTTCCCCGTCCTGGCCGGCGATAACGGGATCGAAGTCGAGGGACAGCGAATCGCCGGGCTGGCTCTTCGCCGCATCCGCCTTGAACAGGCCGTTCAGGTGATCGGAGAAGTAATCCTGGTATCGCGTCAGGGAATCGGGATCGGCCGAGCCGACCTTGTCGTCGTACATGGCTTCCAAAAGCGCCTGCGGCGTTTCAAAACTGGCGGCCAGCACAGGGCTGGCGAAGACGGCAGCGAAAATGGTGAAAGCGAAGGCAGGCAGGCGCATGAAGCACTCCTCTCGAGACTGACCGCACGCTAAACGAAGAGAAATCGGATATCCAGGGATCATAACTGGGCTGGCGACTGGAAGCTGGCTTGTGCGTTGCTGCATCGCGGCAGGCATCGGCAGTAAAAATTTACTGATGGATGAGGCTTCCCATCGTGGCTCTGGAAGAGCAAATATGAAAAACGCCTTGGGCAGAGCGGCCCTCCGGCGGCAGCAGTGATAGGCAATCGGTAGCATGGTGACGATCAAGGAAATAGCGAATGCGGTCGGCGTGTCCTCGGCCACGGTCTCCCGCGTCCTGAACTACGATGCCACACTGTCGATTTCCGCATCCAAGCGCCAGGCGGTCATCGAAACCGCAGAAGCCCTGAACTATGCCACGCCGCGCAGCCGAAACCGGGCAAACGGCCTCAACGGCGCCCAGGCCCTCGTCCCCGGCGCGGGACGGATTGCCCTGGTGCACTTCCTGCGTCCGCCGCAGGAACTGACGGATCCCTATTATATCGGCGTGCGTCTCGGCATCGAGAACCGCTGCCGTGCCCTGCAGATCGACGTGGTCAAGGTCTACCACGCCGACAGCCTGCCGGATGCAACCCTCCTGCGCGAAGCCTCCGGCGTCATCGCCATCGGTCGCCATACCGACGAAGAGGTGGAATGGCTGCGCGAACACAGTAGAACCGTTGTATTTGCGGACTTTTCGCCGCAGCTGGATCTGGAAGACAGCGTCGAAAGCAATATCCAGCTCGCCATGCGCAAGCTGCTGACGGCCTTGCACGAACGCGGCTATCGGCGCATCGGCTTCATCGGTTGGCTGGAGCACATCAATCAGGTCCCCCATCTCTTTACCGAACGGCGCTGCAGGGCCTATATCGAGTGGATGACCCAGGCGGGCCTTTTCGACCCCGATCTCTGCGTTACCGAGCACCTGACGCCAGACAGCGGCTACACCCTTTCGAAAGCCCTGATGCAGCTGGCATCCCCTCCCGAGATCATCGTCGCCTGCAACGACAACATGGCGATCGGCGCCTATCGCGCCATGCTCGAGCTCGGCCTCAAGATCCCCGACGACGTTGCGATCGCCAGTTTCAATGACATTCCGGTGGCGCAACTGCTCAATCCGCCGCTGTCGACCGTGCGCATCCCGGCCGAACTCATCGGCGAGACCGCTGTCGATCTGCTGCTGGAGCGTTTCGCAGGACGCGATATCGTCAAGACGGTGATCTTATCCACAGACATTGTGTGGCGGGAAAGCACGCGCTGACAGGGCAAAACGGGCCTCGATCCAGCCCGCGTTGTGCAGCGCAGTAAAAATTTACTGAAAATATTGCTTCTTTTCATTTTATGAGGAATACTCAGCTTCGGAGACAGGAGGCTTGTCTCATCAACGTGACTTCTGGGAGGAAGCAATGGATAATTTTCTGCGCGCCCGCGCGCCGCGCATCATCGC
>CAZZZI010000391.1:1821-3619 GCA_964658415.1 uncultured Sphingomonas sp. | reverse complement strand
GGCGAGCCGGGATAGAATTGCAGTCCCCCGTCCGGGTTGAGCGCATTGACGGCGGTGAGGTAGGGCTCGAGCAGCTCGGCGGCCTGGGCAGGCAGATCGGCAGCCATCACCCGGCCGATGCCATCCAGCCACTCGCCGGTCTTCTGCGCTTCCTCCGACGACAGGTCGTAGACGCCGATGCCGGCATGGGTGTCGAGCAGCCGGAACGCCTTGTCCTTCGTCTGCATGTAGCGCACCAGCCGTGCCAGCACCGCGTGCTTGAAGACATCGGCGAAATTGCCTGCATGGTAGATATGCCGATAGTTCATTTTCGGTGATGCCTGCATGAAATGTTGCGATGCACCGGTTTTTGTCTTTTGGCCGGCTGCGTCCTGAAATATACGTATGCGATGAACATTGCGACCCCCATTCCGGCAAAAGCGAGAATCGGCCACACGGCCTGTCCGCACGACTGTCCATCGACCTGCGCCCTCGAGATCGAGATCTCCGGGGAGGGTCGCATCGGCCGCGTTCGCGGCGCCGGCGACAACTCCTATACGGCCGGCGTCATCTGCGCCAAGGTCGCCCGCTATGCCGAGCGGCTCTACCATCCGGATCGTCTGATGAAGCCGGTCCGCCGGCTCGGCACCAAGGGCGAGGGGCGCTGGGGGGATATCTCCTGGGAGGCAGCCCTCGACGAGATCGCCAACGCCTTCGTCAAGGCGGAAGCCAAGGACGGTAGCGAAGCGATCTGGCCCTATTTCTACGCCGGCACGATGGGCTGGGTGCAGCGCGACTCGATCGAGCGGCTGCGCCACGCCAAGCGCTATTCCGGCTTCTTTTCGTCGATCTGCACCAATCCGGCCTGGACCGGCTTCACCATGGCGACCGGCGTTCTGCGCGGTCCCGACCCCCGCGAAATGGCAGTCAGCGATTGCGTCGTGATCTGGGGCACCAATGCCGTCGTCACCCAGGTCAATGTCATGACCCACGCCATCAAGGCGCGCAAGGAACGCGGCGCCAAGATCGTCGTCGTCGACATCTACGACAATCCGACGATGAAGCAGGCCGACCTCGCGCTCATCCTCAAGCCGGGTACTGACGCGGCGCTCGCCTGCGCCGTGATGCACATCGCCTTCCGCGACGGCTATGCCGACCGTGCCTACATGGCCCGATACGCCGACGATCCCGCCGGCCTCGAAGCCCATCTGCAGACCCGCACGCCGGCCTGGGCCGCCGACATCACCGGCCTTTCCGTCGAGGAGATCGAGGCCTTCGGCGCGCTCGTCGGGCAGACGAAAAAGACGTTTTTCCGCCTCGGCTACGGTTTCACCCGACAGCGCAACGGCGCCATCGCGATGCACGCGGCAGCCTCCATCGCCACGGTGCTCGGCGCCTGGCAATATGAGGGGGGCGGGGCCTTCCATTCCAACAGCGATATCTTCCAGATGAGCAGCGCCGAACTCACCGGCCGCGCGATGAAGGACGAGAATGTCCGGATGATCGACCAGTCGCAGATCGGCCGGGCGCTGACCGGCGACGCCGACGCCCTGCGCCATCGCGGCCCGGTCACCGCGATGCTGATCCAGAACACCAATCCGGTGAACATCGCGCCGGAACAGCGGCTGGTGAAGCGCGGCTTTGCCCGCGACGATCTCTTCGTCGCCGTCCACGAGCAGTTCATGACGGATACCGCCGCCATGGCCGACATCGTTCTGCCGGCAACGATGTTCGTCGAGCACGACGATATCTACCGGGCCGGCGGCCAGAACCATATCCTGCTCGGGCCGAAGCTCGTCGAGCCGCCGGAAACGGTGCG
>CAZZZI010000391.1:0-1721 GCA_964658415.1 uncultured Sphingomonas sp. | reverse complement strand
GCCAGAACCATATCCTGCTCGGGCCGAAGCTCGTCGAGCCGCCGGAAACGGTGCGCACCAACCTCTTCGTCATCGAGGAACTGGCCAAGCGCCTCGGCGTCGCCGACCGGCCCGGCTTCAGCTTCACCGCCCGGGAGATGGTCGACCGCATCCTTTCGGACAGCCACCTGCCGGACTACGACTATTTCCTCGAGCATAAATGGTTCGACCGCCAGCCGGATTTCGACAAGGCGCATTTCGTTGATGGATTTGCCCATCCGGACGGCAAGTTCCGCTTCCGGCCGGACTGGCGCAACCAGCCGGCCCCCAACCGACCGCCTGCATCCATCGGCCTGCTCGGGCCCCATGCTGAAATGCCGACCTTTCCCGATCAGGTCGACGTCATCGAGGTCGCCGATGCCGAGCATCCGTTCCGGCTGGCAACGTCGCCGGCCCGCAATTTCCTCAACTCCAGCTTTGCCGAGACGAAAACCTCGCGGCAGAAGGAGGGGCGTCCAGAACTCATGGTCAATCCTCGTGACGGCGAGGTGGCGGGGATAGCCCATGGCGACCTCGTGCGGATCGGCAATTCCAGGGGCGACATCCGCCTGCATGCGAAGATTACCACGGAGGTCAAGCCGGGCGTCCTGATCGCCGAAGGTCTGTGGCCGAACAGCGCCCATGTCGACGGCGAGGGGATTAACGTCCTGACCGGTGCTGATCCGGTTGCCCCCTATGGCGGGGCGGCCGTTCACGACAACAAGGTATGGCTACGCAGGGATGCCCAATGACGAAATTCGAGAAAGCCGGCGTTAAGATCGTCAGCAAGACCACGCTTTCGAAAGGATGGACGGAGCTCAGCAGCTACGACATCGACTATACGGCCTCCGATGGCGAGACCCATCGCCTCAAGCGCGAGATCTACCACCGCACGCCTGCGGCGACGATCCTGCTTTACGATGTCAAGCGCAAGACCGTCGTGCTCGTCCGCCAGTTCCGTCTTGCCGCCCATCTGAACGGCGACCCCGGCTGGATGATCGAGACGCCTGCCGGCCTTCTCGATGACGACGCGCCGGAGGCCGCCATCCGCCGCGAGGCCATGGAGGAAACCGGCTACCGCGTCCGCGACGTCAGGTTCCTGTTCAAGGCCTACATGGCACCGGGTGCCGTCACCGAGGTCGTCCATTTCTTCGCTGCCGTCATCGACACCGAGGATCGGATCGCCGCCGGCGGGGGCCTTGCCGAGGAGCATGAGGACATCGAGGTCATGGAAGTCCCGCTGTCGGAGGCCCTGGAAATGATTGCAGGTGGCGCCATTATCGACGGCAAAACCATCATGCTGCTGCAATGGGCGGCTCTGAACAGCGACAGTCTCGGCTGAGCCGAGACCTCTGCGTGCGTTGGCCGACAGTCATGCAACGGTCATCGACCCCGGTTAAGGGCTGCGCGACGGCAAGCGGCATAGCTTAAGGAGATTCCCATGTGGCTCAGCAATTTCAAACTCATTCTGGCCAATGACGTGATCGACAGCGGTGCCGTCCGGATCGAGGACGGCGCAATCGCCGAGATCCGCGCCGAACGGGTCGAAGACGCCACGTTCGACGGCGGTGGCCGGCTGCTGATGCCGGGCTTTGTCGACCTGCACGGCGACATGATCGAACGCGAGATCGCGCCGCGGCCGAATGCCATGATGCCGATCGATTTCGGCATCCACGAACTCGACAAGAAGCTGGCAGCCTCGG
>CAZZZI010000390.1:0-3624 GCA_964658415.1 uncultured Sphingomonas sp. | reverse complement strand
CGGATTTGCCCATCTTCCCGGCTTTCTTCGACAAAGCGACAATTCTGGCACTGTCGGCTGTAGCAATCTCATCGATGGCCGCGAAATGCGGGAATGCGGCGTAAAGTTTCGCCCGCAGCTGGCTCAGCGAATCAAATGGCAGCCTGTGCCCGAGCACGTCGGACAACGCCCTGAGGATTGCCCAGTCCTCGCGCGCATCGCCCGGCGCGAAGCCGGCGCGGTTGCCCATCTGGACGCGGCCTTCGGTGTTGACCCAGATGCCCGACTTCTCGGTATAGGTCGCGCCTGGCAGGATGACGTCTGCGGTATGGGCACCCTGGTCGCCATGCGATCCGATGTAGACGGTGAACTTTGCGGTCTTGGCCGAGAAATCCATTTCGTCGGCGCCGAGCAGGAACAGGACATCCATCGCCTTCAGCATGGCGGCTGCGTTGACGCCCTTTGCGCCCGGCACGAAGCCGAGGTCGAGGCCACCGACGCGGGAGGCGACCGTGTGCAGGACGGCAAGGCCGTTCCAGCCTTCGGCGACTGCGCCAACGTTGGCGGCAAGCTTGGCGATGTTGGCAATGACGTCGGCCGCATCCTCGCGGATGAATGCGCCGGCTCCGACGATAATCATCGGCCGTTCTGCATTCTTCAGGACGTCGGCGAATGCGTGACCGCCGTTCACCACGTCCAGAAGCGTGTCAGGGCCAGCGCCCAGATAATCGTAGCTGTAGCGCATCTCTCCGCCCTCCCCGATCACGCCGATCGGGAACTTGCCGCGACGCCAGCGCTTGCGGATACGGGCGTTTAGAACAGCTGCCTCGTAGCGCGGGTTGGCGCCAACGATCAGCAGTGCGTCCGCCTGCTCGATGCCCTCGATGGTCGGGTTGAAGACGTAGCTGGCGCGGCCGAGCGACGGATCGAATGCCGCCCCATCCTGCCGACAGTCGAGATTTTCAGAGCCGAGCGACTTCATCAGCTCCGACAGCGCGTACATTTCCTCGACCGAGGCGAGATCGCCGGCGATGGCGCCGATCTTGCTGCCCGATGTGGAAGCGACCGCCGACTTGATGGCGGCAAAAGCTTCCGGCCAGGTGGCGACCTGCAGACGACCGTCGCGACGGACATAGGGCTTGTCGAGACGCTGGGTCTTCAGACCGTCCCAGATGTAGCGGCTCTTGTCGGAGATCCACTCTTCATTGATGGCGTCGTTGGTACGCGGCAGGATGCGCATGACTTCGCGGCCGCGCGTATCGACACGGATCGCCGAGCCCAGCGCGTCCATCACGTCGATCGATTCGGTCTTGTTGAGTTCCCAAGGACGCGCCGTGAAAGCGAAAGGCTTGGAGGTCAGCGCGCCGACCGGGCAGAGGTCGACGACGTTGCCCTGGAGCTCTGACGTCATCGCCTGCTCGAGATAGGTGGTGATTTCGGCATCTTCGCCGCGACCGATCAGGCCGAGCTCGGAAATACCGCCGACTTCCGTCGTGAAGCGGACGCAGCGCGTGCAGTGGATGCAGCGGTTCATCACCGTCTTGACCAACGGGCCGATATACTTGTCCTCGACGGCACGCTTGTCTTCGCGATAGCGCGAGGAATCGATGCCGAAGGCCATGGCCTGGTCCTGCAGGTCGCATTCGCCACCCTGGTCGCAGATCGGGCAATCCAGCGGGTGGTTGATCAGCAGGAATTCCATCACGCCTTCGCGGGCCTTCTTGACCATCGGCGTGTTGGTGAAGATTTCCGGCAGCTCGCCGTTCGGGCCGCCGCGGATGTCGCGCACGCCCATGGCGCAGGACGCCTGCGGCTTGGGCGGTCCGCCCTTCACTTCGATCAGGCACATGCGGCAGTTGCCGGCGACCGACAGGCGTTCGTGGAAGCAGAAGCGCGGAACTTCGGCGCCGGCTTCCTCGCACGCCTGGATGAGCGTGTAGTGATCCGGGACTTCGATCTCTTTGCCGTCAATCTTCAGTTTTGCCATCGTCCACTCAGTCCTGTTTCGCATTTGCCGCCGGACCCGGCTGCAACAAATTCATGACCGCAAGTGCCTCGTCGTCAAAGGCCCCGAAAGCCGCTGCGATGCAATTGCCTAGATGTCGCCTGCAGAGATCGCCCCTTGGCGCCCCCGCCCCCAAGCCCCCGAATCAATGAACACCGTCCACCGATCGGCTGCTTCCTTCATTCTCCCGCCGGTCGCCTGGGTCAACCGCCGATCTGTCGTCTCGTGCCCGGCGCGCCGCTTTCGATGGGTGCGCCTCAGTCTGGCAGGCGGCGCGCAATTTCCTGCGCCGCACTCGTTATTTCTATTCGGCGGCCTCAAGCACGGCGCCGTGGTCAGTCGCGTTGGCGCTGTACTGGTCGATGCGCTTTTCGATTTCGGGACGGAAATGCCGGATCAGGCCCTGCACAGGCCAGGAGGCCGCATCGCCGAGGGCACAGATGGTGTGGCCTTCGATCTGCTTGGTTACCTGCAGCAGCATGTCGATCTCGCGCTTCTGGGCATTGCCCTTCGCCATGCGTTCGAGAACCCGCCACATCCAGCCCGTGCCTTCGCGGCACGGCGTGCACTGGCCGCAGCTCTCATGCTTGAAAAAGGCCGAGATGCGGGCAATCGCCCTGATGACATCCGTTGACTTGTCCATGACGATCGACGCGCCGGTGCCGAAGGACGAGCCGGCAGCCCGCATGCCGTCGAAGTCCATGATTCCGTCGATCATATCCTTGGCCGGTACGATCGGGCAGGAAGCGCCGCCCGGAATGACCGCCAGGAGATTGTCCCAGCCACCACGAATACCGCCGGCATGCTTGTCGACGAGTTCGCGGAAGGTGATGCCCATGCTTTCTTCGACGGTGACAGGCTTATTGACGTGGCCCGACAGCATGAACAGCTTCGTTCCGACGTTGTTGGCGCGGCCGATGCCGGAGAACCAGCCTGCACCGCGGCGCAGGATTGTCGGAGATACCGCGATCGATTCGACGTTGTTGACCGTCGTCGGGCAGCCGTAGAGGCCCATGTTGGCCGGGAAAGGCGGCTTCAGGCGCGGCTGGCCCTTTTTGCCCTCGAGGCTTTCGAGCAGCGCAGTCTCTTCGCCGCAGATATAGGCGCCGGCGCCGTGATGGACGATGATGTCGATGTCGTAGCCGAGCTTGTTGTTCTTGCCGAGCAGACCGGCATCATAGCACTCGTCTATGGCAGCCTGCAGCGCTTCGCGCTCGCGGATATATTCGCCGCGCACGTAGATGTAGGCGTGGTTGGCACCCATGGCGAAGGAAGCGATGACGCAGCCTTCGATCAGCGTGTGCGGATCGTGGCGCAGGATATCGCGGTCCTTGCAGGTGCCTGGCTCCGATTCGTCGGCGTTGACGACGAGGTAGTGCGGACGACCGTCGTTTTCCTTCGGCATGAACGACCATTTCAGGCCGGTCGGGAAGCCGGCGCCGCCGCGACCGCGCAGGCCGGACGCCTTCATCTCGTTGATGATCCAGTCGCGACCCTTTTCGAGGATCTGCTTGGTCCCATCCCAATGTCCACGGCTCATGGCACCCTTCAGCGACTTGTCGCGCAGGCCATAGATATTCGTGAAGATGCGATCCTGATCGTTCAGCATGTGCTTATTCCGCCGGTTCGTCGATTATTTC
>CAZZZI010000389.1:0-3638 GCA_964658415.1 uncultured Sphingomonas sp. | reverse complement strand
AGCTGGGCGACCAGCGAATTGATCATGTCGAGCGCGTCCTTGACGCGGACGCTGGTGATGGTCGGGTAGGCGTTGGTAACGGTCCGCAGGATCGTTGCCTCCTGCGCGGCGGTGGCCGACGGGTCCGTCAGCGTCGCCAGCCAAGCATGGGGTGCGCCCTTGAAGGTGTTCGGCGAAAAGACCATGACGAAGTTGATCGAGAGATTCTGCCATTCGACCTTGCGGAAGTTGGCGATCTTGGCGGTGATGTTGCGGCCGAGCACATTGACGGTGACGGTGTCGCCGAGCTTCAGGCCGAGTGCCTTGCCTTCCTCCTGGGAGAACGAGACCAGCGGCTCGCCGGCGTAGCCCTTGTCCCACCACTTGCCCTCGGTGACGGAGGCGTTTTCGGGCGGTGTCTCGGCATAGGTAATGCCACGGTCGCCGCGCAGCACCCACTGGCCGGCCGGCGGCACCTGGCGCTTGGTGACGTCTTCGCCGTTGAAGGCGGTGATGCGGCCGCGCAGCATCGGCACCTCGGTGAGCTTGCCTTTCGGCGACTGGCCGGTGACGAGGGTCTTGAAGCCCTCGAGTTCGCTCCCCTGGATATCGACGAAAAAGAAGTTCGGCGCCTGCTCGGCCATGCGGCCTGTCAGTTCTCGGCGCATGTTGCTGTCGATCAGGGTCAGCGTCACCAGCAGTGCCAGGCCGAGGCCCAGCGAAAGGACGACGGAGGGCGTGAGCGCTCCGGGCCTGTGGATGTTGCCGATGGCGAGCCGCAGCGACGGCGAATTGACGCGAGGGCTGCGCCGCGCCAGCGCGGCCAGGCCCCAGGCCACAAGCCGCAGCACGATGAAGGCGACAGCGATGGCGACGATGAAGACGATGGCGATGAAACGGTCGTAGGCGGTGAAGATCGCCAGCGCGGAGAGCGCGGCGAGGAGCAGGGCTGCGCCGAGCAGGTAGGGCCAGGAGGGGAGTTTGCGGGTCTCGAAGCCCTGTTCGCGGAACAGCGCAGTCGCCGGAACCTCGCGTGCGTGGCCCAGCGGCAGGATGGCGAAGGCTAGCGTGGTCAGCAGGCCGAACAACGCGGCAAGCGCCAGCGCGCCTGGGTAAAGCGTCGGCGCGGTCGAGACCGGCAGGAATTGCGCCATGAACTGCGAGGCGAAAATCGGGGCCACCGCGCCGATGACGAGGCCGACGAGAATGCCGGCCAGCGCAATCAGGGCAATTTGGATGAGGTAGATCATCACCACGACGGCCGCCGGCGCTCCGAGGCACTTGAAGGTCGCAATCGTGGTGCGCTTGCTGTCGAGAAAGGCGCGCACCGCGTTCGCCACGCCGACGCCGCCGACGATCAGCGCGGTCAGGCCGACAAGGGTGAGGAATTGCGAGAAGCGGGTGATGTTGTCGGCGAGCGACGGGGCGGCCTTGTCGCTGGTGCGGATCGACCAGCCGGCATGCGGAAAGGCCTTGTTGGCACGGTCTGCGATGTTCTTGAGGCCATTGGCGGGATCGGCCATGCGGATCTTGTAGGCATGCTCGACGAGGCTGCCGTTCTGCACGAGGCCGGATGCGGTCAGGGCGTCGGCGCTGGTGAGCAAACGGGGTGCAAAGGCAAAGCCCTCGGAAATCGCGTCCGGCTCGTTTTTGATCGTGCCCGAAATGCGCAGCTTTGCATTTCCGAGCAGCAGTTCGCTGCCGATTTTCAGGTTCAGGCGGTCGAGCAGCAGCGGAGCCACCACCGCGCCGTAGGTGCCGTCCTTTGCCGCAAGCAGCGTATCCAGCGGCTCGTCAGGGTCGGACTGGAACTTGCCGTAAAGGGGGTAGGCGCCATCCACGGCCTTGACCTCGACCAGCGATTGGTCCGAGCCATCCGGCAGGCGCGCCATCGAGCGCACGCCCGTTGTCGCCGACAGCGTACCGAGCCCCTTGAGGTAGGCGAGTTCCTCCGGCGTCGCTTCGCGGTTATTGATCTCGAAGCGGACGTCTCCGGCGAGCAACGTCTGGCCCTGGGTCGCGATTGCGTCCGTTATGGACTGGGAGACGGAATTGACAGCGGCGATGGCGCCGGTGCCCAGCGCGATGCAGGCGAGGAAGATGTAGAAGCCGCCCAGCCCACCGCGCAGTTCGCGCAGCGCCAGGCGGAAGGCGAGCGAGAGACGGTTGCTGGCAACCATCATGCGAGAACCGCCCGCTGCTCTGCCGTGCGCGTGTTGTCGCTGTCTATGGCGCCGGAGCGGACGCGGATCTGGCGCGAGCAGCGGGCGGCCAGCGCGTTGTCGTGGGTGACCAGCAGCAGCGTCGTGCCGCGCTCGGCCTGTTTTGCAAACAGCAGGTCGGCGATCTGCCGGCCGGTTTCCGTGTCGAGGTTGCCTGTCGGTTCGTCGGCAATGATGAGGGCGGGCGAAGGGGCGAGCGCCCGGGCAATCGCCACGCGCTGCTGTTCGCCGCCCGAGAGCTGGCCGGGATAATGGGTGAGACGCTCGCCGAGCCCGACGGACTGCAGTTCGCGCCGGGCGATGTCGAAGGCGTCCCGGACATTGGCGAGTTCGAGCGGCACGGCGACGTTTTCCAGCGCCGTCATGTTGGCAATCAGATGGAACGACTGGAACACGATGCCGATGTTGCGACCGCGGAAATCGGCGACCTTGTCTTCGCTGAGGGCATGCAGCGGCGTGTCGCGGATGACGATCTCGCCGCTGTCGAGGCTTTCGAGGCCGGCCAGCACCATTAAAAGCGTCGACTTGCCGGAGCCGGACGGGCCGACGATGCCGACCGATTCGCCCTCAAAAATCGTGAGGTCGATGCTCTTCAGCACGTGAACGGATGCGGCGGCGTTGCCCAGCGTCAAATCCGCCTTCTTCAGCTCGATGATTGTTTTAGCCAATGACAACTGCCCTATATAAGCGAAGACGGGTCGGCGCCGTGCGACCGATGCAGGCAATCTAGGGAATCGATCATGCGTTTTAAAGTTGCTGGGTTTCAATTCGTCGTCATCGCCACGGCGATCATGCTTGGCCTCAGCGGGCCGGCGGCAGCAAAGACGATAAATCTGGTCGGTCTCGGCGACAGCCTGATGGCCGGCTACATGCTGCCGCCGGGCAATGGTTTTCCGGCCAAGCTGGAAGCGGCGCTGAAGGCCAAGGGGCTCGACGTCGCGGTCTCCGACGCCGGCGTATCGGGCGACACGACCTCCGGCGGTCTGGCGCGCGCGGACTGGTCGGTGCCTGACGGTACCGATGGCGTCATCCTGGAGCTCGGTGCCAACGACGCGCTGCGCGGCATTGCTCCTGAAGAGACCGAGAAGAACCTGGACGCGATCATTGCCAAGCTGAAGGCCCGAAAGATCCCGGTGCTGCTGGCCGGCATGCTGGCGCCTCCCAACATGGGCGGCGACTATGCTGATCGCTTCAACCCGATCTACAAGCGGTTGGCCGACAAATATCAGCTGCCGCTCTACCCTTTCTTCCTTGACGGCGTCGCAGCCCAGCCCAAGTTACAGCTGGAGGATGGCATGCATCCCAATCCTCAGGGGGTGGATGTCATGGTGCAGCGGATTTTGCCACAGGTGACAAGTTTCATTGGGACGATCGGGGCAGTGGGGAAATAGACACTTGCGCCCCCTTTGATTGCATGATTCGCTGCATGTATCTGCA
>CAZZZI010000388.1:0-3696 GCA_964658415.1 uncultured Sphingomonas sp. | reverse complement strand
CTGGTGCCGAGAAGAAGTCCGGCGACGAGGGCCGCCTTGGCGATCGTTTTCATTGCATTCCCCTTGTTCTAATAAACGCTTAAAGTGTTCTTGTTGACTATAACGATTTCACGCGCTTCCGACTGAGTCAACCGATTTCTTATAGGGTTGAACTATTGCCAAGCGCCCGGTTGACACGGGAAAAATGACGGAGCAGGATAATCGTCATAGCTCACTATAACAGCCAGATTGTGCCTTGACATGGAGTTCTTCATTGACCGCGAGTTGCCCGTTCCGCTGAGGACACAGCTCCACGGTCTCATCGAATACGGCATTGCCTGCGGCGAGCTGATGCCCGGCGAGACGCTGCCGTCCGTGCGCGAACTCGCCGAGAAGATCGGCGTGGCGCCGATGACGGTGAGCCAGGTCTATGCCGACCTCAAGGTCGCCGGCCTGATCGATGCGCGGCCGGGCTCTGGCACGTTCGTCACCGACAGCCGGCAGGCCCGCCTTGCCGGCCGCAACGATACCGCCAACCTGCATCGACAGATCGACCAGCTGATCGACGAGAGCCACACGCTCGGCATCCGGGCGACGGAACTGGTGTCGATGGTGAGCTCGCGCATCTTCTATCGCGACAGCATCGGACCGCGGCTGCGCATCGTCATGGTCGGGCTGTTCCCGGAGGCGACGGCCAGCTACGCCCGCTTCATTGCAGCAAGGCTCGGGCGCGGCGTGACCGTGGAGCCCCTGACGATTTCAGCCATCGAGCGCGAGACGAATGCCAAGGCGCGGGCGAACTCGGCCGATCTCGCCATCACCTTTGCCAACCGCCATCGCGAGGTCGCCGGCCTGCTGCCGAACACCAAGGTGGTGTCCATCAGCTTCACCCCGGCCGAAGAGACCCGAATGTCGCTGGCCTCGCTCGATTCGCTGGCGTCGATTGCCGTCGTCTCGCGCTTTCCGGACTTCCTGCCGATCATGAAGAGCGGCGTGCAGCGTTTTGCGCCGCATGTCACCGAAATCACGGCCGCAACGCTGGAGACGCCTGATCTCGATGCCCTGCTGGCGCGCGCAAGCGTGCTGATCCATGCGTCGGGTGCGGAAGGCGCGATTGCCCTTGCGCCCGCCGGCATCCAGACGATCGAATACCGCCATGCCCCCGATACCGCCGATATCGAGCGGGTCATCGTTCCCATCATCCGCGCCGCGGGCGTCCCGCAGCCGCAGGCAGAGGTGCCGGTTGCTCTCCAGCCCGCGCCGCAGCCGACCGTTCAGAGCTAAAAGGAATGACAATGAAGATCTCCGACACCAACTGGCAGCAGATAGAGACCTATCTGAAGATCGACGACAGGGCGATCCTGCCGCTCGGCAGCACCGAGCAACACGCCCATCTGTCGCTGTCGGTCGATTCGATCCTTGCCGAGAAGATCGCTCTCGACGCGGCCGAGCCGCTGGGGATCCCGGTATTTCCGGTGCTGGCCTATGGCATCACGCCCTATTTCCTCGCCTATCCCGGCACCATCAGCCTGCGCCAGGAGACCTATATCCGGATCGTCCGCGATATCCTCGATGGACTGCGTCTGCAGGGTTTCCGCCGCATCCTGATCGTCAACGGCCATGGCGGCAACCAGCCGGCCGGGAGCCTGGCGGTCGAGTGGATGGCCGACAATCCCGACACATCGGTCAAGTTCCACAACTGGTGGAACGCGCCGAAGACCTTCGCCAAGGTTCAGGAGATCGACACCGTCGCCTCGCACGCCTCGTGGATGGAGAACTTTCCCTGGACGCGGCTGCCGGGCGTCGTGCAGCCGACCCAGCAGAAGCCGATGGTCGACCTCGCCCATATGCGCGCCATGAACCCATCAGGCGTCAAGGCGCTGCTCGGCGACGGCAACTTCGGCGGCTATTACGAGCGCCCGGACGAGGAAATGCAGGCGATCTGGGATGTTGCCGTCAAGGAAACACGCGATCTCCTCGAGGGAGGCTGGGCATGAGCACGCCTGTAGTCATCTGGGGTGCCGGCGCCATCGGCGGAACGCTGGGCGCCGCCTTCATCCGTGCCGGCCAGGAGGTCATCTTCGTCGACAATGCCGCCGACCATGTGGCTGCCATCAATGAGAAGGGCCTGACCATCGAAGGGCCGATCTTCCAGGATACCGTCAGGGCCAGGGCCGTCCTGCCGGAGGATCTCGACGGCGTCTACGAGCGCATCTATCTCTGCGTCAAGGCGCACCACACCGAGGCGGCGAGCCACGCGCTCGTCGATCACCTCGCCTCCGACGGCTATGTGGTGTCTGCCCAGAACGGCTTGAACGAGCAGGTCATCGCGCCCGTGGTCGGCATCCAGCGGGTGATCGGTTGCTTCGTCAATTTCGGTGCCGATTACCTGTCACCGGGCGTGGTCCATTACAGCGGGCGCGCGGCCGTGGTCGTCGGGGAGCTCGATGGCAGAACTACCGAGCGGGTGGAAGGAATCCACCGCCTGCTGCATCAATTCGACGACAAGGCGATCCTGACCGACAACATCTGGGGATTTCTCTGGGGGAAACTCATCTATGGCGCTCTGCTGTTCGGCACCGCCCTGACAAATGACAGCATCGCCGACGTGCTCGCCAACCCGCGCTATCGCCCGGTGCTGACCAAGCTGGCGCTGGAAGTCGGCCGCGTGGCGGGCGCCAACAACATCAAGCTGGAGGCCTTCAACGGCTTCGATCCCGCCGCCTTCTCTCCCAATGCGACCTCGGCGGAAACGGAACGCTCCTTCGACGAGATGGTGGCGCATAACCGCACCTCGTTGAAATCCCATTCCGGTATTTGGCGGGACCTTGCGGTGCGCAAGCGCAAGACCGAGGTCGACGCGCAGGTCCAGCCGGTGGTCGAGGTCGGCCGCTCGCTCGGCGTGCCCACCCCGATCGCGGCCCGGCTGGTGGAGATGATCCACGAAATCGAGGACGGCAAACGTCCTCTTTCGCTTGATAACCTCGATGAGCTGGAGACCGTGGCGTGAATATCGATTTTACCGGCAAGACCGTCGTCGTCACGGGCGCTGCGCACGGCTTCGGGCGGACCATCGCGACGGCTTTTGCCAGCCGCAACGCCGTCGTCCACGCCTGCGACGTCAACGAGGCCGGCCTGGCCGAGACGGCAGAGCTCAGCGACGCCATTTTCACCCATCGGCTCGATGTCGGCGACCGCAGTGCCGTCCAGCGCGTCATCGCCGGGATCGAAGCTGCGGGCGCGACCGTCGACATCCTTGTCAACAATGCCGGCGGCGTACGCGGCCAGGTGGGGCGGCCGATCGAGGAAATTTCCGAGGAGGACTGGCAGTCGATCTTCGACGTCAACCTGTCCGGTGCCTTCTTCATGGCCCAGGCGGTCGCGCCCGGCATGAAGCGGCAGAAATACGGCCGCATCGTCAACATCTCCAGCGGTGCCGGGCTCGGCATCTCGCTCACCGGCATCCAGGCCTATGCGAGCGCCAAGGCCGGCCAGATCGGCCTGACGCGACAGCTCGCCCATGAACTCGGCGCCTGGGGCATCACCGTCAACAACGTCGCACCCGGCTTCGTGCGCTCCAATCCGACGACGGAACGGCAGTGGGATGCGATGGGCGAGGAAGGACAGGCCAAGCTCTTGCAGAACATCGCGCTGAAGCGGCTGGGCGTGCCGGAGGATATCGCGGCGATGGTGCTGTTCTTCGCCTCCGACTTTGCG
>CAZZZI010000387.1:0-3707 GCA_964658415.1 uncultured Sphingomonas sp. | reverse complement strand
ACGTGGGCCTTCGATCCCGGTCTCTCCCTCAGAGACCGGCCAGTGCCAGCGGCGACGCGCCGGCAGATGCATGAGCCGCGCTCGGCGCGGGCAGATTGGCTGTGTTGATGCTGGTCGACGTCATCGTCTCGTCGATACCTGCGCCATCCCGGTCCGTGCCGTAGATGGCGTTGACGGCGTCGGCGGTCAGCGCCGAAGGCGGGCCGTCGAAGACGACGCGGCCGGCCGCCATGCCGACGATGCGTTCGCAATAATTGCGGGCCGTATCCAGCGTGTGCAGGTTGGTGATGACCGTAATGCCGTCGCGCTCGTTGATGTCGCGCAGCGCATCCATGACGATCTTGGCATTGAGCGGATCGAGCGAAGCGATCGGCTCATCGGCAAGCAGCATTTTCGGCTTCTGCATCAGCGCGCGGGCGATGGCCACGCGCTGCTGCTGGCCGCCGGAAAGCGTGCCGGCCATCTGCATCGCAGTCTGCTCGATGCCCAGGCGCTCCAGCGCCATGATGGCATCGATGCGCTCCTCGCGGCTGAAGATGTTGAGCAGGCTCAGCGTCGTCGAGCGGTGGTTGAGCCGCCCGAGCATGACATTGGTGAGCACATCGAGGCGCGGAACCAGGTTGAACTGCTGGAAGATCATCGCGCAGTCGCGCTGCCAGTTGCGCAACGCCTTGCCGCGCAGCGTGGAAATCTCGGACCCTGCAAAATGGATGGAGCCCGACGAGGGTAGGGCGAGATGATTGATCATCCGCAGCAGCGTCGACTTGCCGGCGCCCGATCGGCCGATGACGCCGACCATCTGGCCTTGGGGGATCTCCAGCGAAACGGAATCAACAGCGATCTTGCTTCCGAATTTGCGGGTTACATCCTTGAGTTCGAACATCGTGTCTCTCTCTCGCGACTACACACGTCATGTGTGACGCTTTCAAAAAGGCGCGTGTGAGCGCGCCTATGCTCGGAAATGATTACCGCCGGTTGATGAACCTCCAATGTCAAATTTGTGTCACTGCTGTCACAAACCGGCGGCGGAACAGGGCTTCAGGCGCCGTAGCGGCTGAGAAAATCCTCTGCAGAAAGGGTGCGGAAATCAGTCAGTGCGGTCCGCAGGCGGTTGTGGTCCCAGTCCCACCAGGACAGGGCATCCATGCGCGCGCCGACGTCCGCGGTGAACCGTTCGCGGATCAGTTTTGCCGGTACGCCGCCGACGATGGAATAGGGGGCGACATCCTTCGACACCACCGCCCCGGCACCGATGACGGCACCGTTGCCGACCGTGACGCCTGGCAGCAGGGTCGCGCCGTGGCCGATCCACACGTCGTTGCCGATGACGACCCGGTTCTCCCGGCGCCAGGCGAAGAAGTCTGTCTCCATGTCCGCATCCGGCCAGTAATCCGTGGCGCGGTAGGTAAAATGGTGGAGCGTCGCGCGCCATGTCGGATGGTTGGTGGCATTGATCCGCACGGCCGCGGCAATGTTGACGAACTTGCCGATCGTCGCGCACCAGGCGGCGCCGTCCTGCATGATGTAGGAATAATCGCCCATCTCGACCTCGTCGAGACGGCAGCGCTCGGACACCTCGGTGTAGCGGCCGAGGGTCGACTGGCTGACGCGCGCCGTCGGATCGATATGGGGCTGCTCGCCTATGTTTCTGCTCATGACAGCGCCTTTCAGGCCTTGTTTCGCATCGGCCGTCGCAAGGTTGCGGCGGCGCCTTTGTCCGATCAGTCGATAGTTCTCACGCGTCGGCCGGAGCCAGCGCCTTTCGCGGCGAGAACGCGCTGACATCGAGAATACGGTCGGCAACGGCGGTCCGCACCTCGTCGTCATGGAAGATACCGAGCAGGGCGACGCCGGCCTTTTTCTTGGCGGCGATCAGGTCGACGACGACGGCGCGGTTGCGGGCGTCCAGCGATGCCGTCGGCTCGTCGAGCAGCAGGATCGCATGGTCGGTGATAAAGCCGCGGGCAATGTTGACGCGCTGCTGCTCGCCACCGGAGAAGGTCGCCGGCGGCAGCTGCCACAGTTCCTCGGGCAGGTTGAGCCGCGACAGCAGTTCTGCCGCCCGCTGCCTGGCCACCGCATGGCTTTCGCCACGTGCCGTCAGCGGTTCGGCCACCACGTCGATGGCGGCAACGCGGGGCACGGTGCGCAGGAACTGGCTGACATAGCCCATCGTATGGCGACGCACATCGATGACGGTGCGCGGATCGGCGGTCGCGAGGTCGACGATGCGGTCCTTGTGGGCGACCAGGATCTGGCCACCGTCGACGGCATAGTTGCCGTAGGTCATCTTGAGCAGCGAGCTCTTGCCGATGCCCGAGGGACCGCCGAGCACGACGCATTCGCCTGAAGCGACCGAGAAGGAGACATCGGCGACGACGGGCAGGTGAATGCCGTCGCGCAGATGCATGACGAAGCTCTTGAAGACTTCGGAAACGACGAGAGGGGTTGCCATGGCGTTCTTTCCCTGAATTTCCGTCTAGACTTGCAGGATCGAGGAGACGAGCAGCTGCGTGTACGGCTCGTGCGGATCGTCGAGCACCCGGTCGGTGAGGCCATGCTCGATGACGTTGCCATCTTTCATCACCATCATCCGATGCGACAGCAGCCGGGCAACGGCGAGGTCATGGGTAACGACGATGGCCGATAGGCCGAGATCCTGCACGAGGCCGCGCACGAGATCGAGCAGGCGCGCCTGCACGGAGACGTCGAGGCCGCCGGTGGGCTCATCCATGAAGACGAGGCGCGGCGAGGTGACCAGGTTGCGGGCGATCTGCAGGCGCTGGCGCATGCCGCCGGAAAAGGCGCGCGGCTGGTCGTCGATGCGGTCGGCGTTGATCTCGACGCGGCCGAGCCAGTCGATGGCGGTGGCGCGGATATTGCCGTAGTGGCGATCCCCGACCGCCATCAGCCGCTCGCCGACATTGGCGCCGGCCGACACCGTCATCCGAAGCCCATCGGCTGGGTTCTGGTGGACGAAGCCCCAGTCGGTGCGCATCAGGAAGCGCCGCTCGGCCTCGTTCATGTGAAACAGCTCGCGATATTGGCCGTCGCGCATGTGGTACTCGATGCTGCCGGTGGTCGGCATCAGCCGCGTCGACAGGCAGTTCAGCAGCGTCGTCTTGCCGGAGCCGGATTCCCCGACAATGGCCAGCACTTCGCCCGGCCAGAGATCGAAGGAGACGTTGCGGCAACCGATGCGGCTTCCGTAGAATTTCGAGATGTCCTTGACCCTGAGGAGTGGCGTCTCGGTCATTCTGCAGCCTCCGTGTTGGGTGCCAGCATTTCGCCGACATGGCCGTGGGCCCGGCGATCCTCGCAGTGGTCGGTGTCGGAGCAGACGAACATGCGCCCGCCCTTGTCGTCGAGGATGACCTCGTCGAGATAGACGTCCTCGCCGCCGCAGAGCGCGCACGGCTTGTCGAACCGTTGGATCTCGAAGGGATGATCCTCGAAATCGAGGCTGACGACGTCTGTATAGGGAGGCACAGCGTAGATCCGCTTCTCGCGACCGGCGCCGAACAGCTGCAGCGCTTCCGACTGGTGCATTTTCGGATTGTCGAACTTCGGCGTCGGCGACGGGTCCATGACATAGCGGCCCTGTACCTTGACCGGATAGGCGTAGGTGGTGGCGATACGTCCGTTCCGGGCAATGTCCTCGTAGAGCTTGACGTGCATCAGGCCGTATTCTTCCAGCGCATGCATCT
>CAZZZI010000386.1:0-3770 GCA_964658415.1 uncultured Sphingomonas sp. | reverse complement strand
CATCGGATGACTGTCCGTGACTGGAGTGTATCGTCCCTTCGTCTTCAGTCAGCTCGGCCGGCCGGCGGGCCCCTCGATTTTCCCGCCAGGCCGGCCTTTTTTCTTGTCCGCCGATATACTTATGCGACATTCGATCGGCTATGATCGCCCGCTTCAACGAGGCAATGAGTTGTGACGGAATCCATTCTCTTTTCGACCCCCGACAACCCGGTGCCCGAAAGCCGGGTCGAAGGCTATTTCGCGACGCGTGACGGCCACAAGCTACGCTATGCGATTTTCCGCAGCGCCCACACCGTTGCCAAGGGCACGGTCGTCCTCATGCACGGCCGCAACGAATTCATCGAGAAATATTTCGAGACGATCCGCGAACTCAACGACCGGGGGCTCTGGGTCGCGACCTTCGACCTGCGCGGCCAGGGCGGCTCCGGCCGGCTGATCCGGCATCCGAACCGCGGCCATGTCAGGCGCTTTTCCGATTACGAGCACGACCTGGATGATTTCCTGGAACGGGTCGTCCTGCCGGACGCCCGCCTGCCCTTCTACCTGGTCGCCCATTCCACCGGAGCGCTCATTGCCCTCTCCGCCGCCCCGAAGTTGACCGGCCGCATCGAGCGAATGGTGCTGAGCGCGCCTTTCGTCGGGCTGACCGGCCAGGGCGCCTCGCCGGCGACGATCCGCCTGCTCGCCAATGTGGCATGCACCCTCGGTCTCGGTTCGATGCCCCTCAATCGGCGGCTCAGGGAGCGCCCTTTCGCCACCAATCTGCTGACATCGGACAAGGCGCGCTACGATCGCAACCGGGCCATCGCGGAGGCCCGCCCCGATCTCGTGCTTGGGCCGCCCTCCGCCCGCTGGCTGCAGCAGGCCTTCCGGACGATCGAACGCGTCTCGCAACCGGAGCACCTGTTCTCGATCGCCATCCCGACGCTGCTGCTCGCCCCGACCCGCGACGGCATCATTCCCTTTGCCGAGCAGGAGCGGCTGTCGCGCTCCTTCCGCGCTGCCCAGCTGGTGCCGATCGCCGGCGCCAGGCACGAGGTCTTTCAGGAAAAGGATGTCTATCGCGGTGCCGCCATGGCCGCCATCCGCGCCTTCATCCCCGGCAGCGACGCCGAGGCAAACAACGAGCCGGTCGGCTCCGGTCTCTGAAGATCAGCGGGACAGTATCTTCAGCGCTTCCTCATGGACCGCGCGGCTGCCGGCGGCGATGATCGAGCCGCCCTGCTCCGGACGTCCGCCGTCCCAGGTGGTGATGATGCCGCCCGCCTGCTCGATGACGGGGATGATGCCGCCGACGTCGTAAGGCTTCAGCACGTTCTCGACGACGAGGTCGACATGGCCGGCGGCAAGCAGGGCGTAGGCATAGCAATCCGTGCCGTAGCGGAAGAGGCGCACCTGCTCTTCGATCTCGCGGTATTTTTCCATCTCGACGCCGCCAAAGAGGTGCGGCGAGGTGGTGAAGAGGATGGCTTTCGACAGGCTGCCGCAATCGCGGACCTTCAACTGCCGGTCGCCTCCCGGGCCGGTATAGCTGGAGATGCTTCCGTCCGCAAAATAGCGCTCGCCGGTGAACGGCTGGTCTACCAGGCCCATGATGGCGCGGCCGTTCCGGTAGAGGCCGATCAGCGTTCCCCAGACGGGAACGCCGGAGATGAAGGCGCGCGTCCCGTCGATCGGATCGATCACCCAGACATGCTCGCGGTCGAGCCCGACATTGCCGAATTCCTCGCCGAGGATGCCGTGGTCCGGAAACCGCTCGGTGATCAGCGCCCGGATGGCCATCTCGGCGGCGCGATCGCCCTCGGTCACCGGATCGAAACCGGCGGCTTCCTTGTTGACGATATCGATCCCGGCGCGAAAGCGCGGCAATGTCTCGGCCTTGGCAGCGTCGGCCAGTTCGAAAAAGAAAGCGCGGTCAGGGAGCATGGCGAATATCCGATCGATGCGATTGGCTTCTCATAGCCATTAAATGTGACGATGCAAACGCATCTGCGCAAACCGTCGTCTCGCCTTTTAAATAGGCACTTCAAAATATGCTTGACAATTGTGCATCGCAATATTAGAAACACCCTACAGTCTTCTGACTGTAAATACCCTCCTTGGGTGTTTCCTCCCTAGACTTAGCCGCCTTCGGGCGGTTTTTTTTGGGCTTTAGCGAAGGTTTGGCGGTCTCATTCCGCAGCCAGAGCGCGACTGTTGCCATAGCTTGCGACGTGCTCGGCCATCTGCCGGATGAAGGCCGTGATCGCGCCGGTCATCAGGCCGAAGTCGCCGCGCTTTTCGAGGGTCGCCTCGTCGACGTAGAGCGCCCGGTTGACCTCGACCTGCAGCGCATGCAACCCCCGCGAGGGCCGCCCGTAATGCTCGGTGATGAACCCGCCGGCATAGGGCTTGTTGCGCACCGCGTGAAAGCCGAGCCCTTCCAGGATATCCATCGCCGCATGGGAGAGTTCCGCCGACGCGCTGGTGCCGTAGCGATCGCCGATGATGAAGTCGGGGCGCGCATGGCTGCCGGCAACGCGAATGTTGCCGGGCATCGAATGGCAGTCGACCAGCACGCCGAAGCCGAACTCCAGATGGGTGCGCGCCATCAGCCGGCGCAATGCGGCGTGATAGGGTTTGTAGATCGTCTCGATTCGGTGGAGCGCCTCGGCCACGGGGACGCGCTTTGCATAGATTTCCATGTTTTCGGCAACGATTCGCGGAATCGTCCCGAGCCCGCCGGCGACGCGCACCGAGTTGATATTGGCATAGGCCGGCAGCGCACCGTCGAACATGCGCGGATCGAGCTCATAGGGTTCTCGATTTACATCGATATAGGCGCGCGGGAAATTGGCCATCAGCAGGGGTGCGCCGAGTGCGCTGGCCGCCGAAAAAAGCTCGTCGACATAGTGATCCTCGGAGCGCCGGATGGCCGTCCCCTGAAGCCGCGATTGCGCAACGAATTCAGGAGGATAAATGCGACCGCTGTGGGGCGAGGAGTAGACAAAGGGGATGGTCTGCGACACCGGTTCCAGTATCTCGAAGATCTCGAAACTTCCTATGTCTGCGGGCATCCACGTCTTTACCATGTCAAGAACTTTTCGCAGGTGCATGTTGCCAGTTGCGTCCCTGCAAGTCCATAGTATGTGTCAAACTTCAAATCTGACCGTCCACGCCGCATTCATCGCTTGTTTACGGCCGGCGACTAACGTGAACGGCTCAGAAGCCGCGAGAGATGATAGTGATTGACGGTCCAGTAATGACTCAGAAAATTCTGCTTGCCGAAGACGACAACGACATGCGTCGCTTCCTGGTGAAGGCCCTCGAAAAGGCCGGCTACAAGGTGTCGTCCTTCGACAACGGTGCCAGCGCCTACGATCGGTTGCGCGAGGAACCCTTCTCGCTGCTCTTGACCGATATCGTCATGCCCGAAATGGACGGGATCGAATTGGCGCGCCGCGCCACCGAGCTCGATCCGGATCTTAAGGTGATGTTCATCACCGGCTTTGCCGCGGTCGCACTCAACCCCGATTCGAAAGCGCCGAAGGATGCGAAGGTGCTTTCCAAGCCTTTCCACCTGCGCGAGCTGGTCGATGAGGTCAACAAACTCCTTGCCGCATAGGCGATCTCGTCGGCGACTTCAGAAAACTTGAAAAAGGCCATTGACGGCCCCCGGATTTTTTGATTTATGCGCCGACATCGGATGGGCGTATAGCTCAGCGGGAGAGCACTACGTTGACATCGTAGGGGTCACAGGTTCAATCCCTGTTACGCCCACCATCCTTTTT
>CAZZZI010000385.1:0-3786 GCA_964658415.1 uncultured Sphingomonas sp. | reverse complement strand
CCGCCTCGATCTCGGCAGGCGGTCGCGGCACCGGCATACCGGCCGACATTTCCGGGCAGATCGTCACAAGCCGCGCCTCCTGCCGCCAGCGTTCAAGCGCCGGATGAATGAGGGGCTTTGCCTTGCCGTCATGGCGTACCGCGTGGCCCATGAGACAGGCGCTGACGAGAATTTTGGTCATCGTTTTTTCTAGCGCTGGTCAGCCTGCAATTCCAGTCGATCCGGCGACGGCGTTGCGCGTCTCCGACGCTCGGCAGTTTGGCCGGAGGTTGACACGGTTACCGCAGCGCCGCGATATGCATCGACCGATGCGGCATCCGCAGACGAGCGAAAGGTAGAGACATGAGCAGTGCATGGCCTGAAATCACCCTTGTGCGGCACGGCGAGACGGCGTGGAGCCTGTCCGGGCAGCACACGGGCCGGTCCGACATTCCGCTGACAGCAACCGGCGAAGCGGCTGCCGTCAACCTCGCCGAAAAGCTGCGGGGCCAGCATTTCGATGCGGTCTGGTCGAGCCCGTCGATGCGCGCCGCAAACACCTGCGCGCTGGCTGGCTTTGCCGACCGCCGGGAGATCAAGGAGGATCTGGCGGAATGGAACTACGGCGCCTATGAGGGGGTGACGACGAAGGACATCCAGAAAACCCGACCGGGCTGGCAGGTGTTTCGCGACGGCGCACCGGACGGCGAGACGGCTAGTGATGTCGGTGCCCGGGCGGACAGCATCGTCTCAGCGCTGCGCCTCCGCAACGATCGCGTCCTCATCTTCTCGAGCGCCCACTTCCTGCGCGTGCTCGCCGCCCGCTGGCTGGGGCTGCCGCCGGAAGACGGGTCGCGCTTCGTCCTCGACACGGCAAGCATCAGCGTGCTCGGCTACGAGCACGACCTCACCGAGCCGGTCATCCGTCGCTGGAACCAGACGTAAGTCTCGCGGCGGGAGCATTTAGCGTTTCGGAGAAGCGCTGAAATGCTGACTAAAGCCTTTTCCAACCACTCTGCAGGTCAATCAGGAAATTGAGCCGGTTTCCAAACTCTCCCCATCTTCGCCCTCATGGCGGGGTATCAGGCGGTTCAAGTCCTTGAGCTGAAAGAGTCTTTTGACCCGACAGACGTCGGGTCGCTGGATCCCCGCCACAAGGGCGAGGATGAGGGAGAGTGGGAATCGCTCTGGTCACATAAGCGTTTTCAGGGTTTGTCTGAGCGTTTTGCAGAAACGCTTCAGCTCTTCGTTTTGATATGCTTCCCGGGATCGGCGGACGGAGCGCCACCGATCCCGGCTCTCAATGAATTATGCCGAGATCTTGGAGAAGTCGGCCACGGTGCCGGTCGCCTCGCGGATGAGGCGCAGCAGGGCCAGACGGTTGGCGCGGACGGCCTCGTCCTCGTCATTGACCAGCACATCCGTGAAGAAGCGGTCGACCGGCAGGCGCAGCATCGACAGCGCGGTCATTGCCGAGCGGAAATCCTCCTGCGCGATGGCCGAGGACGCCTCGCCGGAGGCCTTGGCCACGGCCGCGAAAAGATCCCTTTCGGCATCGAGCTTCAGGAGGTCAGCGCTCACCGCATCGGCGACGACGGTGCCCTTCTTTTCTTCCGCAGCCAGCAGCTGGGTAGCCCGCTTGGTGCCGGCAAGCAGGTTCTTGCCGTCTTCGGAGGTGATGAAGAAGGTGAGCGCCTCGACGCGGCGGGCGACCATCAGCAAGTCGTCGGTCTCTGGCGTGAGAACCGCATCGATCAGGTCGTAGCGGGCGCCCTGGTCGCGCAGATAGACTTTCAGGCGGTCGTGGAAGAAGGACAGCAGGTCGCGTTCCCGGGCCAGCATCTGCTCGTCGCTGGCATGGCCGAACTTGATCAGCCCGTCCGGATGATCCTGCATCTGCTGGCGCAGTCCCGCCATCTCGACCGATTCGTCGACGAGCGACATGTGGTTGCACAGAGAGCGCATCATGGGCAGGCGGATGCGCTGCTCAAGCACGATGCGCACGACGCCGAGTGCGGCGCGGCGGAGCGCGTAGGGATCCTTCGAACCGGTCGGCTTTTCGTCGATCGCCCAGAAACCGACCAGCGTATCGAGCTTGTCTGCCAGCGCCACGGTCAGCCCGACCTTGTCCGAAGGCAGGCGATCGGAGGGACCATTCGGCTTCCAGTGGTCTTCGATGGCGGCGGCAACGGAGACATCTTCGCCCTGCAACAACGCGTATCGGCGACCCATCAGGCCCTGCAGCTCCGGGAACTCGCCGACGGCTTCGGTGCGCAGGTCCGCCTTGGCCAGCACAGAGGCACGGTCGACCAGCGCCTTGTCCGCGCCGGTGACCGCGGAAAGTTCGCCCGCAAGCCGACGGATGCGCGACACGCGCTCGCCCTGGCTGCCGAGCTTGGCGTGGAAGGTGACGTTCAAGGCATCGAGCTTTGCCATGCGCTGGTCGAGCGGCTTTTTGAGGTCGAGACCAAACTTGGCGGCCGAATCTGCCAGCGTTTCGAGGTCCGGCAGGTCGCCCTGGTCGCGCTTCCAGAAATGCAATGCGTCGGAAAGACGGGCGCGCACGACCTTGCCGTTGCCATGGATGATTTCAGCGCCGCCGTCTGTCGCCTCGATATTGGCAACCAGCACGAACTTGTTCGACAGCGTGTCGCTGCCCTGCGTGCGGGTGACGAAGCACTTCTGGTTGGTCTTGATCGTCAGGCGGATGATTTCGGAGGGGATCGTCAGGTAATCTTCCTCGAACTCGCCCATCAGCACCTGCGGCCATTCGACGAGACCCGAGACCTCCTCGAGCAGCGCCGGATCATCCACCAATTCAAGTCCGCTGGCGAACGCCAGGTTGGCGGCATCGGCGGCGATGATTTCCTTGCGGCGTTCGGCGTCGAGGATGACCCGCGCCCGTTCGAGGCCGGCCACGTAGTCGTCGAAGCGCTTGACGGTGAGTGCGCCGGGGGCATGGAAGCGGTGGCCATAGGTGACATCCGACGCAACGATGCCGTCGATCTCGAAGGGGATGACGACCGTGCCTTCATGCTCCGTGCCGAATGTGCAGACGATCGACTGCAGCGGGCGGATCCAGCGCAGGGAGCCGGGTCTGGCCGAAGCGGCGCCCCAGCGCATCGTGTTCGACCAGGGGAAGCTGCGGATGATGCCGGGCATCACATCGGCAATGATCTCCTCGGCGGCGCGGCCGGGCTTGGCGATGATGGCGACGTAGAACTCGCCCTTCTTCGGATCGCTCTGGATCTGCGCCTCGTCGATGGACGACAGGCCTGCGGCGCGCAGAAAACCTTCGATCGCCTGGGCATTGGCATCGCGGCGCGGACCCTTGCGTTCCTCGCGGACATCCGCCGAGCGCGCCGTCAGGCCGCGAATGTCGAGCGCCAGCCGCCGGGGCGTCCAATATTCCCGCGCGCCTTCATAGGACAGTCCCGCCTCGACCAGCGCGTCGGTGACGAGCTTCTTCAGATCGCCGGCAGCCTTGCGCTGCATGCGGGCCGGGATTTCCTCGGAGCGGAGTTCAAGCAGGAGATCGGGCATGTCACTATTCCTCACCCTCCCCATGGGGTGGAGGGTCGGCACGCGGTGCCGGGGTGGGATGGAAATTGTCGGCTTCTGCTAGCGCAATTTGCTGCTGCTGCACAATGGCAAATATGGTGTCCAAAACAGCATCGAGTTCGGCATGGACCTCGGCGTTCCAGAATCGGATCACGCGGTAGCCCTGGCTCTCGAGAAAATTCGTACGTTCGAGATCATATCTCCGAACCGAATCTTCGCCGTGCTGGCTGCCGTCCAGCTCGATGA
>CAZZZI010000384.1:0-3787 GCA_964658415.1 uncultured Sphingomonas sp. | reverse complement strand
CGCGGCCTTCTTCGCCCTTCCAGTAGTTGGGACCGATGTTCTGGTAGCCCATGGTGGCGGCTTCCCAGAGATCCTTGGTGCCCATGGCCATCGGGATATAGGTGCCGTCGGCCTTGATCTTGTCGAGCGCGGCGTAGAATTCGTCGGTGGTCTTCGGAACCGAGATGCCGAGCTTCGCGAACGCATCCTTGTTGTAGATGAAGCCATGGATGACAGAAGCCATCGGCACGCAGAAGGTCGATTTGCCGTCATCCGTGGACCAGGCGGCCTTGGCGACCGGCGAGAAATTGTCCATGCCCGGCAGCGTCGTCAGGTCGACGAGATGCTTCTTGTTGAAGAGATCGAGCGACGCGTCGAACGGGCGGCAGGTGATGATGTCGCCCGCAGAGCCGGCATCGAGCTTGGCATTCAGCGAGGCATTGTATTCGGTTGGCGCCGTCGGCGAGAAGGTGATCTTGATGCCGGGGTTCTTGGCTTCGAAAGCCGGGATGATCTTGGTCTGCCAGATCGACAGATCGTCGTTGCGCCAGCTCTCGACGTTCAAGGTCACGTCGGCAGCATGGACGAGCCCTGCCGAGCTCAAAAGGCTGGATGCGAGCAGCATGCCCTTCAGAATTTTCTGTGTCATTTTTTCCCTCTCCTGTTCCGGGCGCCTCAAGACGCCATTTTCGATCTGAAACGCGCACCGATCGCTGTCGCCACCGGGCACCCCGCCCCTGCCTGTACCGCAGCCGGGACGCATATCAATCAGGAAAACACTGCAACGCCACACAGCACAGACCGAAACCGGTCTGCCCTTTGTCCTGACATCTGCCGATGGCTGTTGCCGTCCGCCTGGCGCTCCGGCTGTTTTTGTTTGCCGGTTCCGCCGATGTCCGTCGACGCTGTTCCCTTGGTCGGAATTAAGTCCAAAAAAATACCAATTGTCCAGTCGAATTTAACCTTTTCGACGCAAAAAATCTCAAAAATGAAAATTACTCAATGAAAACAGCCTAATAAAAACATTTTATCGAAGCGATGTTGGCACTTGGTAAATGGTATTTTTTTGGTATGGTAATGAAAAACGCGGGAACAGACGGCATCCGGAGGGCACATGACGAAGTATGCGATCGGCATCGACGGTGGCGGCACGAGCTGCCGCGCCGCGGTGGCGGATGCAACGGGCAGGATACTGGGGCGCGGCAAGGCCGGCGCCGCCAACATCATGTCCGATGCATCGGGCGCGCTTGAAAACATCGTCGCCGCCACCCGGTCCGCCTTCGCCGAAGCCGGGCTCGATCCGTCGCTACTGGAACGCAGCGCCGCCGTGCTCGGCGTCGCCGGCGCCAATGTCGGCAGCCATGGCGCCCGGATCCAAGCCGCCCTGCCCTTTGCCAAGGCCGATGTCGTGACCGACTCGCTGATCGCGCTGGAGGGCGCGCTGGGCACCGCGGATGGCGTCGTCGGCGCCTTCGGAACCGGCTCCGTCTACGGTGCTAGACGTTACGGAAAGGTGACCGAGATCGGCGGATGGGGGTTCGTCATCGGCGACCAGGCAAGCGGCGCGCGCCTTGGCCGCGACCTGCTGGAACTGACGCTTCTTGCCCATGATGGCGCAGAGATCGCCACGCCGCTGACCCACTTCGTCATGGCCGAGTTCGGCGGCAATCCGCAGGCCGTCGTCGAATTTGCCCAAAGCGCCAGGCCGAGGGAATTTGCCGCCTACGCACCTCTGGTCTTCGAGCATGCCGCCGGCGGCGATGCCATCGCAAGGCGGATCGTGGCCAAGGCCGCGTCCGACATCGACCGCAGCCTCGACGCGCTGCTCTGGCCGGACTGTGACACCGTCTGCCTGCTGGGCGGGCTCTCCGCTGCCTACCGCTCCTGGCTGAGCCCCGCGCACCAGGCCTTGCTGGTCGATCCAAAGGGCGATGCGCTGCAAGGGGCCGTGTCCTTTGCGGTCGCCTTGGCGTCGCAGGATGAAAGGTGCTGTGCATGACCGGCGACCTCACCCTGATCTTTTCGCCCGCGCGGATGCAGGCGGCCGGCACCGGCCCGCTCTACGTCAAGCTGCGGCGGACGCTGGAGGAGGCCGTGCGGGCCGGTACGCTGAAACAGGGCGACGCCCTGCCGCCCGAACGCGACATTGCGGAATACGCCGCCGTCAGCCGCGTCACCGTGCGCAAGGCGATCGACAACCTCGTCACCGACGGCCTGCTGGTACGTCGCCACGGCTCCGGCACCTTCGTCAGCAAGCCGGTCTCCAAGGTCGAGCAGAAGCTGTCGCAGCTGACCTCCTTCACCGAGGACATGGCCCGGCGCGGCATGACGGCGCGGTCGCAATGGCTGCACAAGGGCATCCACACGCCCTCGCCCGACGAGATGATGATCCTCGGTCTTGCCGCCGACACGAAAGTCTCGCGGCTGAGCCGCCTGCGCATCGCCGACGACCAGCCGCTGGCGATCGAGCATGCCAGTGTGTCCGGCGAATTCCTGCCCGATCCCTCCGTCGTCGCGGCCTCGCTCTATGCCGAATTGGAAAAGCGCAATGTGCGGCCGGTGCGCGCGGTTCAGCGCATCTCGGCCACCAACATGAAGGAGGCCGACGCGGAACTGCTCGGCGTCTCGGCCGGCGCCGCCGGCCTGTCGATCGAACGCATCTCCTACCTCTCCTCCGGCCGCGCCGTGGAATTCACCCGCTCGCTGTATCGGGGCGATGCCTATGATTTCGTGGCGGAGCTGACGATCGGGCCGAGTTGAAAGATTTCGACAATGCGACTACGGTCCAAGACTACAGGATGGACAGGTGGAGAACTCCGATGTCGATGACAACTTCGGTTGAATTCAAGCGCAGGTTCGAAGATTTCCAGGACGAAGCACGGCGCGAACCCGTCGAGATCACCAGTGACGGTCAGCGCAATCTCGTCCTGATGTCGGCCGAACACTATGATTGGATCACCGCCGCTGCCAAGCGGACTCACCGGACTGAAACCTTATCGGATGTCATCGTCGAGGCCGTCGAAATGGCGGAGATGGACCCCGAACATTCCGATCTGGATCGAATGCTGAAATAGCGGCGTCCTGTGTCGCTGCCCGACCCAAGACCAGGCCTTGTCATCCGCTACGACTTCCTGTGGTCGAGCGACGCCCATGCGGGGCAAGATCAGGGAAAGGACCGGCCGACTTGCATCGTTGTTGCGAGCCCGGAGGCAGCGACCCCCAGGTTCGTCGTTCTGCTTCCAATTACGCACACAGCACCATCGCACGGCACGGTCAGTGTTGAAATTCCCCTGAATGTAAAACGCTCGATCGGCCTCGACGACGCGCCAAGCTGGATCGTTGTGTCCGAAAGCAATGTCGACATCTGGCCCAACGCCGGGATCTCGACGATCCCCGGCCGAAGAGACTCGTTTTCCTACGGCTTCCTGCCGCCTGGCCTGTTCAAAATCGTGAAGGCAAAATTTCTTGAGATCGCAAGAAAAAACAAGGCTGCGATCACTCGCAGATGATAGGTTTCACAAACACTTACGGTCGAAAGGTGAATCACCTTCCGACCGTCTTGAATCAACACCTGAACTCGCGATCACCCCACATCTTCGGGATCGAGACCCCAATCAAGCCGCAGCGTCGATCTTTTCCTCGCGCTTGTTCGGCACGTAGTTAAGCACAGGGCCCAGCCAGCGCTCGACTTCCTCGATCGGCATGCCCTTGCGCGCCGCATAGTCCTGCACCTGGTCCCGCTCCACCTTGGCCACGCCGAAATAGTAGGAGCCGGGGTGGCCGATGTAGACGCCTGAGACGGAGGAGC
>CAZZZI010000383.1:0-3800 GCA_964658415.1 uncultured Sphingomonas sp. | reverse complement strand
GCGCAGAAGGCGATGGCGATGCCGTCGCGACCGGCACGGGCCGTACGGCCGATGCGGTGAACGTAGGCATCAGGCACTTCCGGCAGGTCGTAGTTGTAGACGTGGCTGACGCCGGGGATGTCGATGCCGCGGGCAGCGACGTCTGTTGCGACGAGAACGCGGGTTTCGCCGTCCTTGAAGGACTTCAGGGCGCGCTCGCGCTGGCCCTGGCTCTTGTTGCCGTGGATCGAGGCGGCGGCAAAGCCGACATGCTCGAGATGCTTCATCAGCTTCTCGGCGCCGTGCTTGGTGCGCAGGAAGACCATGGCGCGGCCGTCCGGGTTGGCGTTCATCGATTCCTTGAGGAGCTCGGTCTTGTGGTTCTGGCCGGAGACGAAGTGAACATACTGTTCGACCTTGTCGGCAGCCTTGCCGGGAGGCGAGACTTCGACGCGGGCCGGATTGCTCAGGAAGTCGGCGGCGAGATCGGCGATGGCCTTCGGCATGGTGGCCGAGAACAGCAGCGTCTGGCGCTTGGCAGGCACCATCTTCGAGATCTTGCGCAGGTCATGCACAAAGCCGAGGTCGAGCATCTGGTCTGCTTCGTCGAGGACGAGGTAGGAGACATGGCCGAGCGTCAGGGCGCGACGGGCGATCAGGTCGAGCAGGCGGCCGGGCGTTGCGACGAGGATGTCGACGCCGCGTTCCATCTGCATCTGCTGCTTGTTGATCGAGGCGCCGCCGACGACGAGGCCGATCTTCAGCTGCGTCTTGCGGGTGTATTCCTTCAGGCTGGCGGCGATCTGGTTCACCAGTTCGCGGGTCGGCGCGAGGATCAGCGTGCGCGTGCTGCGGTGTTCGGGACGCTTGCCGTCCTTCATCAGCATTTCAATGATCGGCAGGCCGAAAGCGGCCGTCTTGCCAGTGCCGGTCTGGGCGAGGCCGACGAGGTCGCGGCCCTGGAGAACGAGCGGAATGGCTTCCGCCTGGATCGGGGTCGGGGTCGAATATCCCTGTTGGGTCAGAGACGTCACAATCTGTTCGGACAAGCCAAGATCGCTAAAAGTGGTCAATTCAATTGCCTTTCGAGGCGCCAAAAACAAGTTCGCCGGAACGCGTCTTGCGGTCCGGTCGGTCTTTGGCGTCAAGAACCCCGCGTGAAGTGGGAACTTGTAAGTTGGAAAATAGCTTTCCAGCGCATGAGACTGCCGCTTTTGGGCAGTCGTTTTTTCGAGCGCTTTTGTCCTTCTCTTGCGAGTCGTCTTTTTTTCGCTGGGCACGCTCACGCGGCGGCCGGGAAGGTGAAAGCTGAGGGGCATATGGCCCTATTCGCGACGGAAGTCAACCGGCGGGTTCGATAAAGCGTCCGGCGCGAGCGGCAAAAAGGCCACGATGGAGGTCGTCCCGAGGCAGGTTAAAAACGGCTTGTCCGCATGGTTAACGCATTGTTAGCGGCCTGCTTGCTAGAACGGCTGACTGTATGCGTCTAACAAGCGAGGCTTTCTTGAAGAGCCCAAGTGATTTGCTGGAGATTGCCTGTCATCGGATCACGGAGTCCGACCGGCCGGCCTATGTCAAGAACAGCGATTTGCGCTACATTGCGGTCAACGAGGCCTATGCGCGGTTTTTCGGCCGCGACATTTCAGACTTCATCGGCTTTCGCAGTCACGAGCTTTCCAAGCGCGTCGAAGATGCGGACCGTGAGGATAAAGAGCGGCGCGCCATCGTTTTCGGGACGGAAGAGACATCCCTCTGCTTTGACGGGGAGCGTCGGTCGGCTGTCGAAGTTCAGATAGAGAGCTTCATGCCATCCGACGAGCGCCCCTACGTGTTCGGCATTTTTGCCGAAGTGCCGCCCTCGCTCCGACCGGCCGCACCGTCCGCTGCGACGGTCTCCATGACCAATGATGTGCAGGACGGCGTGCGGGTCGCCCACACCGCGCCCGGGACAAAACTGCAAGGCCGGGAGGCACATCTCCCGGCGTTCAGCGAGGTCTCGGCACTTCCAGCCAGCGCGACCGGCGAGATCTTCGAACTTGTCGATATGGCCGTCGGCATCTTCGATTCGGATCTTGCGCTTGTCTATTGCAACGGACACTGGAACGATCTCTATCTCGCGCTTGTCGGAAAGCCAACGCTGGGGATGAAGGCGCGCGACATCTACGATGCCGTGTTCGACTTCTGGTCCGGCCGGGCGCCCCTCTGCATCACGTCGGACAAGCCGGCGTGGATCGCCAAGCGGATTTCGATCCTCGCTGGAGGGCACAGCGACCTGATCGAGCAAACCCCGGAAGGTCGCTGGCTGCGTTGCGTCCACAAGCGCCTGGCGGATGGATCGATCGTTGCGCTGCGCATCGACATGACAGCGATGAAGGATCGCGAGCTGCTGCTGCACAAGCATATCGACGATGCGACGCTGTACCGGAGTATCCTGCAGGAGATGCCGGTTTCAGCCTTCGTGCGCGGTGCGGATCACCGGCTCGTCTATGCCAACGAGGCCTATTTCCGCATGACCGGCCTGACCCGGGAGGCCTCGCTCGGCAAGACCGAACTGGAGATGTTCGGGGAACAGGGAACGGCCTTCTTCGCGGGCAACGAAGCCATACTCAAAAACCAGGATCAACTGGAGTTCGAAGGCGAGATCGCCTATCCCCAAGGTCGATCGCAGGCTGTCGTCACGCGCCTCAAGGCCATTTCGACCTCGGACGGCAATCACTATGTCGTCGGCTCGATGGATGATATTTCGACGCTGAAGCAGGGCGAGATGCAGCTGTGCGAGACGCGGGCCCGCGCCGAGCAACTGCGTCAGGATCTGGAAAACATCATCGGATTGCTGCCCATCGGCGTCCTGATCCTCGATTGCACTTTCAATGTCGAATATGCCAATGACGCCTTCTTCAGGATGTGGGGCATGTCGGAGGAGGATCGTCGCGAGGCCAGGACGCTGCGCGACGTGATGCGCTGCAACTATGCCAAAGGCTATTTCGGACCCGATGCCGCCGATCTCGAAACGGTCTACCAGTCACGCGTCGACATGCTCTCCAGGCTGGACGCCGATCTGCAATACGAATTCTGTTTCGGCGAGGATCGCCGCGTCCTGGTGGATGGTCGCCGGATCTCGCAGGACCGCACCTTGCTTTGCTACGCCGACGTGTCGTCGCTTACCCGCAAGGAAAGAGAGCTTTCCGAGGGTCAGGCCGCGCTGGAGCGCCTCGGGGAACTGATGACCGACGCGACCCACGCCATGTCGCAGGGTCTGATGATCGTCGAGAACGGCATCATCATGTTGTCCAACGATGCGCTGCCCGGAATGCTGCAGATCGCGCCGGCATCGCTCGGTGTCGGAAATCGCTGGCTGAGGGCCTTCCGCCAATGCGCGGTGCGGGGCGACTTCGGACCCGATCCACTGCTGCAACTGGCCGTCTGGGCCGAGAAGATTCGCCTCCGCCAGCCATTTTCCGCCAACTTCAATATCGAGGGCACGACGTGGCTGCACATGGAGGCCACGATGGGGCCGGCCGGGCGCTGGCTGGCGGTGTTCACCGATGTCACCGACATGAAGGAGCGCGAGGCGGAGTTGCAATCCCTGCTCGCCCGCAGCGAAGCCGCCGACCGGGCCAAATCCGAGTTTCTCGCCAATATGAGCCACGAGATCCGCACGCCGATGAACGGCGTGCTCGGCATGGCGGAACTCTTGGGCAAGACCGGGCTCGATGCGCGCCAGACCACGTTTGTCGACATCATCGTCAAATCCGGCAATACGCTGCTGACGATCATCAACGACATCCTCGATTTCTCCAAGATCGATGCCGGGCAGATGC
>CAZZZI010000382.1:0-3805 GCA_964658415.1 uncultured Sphingomonas sp. | reverse complement strand
AACGCCACGGCAGGGTGAACGGGAGTTTCATCCGGGGTGTCCTTTTGGGGTTGGGGTGGTGGGCTATCGGGAAGAGTTCACCGATGCCAATGGCCATGCTGGTGGCTTGAGGTCACCTCGGGGTTCAATGGCTGGCAGCTGGCGGGATTGTGATACCCCGCGCATCTCTCAGCCCCGCAGCAGGCTCACGATCGTCGCCTGCCGTGTGCACGCTTCCTGTGATTCAAGTGCCCCTCGCCGCACTGTGTTCGATATCAGGCTTTTCGGAGGGGGCCGTCTTCGGAGTGTCTACCTAAGTCCCAAACGTTCAGGCGAAGGGCGCGGCGCAAGACTTGGGCCTGCACCGCCATCTCAACCTGCCTTGGGTAGAATATGCAATCGATCTTCGGCGCGCTTGCCGCATTCGAGCTTCTCGGCAATCGCCATGGCAACGTAGGAATTCAGGGACTGGTTGGTTTCGGCTGCGGCCATGGCCGCGCGTTTGTGCTGCTCGGGCGAGACGCGGACGTTGAATGTTCCCTTGAACGGCTTGGAAGGCTCTCGGCCTTCATCGGCGCAATCTTGCAAATAGTCCTCGACGAGGCCCTGCAGGGTGGCCTCTGCGTCAGAGGCCTTGTCGCATTCGGCGATGAGAAGGTCGTCAATGTGAAGGACCTTGACGAAGAGGCTCCCATTGTCGAATTCGACGGACGCCTGGTAGTCTTTGTATTTGATCGTCCTCATATCACACCCTGCTCCATAAGATACTCACGCACCTCCCGCACCATGTAGGCCTTCACCTCGTTGCCGGGATGGGGTTCGTGCAGTCGAACTATCCATTTGTGCGTCGTATGCACGAATTTTCTCTTGGACCCGTTCCCGGTCGACTTCTCTTCAAATCCAGCATTCTTCAGCAGGCGCACCATATCCTTGTACGGAAACGCACCACGACAAAGCTTGAAGTCTTCGACCAGTCGTTCCGCTTTAGACATCTGGAATTATCCAACGTCTATTTCACGGCAGGCGCTTCTGCGCAACTGAATTTTAGTTGCACATGCTCTGCCACGATAAGTGGGGAAAGTTTCAGGCAAGTTAAAGACCTCCTCACGCTAGAGGCGCAATATAATCCACCACTATCGCTAAAGGAGTTCTTGGGATTTGTACAATCCGAAAATTTCTTAACCAGGCAGAAGAGAAAATAACAGATCCGCGTCTGGCGCTGGGTATGGCACCCGTCGGTTAATTTGCCGCCGAATGCGGGAGCGACTTCTTACCCTGCCGTCTGACCAGACGCCACGCGCCCAAATACCGGGCGCCCCCTAAATCGCCTCCCGCACCGCCGTCGTGCTATCATAGTCCGCCGCAATCCGCATCTCACGCAAGGGGCGGACCCGCTCGATGGAGATCTGATAGTTCGGGTGGGCCTTATAGGCCGCCAGTGCCGCCTCGTCGTCGAATTCGCCGTAGACCACGAGGTCGACATCGGTGCCGAGTTGGTCGGTCTTGACGTTGGTGCCGATCTCCAGCAGCCGGGCGTGGGGGATTTCCGTCAGGATTGAGAGCCCCGCCCTGACCGCCTCGAGATTGGCCCGGTCGGCGACGTTGAAGAAGACGATATGACGGATCATGCACGGCACTCCTCAGGCACGCTGTCTGCTGCAGCGGTTAGCATGCGTGCATCAGGCGTTCAACAGCCGAGAAGTTTGCTTGCGCCGATGCCACCCGGCGCGGTGGTGAGCGCCATCTCCCCCAAACCAAAACGGCAGCCCAGCGGCTGCCGCCCTCGACATTGACCCTATCCGCCTCAGTTCGTCGATGCGCCGTCCGAAACCGTGAGGCCGACGGTGCGGCCGGGGAAGCCGGCGGCGTCGTAGTATCTGGTGTCGCCGACCATCTGCAGATTGATGATCGTCTTCAGGCCGTTGGCTGCAGGCTCCGACACCAGCATCCTGGTCGTGACCTCCGGCATCGTGCCGTCCTTCATCGCCTCGGTGATGACGCGGCCGACCAGCTTGCCCTTGTCTTCGGTCTTCAAGTCCAGGATACGGGCGATGGTCTTGCCGACATCGGCGTTGCTGGTGGGTGCGGCGTCGACGAAGCCGGACTTGAAGTCCGGGCCGATCATCGCCTGGAAGTTCCAGGTGTCGGCGCGGCTGAACGAGCCGTGCATGCCCTGGCCCTGCTGCAGGCCGCTGTCGGAAACCTCGGCAGCACAACGCTCCGGCTGGCCGCAGATGGTCGAGAAGGAGCGGAAGTTGACGGCAATCGCCGGCATCGGCGTGACCGCCGTGCCTTCGAGCGCGATGTCGTCGAGCGACAGTGTGCCCGGCAGGCTGCCCAGCGATTTGGCGACGAAGATGCCGCTGACATAGTCCTGCTTCAGGAGCGCGTCGACCACGTTTTTCGCCATCGCCTTGTCGCCGTCGGGCAGATAGATCAGGTCGGAGCCGCCGTTGGCGGCAACCACCACCTTGGGGTGATCCTTGTCGCCGCCGATCAGGCCGTTGCCGCTCTTCGGATGCTGGCCGGCGTCGATCGCCTTGTAGTCCTGGTCGGGGTCGATCAGCGGCAGGCTCAGCGCCTTGGCAAGATCGAGCGACAGGAAGCCGACCGGCAAAAGGCCTGCCGGCACGTCGGCATAGCTTGCCTTGGCGGCATCGCTCGTCTGGCTCTGCTTCGAAATGGTCGAGAAGCCGTGGTCGGCGGTGACGATGATGTCGGTGCTGTCGGCCAGGCCCTGCTCCTGGAGGGCGGCGCGCAGGCGACCGAGATCGTCGTCGGCGTTGCGGATGGCGGCAAGCGAGGTCGGGCCGTTGATGCCGGGCACCAGCTTGCCGAGGCTATCGCCCTGGTTATGCTGGGTGCCATCGGGGTCGCGCGACCAGAACACCATGACGAAGGGCTTGTGCTTGTCGGCCAGTTCCGGCAGCACGGCGCGGGTGGCGGCGGCGGCGAAATAGTCCTGCTGGATGGTATTGGCCGACTTGGTGCCGGGCGTCTGGGAATCGCCGGCCTTGCCGTTCGGGCCGCGGGCGGGGGCTGCCAGCGGCAGGCCGGCCGCCTTCAGGCGTTCCTGGGTTTCGGCGGAGAGCGGAATGCCCTTTTCCGTGCCGGTCGCGTCGTCGATCAGCACGGTCTTTTCGCCGGTCCGCTCGGTGTGGTCGAAGATCAGCGCCGGGCCGAGCTTGCCGATCGAGGCGGTGCTGAAACCCTTGTCGCGGGCCAGCTGCAGAATGGTCGCCTCGTTCAGGTAATTGCCGGAGAAATGCTCGTCGACATCGCCGAGAACGGGATCGCTTTCGAGAAACGGCGTCAGGCTCTTGCCGGCGCCGGGAACCTGGAAGCCGGTATAGATGGTGTTGGAAAAATCGCCGGTGTCGCCGAGCATGTGGCCGGTCGCCAGCGCCGAGGCATTGGCGGTCGTGAAGGTCGGAAACAGCGAATGGCTGTTGCGCAGATAGACGCCGTTGCGGGCGAGCGCTGCCATGTTCGGCGCGGTCGTATCGTCCACCAGCGGGCTGCGCAGCCCGTCGGCCACGAACAGGATGACATTGTGGGGCTGGTCAGCGGCCTGCGCAGCGCCAAGCATGCCGAGGGCGGCCACGCTTGCGGCCAGCAAGGCAGAGAGGATTTTTAATGTCATGGGGATCTCCGATGTCTTCGTTGGCGCCGACGCTAGCCTCCCCGCTTGACAGTTTCGTGACAGTTTTCCCGCGCCGTCCGCACGTTATCGGGCGGACGGCCGGGGGGCCCGGCATTCCGGCGCGGCGGCGATGAAAAAGCGCCCATCCGGGCTTTCATCCCGATCCCGTCTTCCTAGATAGCC
>CAZZZI010000381.1:0-3833 GCA_964658415.1 uncultured Sphingomonas sp. | reverse complement strand
ATCAGGCGACCGAGCAGGCCGCCCAGATCCAGAACATGATCCTCCAGGGCTACAATGCCATCGTCATCGACGCGGCCTCGCCGACCGCGCTGAACGGCGCCATCAAGGAAGCCTGCGATGCCGGCATCGTCGTCGTTTCCTTCGACGGCATCGTGACAGAGCCCTGCGCCTGGCGGATCGCCGTCGACTTCAAGGGCATGGGCGAAAGCCAGGTCGAATATCTCGCCAAGAAGATCCCGGCCGGCGGCAACCTGCTGGAAATCCGCGGTCTCGCCGGCGTGTCGGTGGACGACGAAATCTCGGCCGGCATCCATGCGGGCGTTGCCAAATTCCCGCAGTTCAAGATCGTCGGCTCGGTCCACGGCGATTGGGCACAGGACGTCGCGCAGAAGGCCGTCGCCGGCATCCTGCCGAGCTTGCCCGAGATTGCAGCCGTGGTGACCCAGGGCGGCGACGGCTATGGCGCGGCGCAGGCCTTCGAGGCGGCAAAGCGTCCGACACCGACCATCGTCATGGGCAACCGCCAGGACGAGCTCGTCTGGTGGAAGAAGCAGAAGGACGCCAGCAAGTACGAAACCATGTCGGTCTCTATCGCCCCCGGCGTCTCGACGCTGGCCTTCTGGGTGGCCCAGCAGATCCTCGATGGCAAGACGGTCAAGAAGGACCTCGTCGTGCCTTTCCTGAAGATCAACCAGGATACGCTCGAATCCAGCCTCGCCACGACACCAGCCGGCGGCGTCGCCAACGTCGAGTATTCGCTGGCCGATACGCAAAAAATCCTGGCCGACGGCAAGTAGACTCTCCTCCCACCGCATCGCGCCGTCCGACCCATCGTCGGACGGCGGTCTATCACAGGGAGATCCATGCATGGACGTGAAGCCGCAAGGCCCGGCCGTCGTCGAGGTGACGGACGCCAAGGTGCATTTCGGGGCCGTCAAGGCGCTGGATGGCGTGACCATCCGCATTGCCGCCGGCGAGAGTGTCGGCCTGGTCGGGCACAACGGCGCGGGAAAGTCGACGATCGTCAACATCATCAACGGCGGACTGACGCCGCATTCCGGCACCGTCTCCTGCGGCGGTGAAAGGCTGGAGCGCTACGGCATCGCTGCGGCGCGCAGCCATGGCGTGCGCTGCGTGTTCCAGGAACTGTCGCTCTGCCCGAACTTGACCGTCATCGAGAATACCCGCGTCATGCATCGCGCCCTGACCGGCTGGGGTTGGCGCAGGCGCGCTGCGGCCATCATCGGACGGTCGCTGGACGCGATCTTTCCCGGCCACGGCATCAAGCCGGAAGCCACAATCGGTGACCTGTCGATCGCCGAACGACAGATGGTCGAGATCGCGACCGCCTTCTCCACCCTCTCCGACCCGGTCAAACTCGTCATCCTCGACGAGCCGACCTCGTCGCTCGATGCCAGCCTTGCCGCCCAGCTGCTCGCCTATGTCAGGGTATTCGTCAAAAACGGCGGCGCGATCATCCTGATCTCGCACATTCTCGGCGAAATCCTGTCGGCGACAGACCGGATCATCGTCATGAAGGACGGCAAGGTCGTCACCGAAAGACCCTCGTCCGAATTCGACCATCACAGTCTCGTGTCGATCATGGGCAGCGTCGTCAAGACCCGCGACGCAACGCTGCTCAAGGCGCTGGCTGAGAAGACCGCGCCGCTGCTGACTGCGCCGCCGCGCAAGGGGAAGGGGTTGCCGTTCAATGCCTATCCTGGCGAGCTCGTCGGACTGGCAGGCCTCGGCGGCCATGGCCAGACGGATATTCTCCTCGATCTCTACCTGTCGCGGACCGGCAACTGGATGCGCCGCCGCACCGCCGAGGTGACGTTCGTCGCCGGCGATCGCTCCCTCAACGGGGTCTTTCCGCTGTGGAGCATCCTGAAGAACCTGACGATCGCCAATCTCAACACGCTGTCTCCGGGGGGATTGCTCCGGGACGACCGGGAAGAGGCGCTCGGCACCGCCTGGAAGGAACGGATCGAGATCCGCACCAACGACATGGACAACCGCATTTTATCGCTGTCCGGCGGCAACCAGCAGAAGGTTCTCTTCGCCCGCGCGCTGGCCACATCGGCGCCCGTCGTCCTGATGGACGATCCGATGCGCGGGGTCGATGTCGGCACCAAGCAGGAGGTCTATGCCATCATCCGGTCCGAAGCCGCCAAGGGCCGGACCTTCGTGTGGTATTCGACAGAAATGGAGGAAGTCAGCCTGTGCGACCGGGTTTTCGTCTTCAGCGAGGGCGTCATCGTGCGCGAACTGGTGGGAGCCGAAGTGACGGAGCAAAACATCCTGGCTGCCTCCTTCACGGGAGTGGCCGCATGAAGCTTCGCCTGTCCTCGGATACGATCCGCCTCCTCATTCCCGCCCTGTCCCTCACAATCCTCCTCATTTCGGTCTTCTACCTGCAGCCGCGAGCCATGAGCTATATCGGCCTGAACCTGCTGTTCAATCTGGCGGTTCCGATCGCACTTGCGACGATTGCCCAGATGCTGATCATGACCGTCAACGACCTCGATCTGTCCATGGGGTCCTTCGTCAGCTTCATTGCCTGCGTCGCCGCGACCTTCCTGCAATCCGATCCGGCGCTGGGAGTAGTCATTCTGCTCTGCGCCATCGCCATCTATGCCGGCCTCGGCGTGCTCATTCACCTCCGCGACCTGCCGTCGATCGTCGTCACCCTCGGCATGAGCTTCGTCTGGAGCGGGCTTGCAATTCTGCTGCTGCCGGCGCCCGGCGGACATGCACCGGATTGGGCACGCGCCATCATGACATCGAAGCCGCCGCTGGTGCCGATGGCGATCGTCGCCAGCGTCGTCATCGCGCTGCTGTCGCATTTCCTCATCATGCGCTCCTCGTTCGGCGTCATCCTGCGCGGCGTCGGCGGCAATGCCCGCTCGGTCGAGCGCGCGGGCTGGTCGATCCTGGCAGCGCGGGCGGCGACATACGCGCTTGCCGCCTTCTTCGCGATCCTCGCCGGGATCGCGCTGGTCGGCCTCACCACCTCGGCCGATGCCAACATTGCGCTGCGCTACACATTGCTCTCGATTGCCGGCGTCATCCTCGGCGGCGGCGAGTTTGTCGGCGGGCGCGTATCCCCGATCGGCGCCGTCATCGGCGCGTTGACGCTGACACTCGCCGGCTCCTTCCTGTCGTTCCTGCGCATTTCGTCGGACTGGCAGATTGGCGCACAAGGGGCCATCCTGATCGTCGTGCTCGGACTGCGCCTGCTGCTCAACCGCATGGAAAAAAGGGAGAAGCACGCATGACCGCCCTGACGTCGCTGATGCGCAAGCCATGGATCTGGTCCTTTGTCGCCGCCTTCCTCGTCTGGTTCGTTACCATCCTCTTTACCGGCGGGGCCAGCACCGTAGGCCTCAGCCAGGCCGCGCTGACCTTCGCCGCCTTCTCGATCGTCGTCGGCGTCGGGCAGATGTTCGTCATCACCCTCGGGCCGGGCAATATCGATCTCTGCGTTCCGGCCACCATGACGCTGTCAGGCACCGTGGCACTGAAATTCATGGCGGGCGAGAACACGATGATTTTCCTCGGCCTGCTGGTGGCTGTCGCCGTCGGGGTGGCGGTGGGTCTTTGCAATTACGCGCTGATCAAGCTCTTGAAGATCCCGCCGATCATCGCCACCCTGTCGATGAGCTTCATCGTGCAATCGACCGCCATCTGGACGAACCGCGGCCTGCGCATCAAGCCGCCGGAGGCGCTCGCGAGCTTCACGACGGAAACGACACTCGGCCTGCCGAACGTCGCGCTGCTCGCCCTTGCCCTGTCGATCCTCGCCTATGTCATGCTGCAGCGGACCGTCTACG
>CAZZZI010000380.1:0-3838 GCA_964658415.1 uncultured Sphingomonas sp. | reverse complement strand
CGTGGGTTGTGGGCGTTATCGCTTTGTTAACACCTTCAAATCTATCTTTGGTTGTTAAATTCGAATATTAGCAACGCTTCAGGTTGTCTTTTCTTAAAGGTGGCGTGCATGGGAGTGAGTGCACACACGGGACGCCGGCACGATATCGACGTCATCCGCGTCGTCCTTTTCGGGGCGCTGATCGTCTACCATACCGGCCTGATCTTCGGGACACGGTCCTGGTTCCTGAATGCCGATACGCCCAGCCGAGCCGTGGACCTTTTGCTGCTGTCGCTCCATCCCTGGCGCCTTGGCCTGCTCTTCCTGATTTCCGGCATCTCGACAGCGGCACTCGCCAAACGTCTCGGGCCGGGGGATATCCGGAGCATGCGCTCGCGGCAGCTCATTCCGCCGCTGCTCTTCGGCATCTTCGTCCTGGTGCCGCCGCAGATCTATATCGCGCTCAAGGCCGCATCGGGCTTGGGCTTCGATATGTCTTATCTCAACTTCTGGGCGCTCTATGCACAATTCGGGTCGATCACGCTGAATGACGGCGGCCCGACCTCGCTCGTCAGCCTGCAGCACCTCTGGTTCATCGCCTATCTCTGGCTTTATACGGTCGTGCTGACATCCGGCATGGCCCTCGCTTCCGGTCTGTTCTCCAGCATTGCCGGCCGGGTGGAGCGCCTCACGCAGGGCCGCGGCCTGCTTGTCTGGCCGATCCTCTATCTGGCGGGGCTACGCCTGACCCTGTTTCCCCTGTTCGGCGAAACGATGGATGTGGGCACGGACTGGTACGCGCATGCCGTCTATTTCTCGCTTTTTGCGTTCGGCTATCTCATCGCTGACAGCGAGCGTTTCTGGGCGGCTGTGGTGGAGCGTCGAAGACAGGCAGCGCTCGTCGCGGCCGTTTCGCTGGTGGGCCTCGGCAGTCTGCTGATCCTTTGCCCCCCGGATCAACGAAGCATTGGGGCCGTCGTTCTCTACCGCATCGTGCGCGCGGCCTTCCAGTGGTCGGCGATCGTCGCCATCCTCGGATGGTGCCGCGTGCTGATCGTGGCACCCCATCCCGTTGTCACCTACCTCAACAAGGCTGTCCTCACCTGTTACGTGGTGCACCAGACCGCGCTGCTCGTCTTTGCCTACTGGTGGACGCGCAATTTCGGTTTCGGCATAGGTTCGTTCCTCATCATCGTGATCGCGACGATGGTCTCCTGCCTTCTGGCCTACGAGGCGCAGCGGTATCTCCTCAGGCTCGTGAGGGCAGGCGTCCAGCGTGTGGTGGCCGATCCGACGCTGCAGGCTTGATGTCGCCGCTCATTCCTCGGGCGGAACGACCTTCGGCTTGCCGTCGTCGGCCAGCGCGACCATGATGAACGTCCCTTCCGTCACCTTCTCCATCTTCTGGTAGCGGGAGCGCTGCGCCCAGGCTTCGATCAGCAGCGTGATGGAGGTCGTTCCGACGCGGGTGATGTGGGTGTAGATGGAGAGCGTGTCGCCGATCTTCACCGGCAGCTGGAAGGCCATTTCCTTGACGGCAGCGGTGACGACGCGGCCCTTGGCCCGCTCGGCGGCGCGGATGCCGCTTGCCAAGTCCATCTGCGCCATGACCCAGCCGCCGAAGATGTCGCCGGCCGGATTGGCGTCGGCGGGCATTGCCAGGGTGCGCAGCGTCAGTTCCCCCAGCGGCTTGGCGGTATCGGTCATGTCGGCTTCTCCTGTGGGCGGTGATCGAAAGCTGCACGTTAAGGGAAACGTCGCCATTTGCAAAAGGCGGGGGCCATGTTTTCCCGCCCATTTCGGCGGTTGGCGGGCTGCTAAGCTTTCATTCACCCATTTTCTTTAAAATTGTTAGCGATTGCCGGTCCCATGCGGCGATGGAAATGGTGACTGTATGGCGTATTTTCCCTTTCTGCGGCGGGCGATCCTGCCCGTTCTCCTGTCGTCTGCCCTGGTTGCCTGTTCTGCCGACAGCCTCGTGCCGCCGGCGGGGATCGACAGCAAGACCCGCGTCGGCTCGATCCAGCCGCGCCGATCCGTGCCATCCTCGACGCCATCGCAATACACCTACCAGAGCACCACGAAGCCGGTGAGCGCCGCCTCGGTCGACTATCTCGACACACCGAACCTTGCCGATGTCGGTCCTGCCAGCGGCAGCCGGCAGCCTGGGGCCGGTGCCCCTGCGAATGCATCACCGGTTCCGGCCGAGGGCATCAACATGGATGCCGAGCTCGGCGTCGGCGGCACGTCGCAGCCGGTCGTTGGCCTGGCGCAGGAGGAAGAGCAGAACATAGCCGAGGGCCAGTCCGAGGAGCCGGTCGTCGGCGGTATCGGCACCGACAATCCCGTCCAGGCGAACCACCCGGTGTTGCGCACCAGCGCCCAGACCCAGATGTCGCAATCGCCCGCGCCCCGGCTTCAGGGACAGCAGGTGGCGATGCTGCCGCGCGTGCAAAATCCGATGACCTCGACGGAACCGCAATACGAAGCGCCGCGAGCGCCGCCGCCGATGGCGGCCGGGATGCCGAATTCGGAGCTGCAGTGCCGCCAGGAGCTGCGGCAGATGGGCGTTGTCTTCCAGGACAAGCCGGCGATCTCGCAGGGACCGTCCTGCCAGGTGCCCTATCCGGTGTCGTTGCGTGGCCTGTCCGGCAATATCGCCGTCCGCCCGGCGGTGACGCTGAACTGCCAGGTGACGCTGGCCTTTGCCAAGTGGGTGAAGAACGAACTGGCCCCGTCGGCGCGCCTGCGCTACCTGTCCGGCATCGGCACCATCATCCCGCTCGGCGGCTATTCCTGCCGGCGGATGAACAACAGCGCCCAGCGCTACAACCCGATGTCCGAGCATGCCCATGGCAACGCCATCGACGTCGGCAAGTTCGTGCTGAAGAACGGCCATGCCATCGACATCCGCAAGAAGGGCCTGTTCTCCTTCCGCGAAGGCGCGCTGCTGAAGGCGGTGCGCAGCGATAGCTGCAATTACTTCGACACGGTCATGGGGCCCGGCAGCAATCCCGAGCACTGGAACCACTTCCATTTCGACCTGCGCGAACGCAAGGGCGGCCGGCGCTATTGCAACTGATCGGGGGATCGAGGGCGTTTTTGAGAGCGGAGCGCAACCTGCCCCTGCATGTAATCGTTGCTGATTGCGAATAGATTGTTCGCCGGGGGCGCTCTGGCAAATACCGGACTTGAGGTTATATAGCGGGCTAATGCCGCAAATATCATCAAAGAGCCGTCTTCAGCCCATGCCCCCCATCGTCTCCATCCGCAATCTGACAAAAGTCTATGCCAACGGATTTCAAGCGCTGAAGGGCATCGATCTCGATATCCAGAAGGGCGAGATCCTGGCGCTGCTCGGGCCGAACGGTGCCGGCAAGACGACGATGATCTCCATCGTCTGCGGCATCGCCAATCCGAGCGGCGGCACCGTGCTGGTCGATGGCCACGACGTCGTCAAGGATTTCCGCGCCACCCGTTCGCTGATCGGGCTCGTGCCGCAGGAACTGACCACCGACCAGTTCGAGACGGTGTTCAACACGGTCAGCTTTTCGCGCGGGCTTTACGGCAAGAAAGCCAATCCGGCCCATATCGAAAAGGTGCTGCGCGACCTCTCGCTGTGGGACAAGCGCGACAACACGCTGCGCGAACTCTCGGGCGGCATGAAGCGGCGTGTGCTGATCGCCAAGGCGCTCAGCCACGAACCGCAGATCCTGTTCCTCGACGAACCGACGGCCGGCGTCGACGTGACCTTGCGCAAGGACATGTGGCATGTGGTCGAAAAGCTGCGCCAGACGGGCGTCACCATCATCCTCACCACCCACTATATCGAGGAGGCCGAGGAGATTGCCGACCGCGT
>CAZZZI010000379.1:0-3844 GCA_964658415.1 uncultured Sphingomonas sp. | reverse complement strand
AAAATACTGACGGGATGACACTATCGACCGAGACTTGCGCAAACATGGAGCGCGCGAGCGGCGGATCCTCGAACACGGGGATGTTGTTTTCCTCGGCGATCTCCCTGATTCTGAGGGCAATCAGGTCCTGGCCCTTGGCGACAACGACGGGCGCGTCGTTCTCGGAGCGGACATAGCGCAGGGCTACGGCAAAGTGAGTCGGGTTGGCGATGACGAGCGTTGCACGCGACACGTTCTTCATCATCCGCCGGCGGGCCCTGTCGCGGGCGATCGAGCGCTGGCGGGCCTTGACGATCGGATCGCCCTGCGCCTGCTTGAACTCGTCCTTGACGTCCTGCTTCGTCATGCGCAGCTGCTCGAACCAGTGATAGCGCGTCCAGAACAGGTCGATGATGCCGACGACGGCGGTCGCAATCAGCACCACCACGAGGATCTTCTTGATGATGTTCGCCAGCCGCACGAAAATCGTCTGCGGATCGGAAAACATCGAATCGATCGAGCTGAAGAATTCGCTGCGCAGCACGAAAAACATGATGATGCCGACGGCGACGATCTTCAGCATGGATTTGCCGAACTCCACCAGGCCGGGCACGCTGAAGATGCGCTTCCATCCCGCCAGCGGCGAGATGCGGGACATCTGGGGCGTGATTCGATTGAGCACGGGTGTCGGCAGGTGCTGGGCGACGGAAGAGCTGATCCCGAACACGAAGAACAGGACGACCGCCGGCAGCAGCAGATTACCGACCTCCCAGCCGATCTTGACGAACAGCGACATCACGTCCGAACCCGTTTCGAGGCTCCATTGGTCCGGCTGCTCGAACAGGTCGCGCAGCACCTGTCCCATGCGACCCATGCGCTCCGGCAGGAAGAAGATCATGTAGATGAAGGTGGCGAGCATGGAGGCAAACAGGGTTGCCTCCCGCGACATCGGGATATTGCCCTTGTCGGCGGCTTCGCGCAGTTTTTTCTCGGTCGGATTCTCGGTCTTGCTGTCTTTGTCCTCGTCGGCCAAATCCATCGCCCTTTCAAACCGAAAGGCCGCGCATCATGCGCAGCCTGATTTGTGAGGGAGTCTAGACCTCCCGGTCGCCCGGTTCAACTCGGGCCACGGCTCCGCACAGCCTTGTCAACAGCTGCGGTCAGGCCGCTTCGGTGTCGGCTGTGACCGGTTCCTTGAGCTGGATCTGGCCGGAGTTGGCCAGCCGGATCGCCTCCTGGGCGATGGCGCGGCGGGCAATGGCGATCTCGCGGGGATTGATGCCGTTGGTGCCCGAGGCAAGGTCCGATTCGATCATGCGGCGCTGGCGCGGGCTGATCGAGGCGAGTACGGTTTCGCGCATCTCGGCGGAAGAGCCGCGAAGGGCCATCGTCAGGATGTCTGCGGAGATGTCGTTGAGCAGCAGCACGCGGCCACGCTGCGGCATCAGCATCAGGTCGTCGAACAGGAAGATCTTCGGACGAACCTTGTCGACGGAGGCCTGGCTCAGCGTCTCGAGCGAGCTCAGCAACGTATCGACCTGCGGCTTTTCCATCTCGTTCATCAGTTCCGCCACCTTGGCCGAACCGCCGGCATTGCGTTCCATCTCGATCTCGGCCAGCAGTGCAACGACGCGGTTTTCGATGATCTGGGCCGCCTTCGGGCTGACGTCCTTGAGGTTGACTGTCCGGTTCATGATGTCGGCGCGCTGGGCGTCGGGGATCTGCATCAGTACCTTGGCGCCGAAGGAGGACGGCATCATCGACAGGATATAGGCGATGGTCTGGGGATGTTCCTTGAGAAGGAAGCCGCCGACGAATGCCGGGTCGCCTTCGCCGAGGCGGTCCCAGATCGATGTTTCGAAAGCCTGGAATGCGGTGCGGCGGCCAAGCAGGCTGTCGACCTCGTCAGGGGTCAGGCCTTCCTCGAGAATGCTCTCGATGGCCTTGGCATTGTCCATCAGGCCGGCGCCTTCGGTGAACAGGTCCTCGAACTCGGCGACGAGGATAGCCAGTTCGTCCGGGGGGATGGGACGCAGCGACTGCGCCGATGAAATGATCAGCTGCAACTCGTGCTGGGTGAAATATTTCAGCAAACGCCCAGCCACTTCCTTGCCCATGGCAAGGAGAACGGCTGCGGCTTTCTCAGCCTGCGATAACGGTGTTTCGGCTACAGCGCCGCCGAAATCGTCAAAGTCCATCATGGTCTTCTCCGTCCCAGACTTGGGGGGTATTAGGCTTTCTTCGTGCTCAAGACTTCGATCAGCTTGATTCCGAAACGCGTATCGTCATTTTCGAGCACGGTAATCTCGCCGCGGGCAATCCTGCGGCCATTGACCGTGATCTCGACCGGCTCGCCGATTTTCCTGTCGAGGGCGATGATCGCACCTTCCGTCAGGTTCATCAGGCCGGATACCTGCATGCGGCTGCTGCCGAGCACGATCTGGACATCGATCGGGATGTCCATGATCAGGTCCATGTTCGATGTCAGCGCGCTGCCTGGAGCCTGCTGCGTTTCGAACGAGGAGCCGCCGAAGTCGCCGAAATCGCCCATTGGCGAATCCGCCGGCGTGTTATCATCGCCGAAATCGCCAAAACTGGAAAGGCCCATCGGAGAGGCCGAAAGGTCGGGTTCGTCAGCGCCGAAATCGCCGCCGAAATCCGACAGGTCGCCTGCATCCTTTTTCAGGACGCCACGCAGACCGTCGATTGCTTCGTTCAGCTCGTCCTCGTTGCCGGGCAAGTCGAGGGCGTCTTCGCCAACAGTTTTTGTTTTCCTGGGTGCCATAACATTACTATTCCAGTTGAAACTTGCCTCAAGCTGCCGTGGGGCAGCCTGGGGCTTTTGAAACCGATCAATTCATTAGGTGCTTGAGCAATTCACTGTCGGAGTTGATGGTGTCCTTGACACGCACCGTATAGTTTTCGCCGGACTTGCCGAACTCGCAGATATAAAGATCTTTCCCGTTGGCGCTCACCTCGACGGTCACATCCTCGCTGTCCATGAAGGGAATGACGTCGCCGACGGCGAGCTTGGAAATCGTCTCCAGCGTCAGCGATTCCAGCCGGATGCGGGCGTCGATCGTCACTTGCGACCGGTGCACCTGTTCGGTGATCTGCTGGGTCCAGGCCTCGGATTTGACCGTCTGGTTCTTCGCTTTGGGTGGTGTGACAACCGTCTTCAGCAGGACTTTCTGCGGCACGATCAGCATGAAATGCGACGTGGCGGTGCCCAGCTTGATCGACATCTTGATAGCAGCCGCATATTCGTCCGGCTGGCCTTCCGGCGGCGGTGTCCGGTCCTCGATGTTCTGCGGTGCCTCGAGATAGGGCTCGAAGCCGCCAGGCGCGTTGACGGCGGAGCGCAGCACATTGGCGATCTTGTCGAAGACCATGACCGCAAGGTCCAGTTCCATCAGCGAAAGCGGCCGCAGTTTCGGCGCTGCCATGCTTTCCGGCATGGCACCCAGCATGCGCTCCATCAGCGTCAGCACGAAGCCCGCGCCACAGCCGAGGGTGAAGTGCGGCGCCCAGTTGCGCAGCGATCCGTTGGCAACGGCGACGTTCGGGCCGAGCCCGGCGATCAGCTCGTCCATGGCGCCCGTCTTGCTGCCGGCATAGCCAACGATGACGTCGAGGCCGATTTCGCTCTTGATCAGGTCGGGGAGGAATTCGCTGTAGACCTGGCCGATCGAGGCGCAAAGCTTCTCGACCCGCTGGTGATCGCCCAGGCTGCCGGTCAGCTTGGCAAGCAGGGTCGGACTCATCGGCGCACGCTGTGTATCGTCCATCATTACGCTGCCTTGTTCTCGCCGCCGGGATTCATCATTTCCTGCTCGACGGCGTCGATGGACGGACGCTCATAGGC
>CAZZZI010000378.1:0-3912 GCA_964658415.1 uncultured Sphingomonas sp. | reverse complement strand
CCGACTACAAGATCTGCGCCTGGTCCGGCCGTCTCGGCCCGAAGGTCAAGGAAGGCGACCGCCAGGCGCCCGAGGGTTTCTATAACCTGACGCCGGCCAACCTGAACCCGAATTCCAAATATTACCTCGCCATCAACACCGGCTTCCCGAACAAGTACGACAGTGCCAACGGCCGCAGCGGCGTCAACCTGATGATCCACGGCGCCTGCTCTTCTTCCGGCTGCTATTCGATGACCGACCAGCAGGTGCTGGAAATCTACGCCTTCGCCCGCGACGCCTTCAAGGGCGGCCAGAAGACCATCCAGCTGGAAGCCTTCCCCTTCCGCATGACGGCCGAGAACATGGTCCGCCATCGCCTGAGCTCGAACATCGACTTCTGGAAGATGCTGAAGGCCGGCTACGACGACTTCGAGGTGACCAAGCGGCCGCCTGAGGTCGAGGTCTGCGAAAAGAAATACGTCTTCAACCAGCAGGCGGACGGCCCCTTCAATGCCAGCGGCAAATGCCCTGCCATGACCACCCCGCCGGCGCTGCAGTCGGCCCTGGTTGCCTACAACAAGAGCTACAAGCTCGACTACGACAAGGCGATGAGCAAATACAGCGATACCGCCTGGTACGATCCGACCGAAGCCGAGCGCAAGGCCGTGGTCGCCAAGCAGCGCAAAGGCCACGACCTAGCCTACGCCCCGACGGGCTCGGCGCTGGCTGCCGGCAAGATCATGAAGGTGACCGAGCTCGAAACGCTGATGGCCCGCCAGTCGAACCTGCCGACGACGTCGCCGACCGTGATGGCCGGAATGCCGTCGGGCATCCACACGGCCAAGGCCAACATCGGCCAGTCGCCGCTGACAACAGCCTCGGTCGCAACGGCGTCCGCGACGCCCGCCCCGCTCGCAACACCCGCTCCGTCGACCGCTGCGGTCACGCTGCCTGCCGTCGTACCGGTGCCTGCGGAAAATCCGCTCGCCTATGCCCCGGCACCGCAGGACACCGCCCAGAACCAGTCCTCGGACAAGAAGGCGCCGTTCTGGAAATTCTGGTCGAAGGGTGAATAGTCCCGACGCCGGGACCTACGACCTGCGCGGACTGAAATGTCCGCTCCCCGTGCTGAAGACGAAAAAGCGGCTGGCCTCGCTGCCACCTGGCGCAACCCTGTGCGTCGAAACCACCGATCCCTTGGCCGTCATCGACATCCCGCATTTCTGCAACGAAAGCGGTCACATCCTGATCGAAACCGTCAGCACCGCTGGCGGCCATCGTTTCGTGATACGCAAGGGCTGACCTAGAGCCGCATGCCCGGAATGGCCAGTGGATTGTTTTCCAGGGCCTCTCGGTCCGGCGTGTCGATGCGCGGCTTGCCCAGGAAGGCGTCGAACAGGTCCTTGACGAAGGCCTCGGGCAGATCCTTGGTGATGACAACCATGCGCGTGCGACGGTCGGCAGGATCGGGCCAGGCCGGCAGCCGCACCGGAGCGTGGAAGATATTCTGCACGCCGTGCAGCACGACCGGCCGCTCCGGACGGTCAGACAGCGCAACGATCGCCTTCATCCGCAGCAATTTCTCGCCGTGGGCCGAGCGCAGCAGGTCGATGAACATCTCCAGCGCCATCGGGTCGATCGGCTGGCTCTCGACGATCGAGAACGAGCGGATCGACGCATCGTGCCGGTTGACGTCATGGCCATGCTGATGGTCGTGGCCATCGTGATGATGATGATCGCCGTGGTGACGGTGATCGTGCCCATGATCATGATCGTGGGCATCGGTGTCCATCTCGTCCTGCAGCCAACGGCTGACATCGGCGATCTTCGAGCCGGGATCGTAGAGGCCATTGACGAGAATGGCGGCGCGGGCCGCTTCCTCGCTGTCGCCATCGACGATCTGCGCGCGCGGATTGAGCAGCCGCAGGCGCTCTTCCAGCAGGGAACGCGCAGCGGCTCCCTCCATGCCGGCCTTGGAGATGATCAGCCGGTCGGCAACCGCCACCTGCCTGCGGGCCTCCTCGTGGTTGTCGAGCGTCTGCAAGCCGTTGACGGCATCGACGACCGTGACCATGCCGTCGAGATCGAAGCTCTGGGCGATGACCGGATTACCCATGATCGCCTGCATGACGGGGGCCGGATCGGCAAGCCCGGTTGTCTCGATGACCACCCGGCGCAGCGGCCGGCTGCGGCCGGTCTGCATTCGGTCCATCAGCATGGCGAGCGTATCGACCAGTTCGCCGCGCACCGTGCAGCAGAGGCAGCCGTCGGACAGCTCGATGATCGCATCGCCGGAGCTTTCGACCAGCAGGTGGTCGATGCCGACATCGCCGAACTCGTTGATCACGACGGCGGTATCGCGCATCTCCGGATCCTTGAGGATGCGGTTGAGAAGCGTCGATTTGCCCGCACCGAGAAAGCCGGTGAGGATCGACACCGGCACTTTTTCAGGCCCAGAGGTCATGCTTGAGATCCGTTCAGTTTGTCGGGCGGGGCTGCGGAACCGGTATGCCAGCGACGTCGCCAACGGCCGGCTGCGTGCTGTTCTGCGCCGTGGCCTTGTCGGCTGCGGCATCGGGACCGCCGCCGATGAGACCGGCATAGGTGAAGTTCGGCGTGTGGGTCATCTCGTGGATGTAGGGAGAAAGGATCTTCATCCGGCCGGTCGGGTCACGGGTCTCGCTGCGCAGATGCGCACCCTTGGCGCTGCAGATATCGTTGGTGACATCGGCTACCTGGTCCTGGCCGGGACCGTAGGGCTTCAGGGTCTGCAGCGTATCGTTGCCGGGAAGCTGCGTGGTAAAACCTTTTTCCAGCATGTCCGCCGACATGTCGGCGCGCTCCGCGAGGCTGTTGGTGCCGAGCACGACGGAGACCAGCGTCCGGCCGTTGCGGGTGGCTGACGCGATCTGGTTGAAGCCGGACGCACAGATGAAGCCGGTCTTCATGCCATCGGCGCCATTGTAGCGGCCGATCAGGAGATTGATGTTCGGCACCTGCTTGACGCCATTGGTGAAGCCCTCGAGCGCGAAATAGCCGGCATACTGCGGAAATTCGCGGCGCAGCGCGACGCTCACGATCGCGAGATCGCGGGCCGTCGTATACTGCCCCTTGCCTGGCAGGCCGTTCGGGTTGATGAAATGCGAGCTCGTCATGCCGAGGCGGGCCGCTTCCGCATTCATCTTGACGACGAAGCCCTGCTCGGATCCGCCGACCGTCTCGGCGATCGCCATGGCAAGGTCGTTGGCCGATTTCACCAGCATCATCTTCAACGCATTGTCGAGCGTCATCTTCTGGCCGGGCTTGAAGTACATCTTGGCGGCCGGCTGGGCAGCGGCATGCTTGGACATCACCACGGGCGTATCGAGGCTGATCTGCCCGGACTGGATGGCACGGAAGGTGGTGTAGACCGTCATCAGCTTGGTCAGCGACGCCGGATACCACTTGCGGAACGCCTCTTCATGCTCGAGAACGCGGCCTGTGCTGACATCCACCAGGATATGCGGATTGGCTGCAGCCACGGAAGCGCCGCCCAGGAACACCGCCGTGACGGCCGCACCAAGGGGCAAAAGCCGCAGGGCGGCAAACAAAGAATTCTGCTTCGTCGGCACGGTCTGTCCTTCAATGTCAGGAATTTTCTCGAACGCCGCATTTATTTAACCTATATGGCTATGAGATGGCAAAGGCGATCGGCGGTTTATTTCCGTTGTCCCACGCCCGATTGTAGAGATTGATCAGCAGGAAAGTCCCCCATGCCCATCTTGAACAGAGCAGCCGAACTGCAGGACGAAGTGACGGAATGGCGCCGCCACATCCACGCCCATCCCGGACTTCTCTACGCGGTCGAGGAAACGGCTGCCTTCGTCGCTGAGAAGCTCAAAAGCTTCGGCGTCGACGAGATCGTCACCGGCATCGGCCGCACCGGCGTCGTCG
>CAZZZI010000377.1:0-3925 GCA_964658415.1 uncultured Sphingomonas sp. | reverse complement strand
GTGGAGAAGCTAACCCAAGTGCATCATGCCTGCTTTGCAGGATATGGGATCAGCTGTCGTCCTGCAAATGCGCGATAAACACCTCGGTTGGCGTCCGATATCCGAGACATTTGCGCGGCTGATTGTTGATATGGCGCGTGAGGTGGAGAAGGTCACGTTGCGAGACGGTTGCCAGATCTGTGTTACCAGGCAGGTAGTGTCGAAGACGCTTGTTGGTGTTCTCGACTGTGCCTTTTTGCCAAGGTGCACTTGGGTCGCAAAACCAACTGCACGCACCGATCCCATCTTCCAAAGCCCTGAATCCGGCAAACTCGGTACCGCGATCAAATGTGAAGCTTTGACGCGCGAATGCCGGTAAAGGCGAAAACGCTCTGATGATCTTGTCCATGATCGGGCGCGAGTGCCGGCTCGGATTCTTGATGAGAACGGTATAGCGGCTCCTGCGCTCTACGAGAGTAGTGACATTAGCATGGCCGAGTGGGCGTTCGAAGATGAGCAGGTCGCCCTCCCAATGCCCAAACTGTGATCTATCTCCAACAAAATCAGGTCGTTGGGATATACGGTGCGTGGCCGGAAACGCACCGTCGCGCGGCTTTCTTGATCGCATAGGACGACGTTTGCGGCGAGCCTCCGGTAGATATCGATAGAGACCGAGCCCATAATCTTCCTTGCTGTAGATGAAGCGATAGATCGTCTCCTTACAAACGCGAATGAGACTGAGGCCGTCCGACAGCAGGCGCCCGGCAATCTGTTCCGGCGACCAGCGAGCCTCCAACTGGTTGACAATCTCTGTGCGCAAAGTCGGGTGGCGCTGCAGCTTTCTCAACCGGCGGCGCCGCTCCTTGGCAATACCGTCGGCAACCGTGCTGTAATAGCCATCGTAGTCCGGCAGTTCGCGATCGTGAAACGTATTGCGCTTGATCTCCCGGTATATGGTCGAGCGATGACGCCCGAGCTGACGGGCCATCTCGTTGATGGGAACGCTTGCCGCCACCAGGTGATGCAGGCGTCGGCGATCGGCGAGGGTGATCTGCGTGTAGCATCGTGACATGCTGAAATCTCCAAAGTGAAACCCTTGAAATCATTGGCATGTCGCACTTGGAAATAGAATGTACCCCGCTACAGACAAAAGTTAGATAAGATAGATTATGGAACATATCCATATGAGCAAAGGCCGCCGACCTCGCCTTCAACGGCGTTCACTACAACGTGCCGATCTCGAACTCAAACTGCATCTGGTCATAGGCAGGTTCGACATTAGCCGGGGTTTCGGCGAGCACGGTGTCGTAGTCCAGCGGTGTATGCATGTGCGTCAGGATCGCACGCCGGGGTCGAAGTCGGCTGATCCAGTCCAGCGATTGCTCCAGCGACAGATGGCTCGGATGGAAGCGGTATTGCAGGGCGTCGATGATCAGCACGTCGAGGCCGCCCAGCCCTGAGACCGATTCCGGCGGAAAGTCGCTGACGTCACTGCAATAGGCGACGTCGCCGATGCGAAAGCCGAGGGAATCGATGTCGCCGTGGCGCTGCAGATGCGGCTGGACGTGGATAGCGCCGCCGGCGCCGTCGATCGAAAACGCGGCCAGATCCTCGATGATCACGGGCGCCACGATCGGCGGATAGTTGCTGCCCTCCGGCGTTTCCAGGCAATAGCCGAAGCCCTGGCGGATGCGGTCCATCGTCACCCGATCGGCGTGGATCGGAATGCGCCGGTTCTCGATATGGAAGTAACCGCGCAGGTCGTCGATGCCGTGGATGTGGTCGGCGTGGGCGTGGGTGTAAAGGACCGCGTCGATGACCTGAACGTTGGCGCGGATCATCTGTTCGCGGAAATCCGGTCCGGTGTCGATGACCACAGTCGTCACTCCGCCGTCGGGCGCGAACTGCTCGATCAGCATCGCGGCACGGCTGCGCCGGTTTCTGGGATTGCCGGGGTCGCAGGCACCCCAGTCGCCGGTGATGCGCGGCACGCCGGGAGACGATGAGCAGCCGAGAATGGTGAAGCGCCGCCTGTGGGTCACGCCGTCAGATCCTCGGCATCTTCGAAAATATGCGAAACGCATTGTCGGTGGTCAGTGCCGCGACCTCCGAGTGGCTGACGCCGATGGTGTCGGCCAGCACCTCGGCCGTGTTGACCACGTAGGACGGCTCGTTGCGCTTGCCGCGCCAGCGCTTCGGCGCGAGGTAGGGCGCATCGGTCTCGACCAGCAGCCGGTCGTGGGGAACGGTGCTTGCAATGGCGCGCAGCTCTTCCGACTTCGGAAAGGTCAGTATCCCGGAGAAGGATATGTAGCCGCCGAGCGCCACGCCGGTGGCGGCAAGCTCTGGACCCGCCGAGAAGCAATGGAGGATGAAGGGGAAGGCACCCTTCCCTGTCTCCGCCGTCAGGATCGCGGCCATGTCGTCGTCGGCACTGCGGCTGTGGATCACCAGCGGCAGTCCGGTTTCCCGCGCTGCCGCGATGTGCTTGATAAAGCCGGTGCGCTGGTCTTCCGGCTTCACCGTGTCGTAGAAATAGTCGAGCCCGGCCTCGCCGATGGCGACGACCTTCGGGTGGCGCGACAGCCGCACGAGATCTTCGACCTCGATGTCGAGCTCCTCGTCGGCATTGTTCGGATGCGTGCCCACGGAGCAGAACACCGAGGGGTAGGCGTCGGCGATCGCCAGGAGGCTGTCGAGTTGGGCAACCCTGGTCGAGATGGTGACCATCTGGCCGACGCCCGATTCGTGGGCGCGCGCCACGATGGCATCGCGCTCCTCCGCAAAGTCGGGAAAATCGAGGTGACAGTGGGTATCGATCAGCATGCTGCCTATGCCTCCGGCGCCACGTAGCGCGGGAAGACCGGCTTCGGCGCTTCGAGTGGCGTTCCCGGCACCAGCCGACCCGCCTCGCCCAGCGCTGCGAAATCGCGGCGGTCTGCGGGCACGGCCACCAGATCCAGCAGCTTGGCTGCCGAATCGGGCACGAACGGCTGCAGCAGGATGGCAATCTGACGAACCACTTCAGCCGTCACGTAGAGAACCGTGCCCATGCGGACGATATCGGTCTTCTTCAGCGCCCAGGGCTCCTGGCCGGCGAAGTAACGGTCCGTCTCGGAGACAACGGCGATGATCGCCGCCAGCGCCCGGTGGATCATCTGCTTGCCCATCTCCTCGCGGGTGATGTCGGCAAGAGCGTCGGCCTGGGCCAGCATCGACCGGTCGTCATCGGAAAGCGGACCGCATTCCGGAATCTTTCCGTCGCAGTTCTTGACGATCATCGACAGCGAGCGGCTGGCGAGGTTGCCGATGCCGTTCGCGAGATCGGCATTGATGCGGGTGCCGATGGCCTCTTCGCTGCAATTGCCGTCCTGGCCGAAGGAGATTTCGCGCATCAGGAAGTAGCGGATCGGATCGAGGCCGAAATGGGCGATCAGCTCGAACGGATCGAGCACGTTGCCGAGCGACTTCGACATCTTCTCGCCGCCCTTGGCAAGCACGAAGCCGTGGGCGAAAATCCGCTTCGGCAGCGCCAATCCGGCCGACATCAGGAAGGCCGGCCAGTAGACGGCGTGGAAGCGGATGATGTCCTTGCCGATGACATGCACGTCGGCCGGCCAGAATTTCGCGCGCGCACCGTTCGGGTCTTCCAGGTAGCCTGTCGCCGTCAGGTAGTTGGTGAGCGCATCGACCCAGACATACATGACATGTGCGGGATCGTTCGGCACCTTGATGCCCCAGTCGAAGGTGGTGCGCGAGATCGACAGGTCGCGCAGCCCCGATTTGACGAAGGACATCACCTCGTTGCGGCGCTCGGAGGGGCCTATGAAATCGGGATCGCTTTCGTAGAGCGCCAGCAGCTTGTCCTGGTACTGCGACAGGCGGAAGAAATAGCTCTCCTCCTGCACCCATTCGACGACCGTGCCCTGCGGCCCGTAGCGCAGAC
>CAZZZI010000376.1:0-3933 GCA_964658415.1 uncultured Sphingomonas sp. | reverse complement strand
TCGCCGACCGGGGCCGTCATCCGCGACATCCTCCACCGCATCGCCGACCGTTTCCCCGTCCATGTGCTGGTCTGGCCGGTGAAGGTCCAGGGCGAGGGCTCCGGGCTGGAGGTCGCCAACGCCATCAGGGGGTTCAATGCCTTTGCGCCCGGCGGACCCACGCCCCGCCCGGACGTGCTGATCGTCGCGCGCGGCGGCGGCAGCCTTGAGGACCTCTGGAGCTTCAACGACGAGATCGTCGTGCGGGCGGCTGCCGAAAGCACGATCCCGCTGATATCAGCCGTCGGCCACGAGACCGACTGGACGCTGATCGACTACGCCGCCGATGTCCGCGCGCCGACGCCGACGGGTGCAGCCGAAATGGCGGTGCCGGTCAGGGCGGAGCTCGAGGCGCAGGCGGCCGGGCTGTCGGCCCGCCTGCAGACCGGCATCCGCCGCCATATGGATCATCGCGGCCAGGCCGTGCGCGCCCTGGTGCGTGCCCTGCCGTCGCTCGACCAGCTGCTGGCCCTGCCGCGCCGCCGCTTCGACGAAACCGCAGCCGGCCTCGGCCGTGGCCTGGAACTCAACACGCTCAACAAGCGCCGCAGCTTTGAGCGCGCCGCCGCCCATCTGCGTCCCGAGCTTCTGTCCGGCCGCATCTCCGAGAAGCGCCAGATGCTCGCCGAGCGGATGGTGCGCGCCGAGCGCCGGGTCGAACGGCTGCTGGCGGACAGCCACAAGCGCCTGTCGAATGCCGATGTCGCCATGCGCGGCGTGCCGGCGCGGCTGACGACCCAGGCCCGCAGCTTCCGCGACCGCCTCGCCAATCTCTCCCGCCACTCCGACACCGCTATCCGCCACCGTCTGAGCGAGGCACGCAGCATCATCGTCGCGCAGGACCGCGTGCTGCAGTCTCTGTCCTACAAGAATGTCCTGAAACGCGGCTATGCCGTCGTCCGGGACGAAGACGACCGCCCCGTCTCCTCAGCCGCGCTTCTATCGGCGGGCGCTGCCCTGTCGATCGAGTTCGCAGACGGGCGGATCGGTGCCGTCACCAGCGAAGACGGCACGACACCTGCACCGACCGGCGGCGCGCCGATCAAGAAGCGACCGCCGAGGCCGACCGAGCCCGCTGGAGCCGTCGAACCGCCGAAGCAGGGCACGCTGTTTTAGGCGGGCCGGCTTCATCAGGGTACTCCACCTAAGTTTGCATGCTGACATCGAATTGCAACATAGGGATGCTAAAGCTACCTCTTGCAATGTGTGGGAGCCTTCCATGCGCCTGGCATCTTTCAACGTCGAAAATCTGTTTGACCGCGCCAAGGCGATGAACCTCGACACGTGGGCCGATGGCAAGCCCGTGCTCGAGAAATTCGCTGCGCTCAACGGCTTGCTGGGGCAGGTGACCTACAGCGCGGCCGACAAGACGCGGATGGCGGCCCTCATTGTCGAACTCGGCATGGAAAACAGCGACACCGGCCCTTTCGTCATCCTCAGGCGCAATCGCGGCAAGCTTTTGACACGGCCGCATGCCGGCGGCGTCATCGTCACAGCCAACGGCAGATCGGACTGGGTCGGATCGCTCGAACTGCGCGATGCACCGGTCAGCGAACAGGCGATGCGCAACACCGCAAGAGTGATGAGCGATCTCGAGGCCGACGTGCTTGGGGTCGTCGAGGTCGAGAGCCGTCCGGTGTTGTCGGCCTTCAACGAGCAGGTTCTTCCGGCGGTATCCGGCAAGCCGTTTCATCAGGTGATGGTGATCGATGGCAATGACGAGCGTGGGATCGACGTCGGATTGATGACGCGCGAACATTTCACGCTCGGGCTGATGCGCAGCCACGTCGATGACAGAAGCGCCGATGGCAACCTGATATTCTCGCGCGATTGCCCGGAATATTTCATCACGACGCCCAAGGGCACGACGCTGGTCGTCCTGCTCAATCACTTCAAGAGCAAGGGCTTCGGCAGCCCGCAGTCGTCTAATGCCCGGCGCCGTGCACAGGCTGAACGCGCCGGGGCCGTCTACGAGGACCTGCTGGCCGGCGGCTTCGAGTATATTGCCCTGATCGGCGATCTCAACGATACGCCTGACAGCGCGCAACTGGAGCCGCTCGTCGACAGCACGCTGAAAGATGCCTTCACCCATCCGAATTTCGATGACGGCGGCTTTCCCGGCACCTTCGGTCTCGGCAATGCCGGCAACAAGATCGACTATCTCTTCCTGTCGCCAAAGCTGTTTGCAAAGATTGAAAAGGGTGGCGTCTTCCGCAAGGGCGTCTGGCCGGGCGTCAAGCCAAAGCGCTGGGAAACCTATGCCGAACTCACCGCGCCCGAACAGGCGGCCTCCGATCACGCCGCCGTCTGGGTCGATCTCGACATCTGATGCCGGCCGTGTGGGCCGCTCATCGCGGGACCTGCCCAGACCCTAACAAACCCGGAAGAAGCTTGTTTGACGAGAGCGATACCCGACTCTCCCTCATCCTCGCCCTTGTGGCGGGGATCCAGCGACACGACGTCTGTCGTGTCAAAAGACTCTTTCAGCGCAAGGACTTGAGCTGACTGTACCCTAGCGAGGGCGAAGATGAGGGGGAGTTTGGCAACCGGCTCAGTTCCCCGTTGACCCGCTGAGTTCTTAGACACTACTTTTTTCAGCAGTCTGAGCAGGCATCCTGCCTGCAGCTATTCCTTCGATGCCGCCGGCTCGAAATGCGCCAGATAGCGCGCCAGCAGTCCGTCCAGCGCGGCAAACTCGTCCGGGCTGAGGCAGGCCGTGATCCTCTGCTGGTTGGCCACATGCGCGGTCACCGTCCTATCAATCAGCGACAGGCCCTCGTCCGTCAGGCCGATCAGGAAGCTGCGACCGTCCGGCGGGTTGGACAGGCGGCAGACGAGCCCCCGCTTTTCCAGCTGGTCGATGCGGTTGGTCATGGTCCCGGAGGTCACCATCGTCGCCGCCAGCAGATCGCCGGGAGACAGGCGATAGGGCGCGCCGGACCGGCGCAGCGTCGCCAGGACGTCGAAGCTTGGGCGTGACAGGTCGTGCTCGCCAAGCACGCTTTCGATCTCGCGCGACAGATGGGCATGCAGGCGGGTAAGGCGGCCGAGAAGCCCCATCGCAGCGGTGTCGAGGTCGGGGCGCTCGCGCTGCCACTGTTCCAGAATGAGGTCGACGTGATCCATGCGCTTACTATGCGACAATTTATCTTGACGTCAAGATTTCTCCATCTATCTTGAGGTCAAGATAGATGGAGAGTTGCCATGTCCAATGCCCGCGATGTTGTCCTGACCGCATTGGCGCCCGCCATCTGGGGATCGACGTACATCGTCACGACACAGCTTCTGCCGCCCGGCGTGCCGCTGACGGTCGCAGCCCTGCGCGCGCTTCCCGCCGGCCTCCTGCTGCTGCTCATTGTCCGGCAATGGCCGCAGGGTGCCTGGTGGTGGAAGAGCCTGGTGCTGGGCGCCCTCAATTTCTCGCTGTTTTGGGGCTTCCTGTTCGTCTCAGCCTATCGCTTGCCCGGCGGCGTGGCGGCAACGGTCGGCGCCGTCCAGCCGCTGATCGTCATTGCGCTTTCTCGCATCGTCATGGGCACGCCGGTGCGGCCTATTGCGCTGCTGGCCGGTGCGGCCGGGCTTTGCGGCGTTGCCCTGCTGGTGCTGCGGCCGGGCGCGGCACTCGATCCCGTCGGTATCGTCGCGGGCCTTGCCGGCGCGCTGTCGATGGCACTGGGTACCGTTCTCAGCCGCCACTGGAAGCCGCCGGTTTCGCCGCTGACCTTCACGGCCTGGCAGCTGACGGCGGGCGGACTGCTGCTGGCCCCAGTGGCACTCCTGGTGGAGCCGAGCCTGCCGCCGCTGACGGCTGCGAACGTCATCGGCTTTCTCTATCTCGGTCTGATCGGCGCGGCCTTCACCTATTTGCTCTGGTTTCGCGGCCTGCGGCTGATC
>CAZZZI010000375.1:0-3940 GCA_964658415.1 uncultured Sphingomonas sp. | reverse complement strand
CGCTTTTCCTTGATGATATCAATATCTTCAAGGGCGAGCTTAACTCTGGCTTCGAAGTCTGTGAATAGGTTCATAATCAGTTCCAAGCATGGAAGGTTTCAGGCGGCCATCCGTCGGCGAGCGGTGCCTAACGCAAATCGGGAGTCTGGTCAAACAAGCGCCTGTGGGCGCTGATGGCGTAGGTATCGGTCATGCCGGCGAGATAATCGCCCACATGCCTTGCCCTGGCGGCTTCGGCGAGGCCGGAAATATGATCCACCCAGTAGTGGCTCTGCATCTCGCGCGGATCGGCCATATAGGCGTGGAAAAGGTCGGTGACGATCTGCGCAGCACCGGCACGGATCCGCATGATGTCGGGATGCCGGTAGATCCGCTTGAAGAGCATCGCCTTGATCTGCCGGTCGGTCTCGGCCATCTCGGGCGAGAAGGCGACCATCACCCGGCCGGCGTTGCGGATGTCATCCGCACTCATCGGGCGGATGTCGGCAAGGTTCGCCTGCGCCACCGAGATCACGTTCTCGACCATGCGGGTGATCTGCCGGCGCATGATCTCGTGGGTGAAGCGGCTGGCCTCGAGGCCGGGATAGCGGTCCCGGACCTCAGCCATCAATCCGGCCAGGAACGGAATATCCTCCAGCATCTCGAAGCTCAGATAGCCGGAGCGCAGGCCGTCGTCGATGTCATGGGTGTTGTAGGCGATATCGTCGGCAATCGCCGCCGTCTGCGCCTCGAGGCTGGCATAGCTACCGATCTCCAGATCATGCAGCTCGCAATAGTCGAGGATCGGCTGCGGCACCGGACCATGCGTGCCCTGGCCGTCAGGCCCGAGCAGCGGTCCATTATGCTTCACCAGCCCTTCCAGCGTCTCCCAGGTGAGGTTCAACCCGTCGAACTCGGCATAGCGCCGCTCCAGCTTGGTGACGATCCGCAGCGACTGGGCATTGTGATCGAAGCCGCCATAGGGCTGCAGCATCTCGTGCAGCGCGTCCTCGCCGGTGTGGCCGAAGGGCGTGTGGCCGAAATCATGGACCAGCGCCACGCCCTCGGCCAGATCCTCGTCCAGCCTCAGGGCGCGGGCGAGCGCCCTTGCCACCTGCGCCACCTCGATCGTGTGGGTCAGGCGCGTGCGGTAATGATCGCCATCCTGGGCGATGAACACCTGCGTCTTGTGCTTGAGCCGCCGGAAGGCCGTGGTGTGGACGATGCGGTCGCGGTCGCGCTGGAAGTCGGAGCGGGTCGGGCTCGACGATTCCTCGTAAAGCCGGCCGCGCGTGGTCCAGGGGTCTGCGGCATAGATCGCCCGTTCGCCCGTTCCGAAACCCAATGCATGCCTGTCGATCGTCATAATCCATCCATCTCGGCCTCTGGCCATTGACGCCGCTTCCCGGCCTTCATACCTACAGTTTCGAAGAACGGCAAAGCAGTCCGGCCAAAACTCCCAACTCTTGCTGTCGCTACCCGGACTTTGGTGATAACCTTGTTCGATATCAGGCGTTTGAACGCCATCCGCAACTCATTCTCTCCGGGCCTTGACCCCGGCAGGAGGACATCATGACCGAAACAAGTGTAACCCTTTCGGATTCCGCCGCCAAGCGCATTGCCGCGATCGTCAGCGCCGAGGCCGGCAAGAGCGCGCTGCGCGTTGCCGTCGAAGGCGGCGGCTGCTCCGGCTTCTCCTACAAGTTCGACCTGGTCGAGGCCCCAGCCGAGGACGACATCATCGTTGCCAAGGGCGACGCCACCGTCTTCATCGACAAGCTGTCGCTTATCTACATGGAGGGCTCGCAGATCGATTTCGTCGACAACCTGCTCGGACAGTCCTTCCAGATCAACAATCCGAACGCCGTCGCCAGCTGCGGCTGCGGCACAAGCTTCTCGGTCTGATCTGAGAGGCCGCCCCATCCAACCGGTCGATGGCCCAGCCGCCGGCCGGTTTTCTTTTGTCGTGAAGCCGATGGCCAAGCGCCGGCGCTGGCGATAAAAGGGGCAATCCAAGGAGTCCCCCGCCCATGAAAATCGCCACCTGGAACATCAACGGCATCAAGGCCCGCATCGATAACCTGCGCCAGTGGCTGACGGATTCCAGCCCCGACATCGCCTGCCTGCAGGAGATTAAGTCGGTCGACGAAGGTTTTCCCCGGGCGGAGATCGAGGCACTCGGCTATCACGTCGAAACCCACGGCCAGAAAGGCTTCAACGGCGTCGCCATCCTGTCGAAGCAGGTGCCCGACGAGGTGATCCGCGGTCTTCCGGGCGATGACACGGACGAGCAATCGCGCTTCATCGAGGCCACCTTCTCGATATCGGGAAGCCGCAGCTTGCGCGTCGGCTGCCTCTACCTGCCGAACGGAAACCCGATCGACACGGAAAAATACCCCTACAAGCTGGCCTGGATGGAGCGCCTGCAGGCCTTTGCCGCCGGCCGCCTGGCTCTCGAGGAACCCTTGATTCTCGCCGGCGACTACAACGTCATTCCGGAACCGCAGGATTGCTTCGACCCGAAGGTCTGGGCAAACGACGCGCTGTTCCTGCCGCAGACGCGCCAGGCCTTCCGCCGGCTGGAGAATCTCGGCCTCACAGATGCCCTGCGCGCCACCTCGGACGCGACCAAACTCTATACGTTCTGGGATTATCAGGCCGGTGCCTGGCCGAAGAACAACGGCATCCGCATCGATCACCTGATGCTGTCTCCCGAGGCCGCCGACCGGATGACCTCCGCATCCGTCGAAAAACACGTCCGCGCCTGGGAAAAGCCGTCGGACCACGTGCCGGTCGTGGCACATTTCGATTTTGCCGCATAAAGCGTTGAAGCACGATACTGCTGGAAGGACCCTCGAAACGAAAGCCGAGGTCAAAACCTTGGCCTGGGATCCTCGCAGCGACTAAAAGTGGTTGCTGGTCAGGCCCGATGCATTGCTCTGGAACATAGCGAGCGGCCTGTCGGCAGGAGTAGCCGGATTGCCCTGCCGCCTATCGGCCGAGCCATGCACCGCTAAGGCTATTCCGCAGCTGTTACGTCGAGCTTGTGGGCCATGACGACGGCGTTGCGCCGGTCATTCTCGTTGGCAACCGAGAACGCCTGCTCCTGAAGGTCTTCCATCCAGGGACAATCCTTCGGCTTGCACTTGTCGAGGGCGGCGGTCATGAAGGCGAGGCCGCGCGTCGACTGGCCTTCCTGGAAGAGGATGTTGCCAAAAACGGCCATGGCACCGGGATGGCCGCTCTTGCGGGCCTGGTTGAGCCATTTCTTGGCCTGCTGGACGTTGGGTGTGCCACCCTCGCCCGACAGCATCATCTTCGCCAGCTGAAACTGCGCCTCGGCGATGCCGAAGGTCGACGCCACCTGGAAATACAGCTGGCGGGCCTGATTGAGGTCGGTTTTGACGGGCGTGTTCGGAATGCCGCTCTTGTAGTAGTTGGCGAGCGAAAGCAGCGCATTGATGAAGAAGCCGGTATCTTCCGAGCCCGGCTCGACGCCCTGCTGGGCAATCTCGTTGTAGATCTTGAAGGCTTCGAAATCGTCCTGCGCAACACCGTCGCCGTCGGCATACATGTTGGCAAGCGCCCAGCGCGAGCCCGTATGGCCCTTCTCGGCCGCATATTTGTAGGCTTCGACGGCCTCTTCCTTCTGGCCGTTTTTGTAAGCCTTGAAGCCGAATTTGAAGAGGTCGAAGGGTCCCGATTCCTTCGAAACACCGGCGTTTATGTCAAAGGCCAGAGCAGGCACTGCAAAAGCGGTCGGCACGATCAACGCCATGCCCAGCATCATAACTCGTACTGATGGAAACTCGGATCTAAGCATCACAGTCGATTTCTTTCGCTCTATCCGGATACGCCACGATCAACCCCTCGTCACCGTTCAACGCCGGATAAACTCCCACAAGCCGCATACACCGGCCCGCATTCCATTCCGACCGGACCTTGAGAACGCCCCCGCTCC
>CAZZZI010000374.1:0-3944 GCA_964658415.1 uncultured Sphingomonas sp. | reverse complement strand
AGGGAATGGCTTCAGACATCGACTGCGATGCCGTCCTTGCGGCGCTCGCGGCCGAATATCTTCCGGCCAGGGACTGGGAGATCGCCGGGCGCGATCACCAGCGGCCGCCGCAAGGCGACTGGCACAGCTGGTTGCTGCTTGGCGGTCGCGGGTCCGGCAAGACGCGGGCCGGGGCCGAATGGGTGCACGGGCTTGCCTCATCAGGCGAACGCTCCGATCTGCGCATCGCGCTGGTCGCCGAAACGCTCGGCGATGCCCGCGAGGTGATGATCGACGGCATCTCGGGCATCTGCCGCATCGCCCGGCTGAAGCGGCCCGATTTCGAGATTTCCCGGCGCCGGCTGGTCTGGCCGAACGGCGCCGTCGCCCAGATCTTCTCCTCGGAGGATCCGGAAAGCCTGCGCGGACCGCAGTTCCACTATGCCTGGTGCGACGAGCTCGCCAAATGGAAGCACGGCCAGGAAACCTTCGACATGCTGCAGTTCGGCCTGCGTCTCGGCGATCACCCGCGCCAGCTGGTCACGACGACGCCGCGCCCGGTGCCGTTGCTGAAGGCGCTGCTGGCTGATCCCGGCAGCGTGGTGACGCGGCTGTCGACCGTCTCCAATGCCGGAAATCTGGCGCCGGGCTTCATCGCGGCGCTGGCCGCCCGCTACGGCGGCACGCGGCTCGGCCGGCAGGAGCTCGACGGCGAGCTGATCGAGGATCGCGAGGACGGATTGTGGAAGCGCGACGCCATCGCGGCGCTGGTGCAAAAACTGACCGGTCCGCTCCGCCGCATCGTCGTGGCGGTCGATCCGCCGGCCTCAGCCGGTCCGAATGCCTGCTGCGGCATCGTCGTTGCCGGGCTGGACGGATCGGGGCGGGCGGTGGTGCTTGCCGATTGTTCGGTGGAAGGGGCGAGCCCTGCCACCTGGGCTGGGGCTGTCGTCAAGGCCTACAGGCGCTTCGATGCCGACCGGATCGTCGCCGAGATCAACCAGGGCGGCGATATGGTGACCGCCATGCTGCGCAGCATCGACGCCAATCTCGCGGTCACGACGGTGCGTGCTACGCGCGGCAAGTTTTTGCGGGCGGAGCCGGTGGCAGCGCTTTACGAGCAGGGCCGCGTTGCCCATGCCGGGCATTTTCCGGCGCTGGAAGATCAGATGTGTGATTTCGGGGCGGATGGATTGTCGTCCGGCCGTTCGCCGGACCGGCTCGATGCCCTGGTCTGCGCGCTGACGGCGCTGATGCTGGAGGGCGTTGGCGAACCGAGGGTTCGCGGCATCTGAGAGGCGGGGTCGCGGGCAGCGCCGGGCTGCCCGGCGATATCAGGCCTGTTTCGCCAGGGTTGCAGGCTTCGATGCGGTCTCGCGGCTCTGCATCTGGCGCCATTCGTTTTCGTGGCGCTCGAAAATATCCTGGGTAACGGTCTTTGCGGCGTGATCTGGCTTCGGCATGGGGCACCTCGTTGGATTTGACTGGCACATAACGACTTTGTGACATCAATAGTTCCACACACTAAAGCAGTTGTAAATCAGAGGGTTAAACACATTAAACGATTGAATTTTGTTTAAACCGATTGAAGTTGTGAAAATTGTCGCTGCCCTACCGCCTGACCGGCCCGGGCGCCGCCAGTCCCGGGCTTCGACGGATGCATTTTCAATCCGCGATGCCGCGACGGCAGGCCAGATACGCCCCTGGGGTTGTGTCGCTCTGGCGTGAATCAGATCAGATTGGAAGGATACGGCGCGCGACACCTGTCGGTGACGCGGCCTGCCGTGTGCAAGGCAAGGGAGAAAGACAGATGGGTTTCAACCGCGACTTCTTCTTCGACCAGATCCGCGAAAAGCTCTATCCGGATGGCCTGACCGGCTCCCAGGTCGCGGGCCACGAGGCGGTTCTCGATGCCTGGGAAAAGGACCATGCCAAGAGCGACGACCGCTGGCTCGCCTATGTCCTGGCGACTGCCTATCACGAATCCGCCTACACCATGCAGCCGGTCCGCGAGACGCTCGCCAACAGCGACGAGCAGGCGGCAGCCAGGCTCGAGGCGGCCTGGGATGCGGGCAAGCTGTCCTGGGTGAAGACGCCCTACTGGCGAAAAGATGCCGATGGCAAATACTGGTTCGGCCGCGGCCTGGTGCAGATCACCTTCAAGGCCAATTACCAGACGCTCGGCGATGCGATCGGCGTCGACCTCGTGGGCGACCCCGATCTGGCGCTCGATCTCGACGTGGCGATCCGGGTGCTCTTCTACGGAATGCTGAATGGCAGCTTCACTGGCCACAAGCTCGCCGATTACTTCAACAAGACGAAGCATGACTGGGTGAATGCGCGCCGGATCGTCAACGGCCTCGACCGGGCCGAGCGGATCGCCGGCTACGGCAAGTCCTACTACGCGGCGCTGAGCTATACGGTGTGAGAGGCAGGCCTCAGTCCGGCAGAAACTTGCGGACGATGTCGTGCGCGACGCGCTTCGGCTTGCGGGTCGCGGCATCGATGCAGCACCAGGAGCTGATGACTTCGGCCGACACGTCCTTGCCGCGCTTGAAGATGGTCTTGAACGAGGCCCGCGATCCGCGCGTCTCTGTCGCCGTCACCAGCGCCTCGACGTCGTCGTCGAGGAAGAGGGGAGCGCGGTAGGTGATCTCGTGCTTCAGCGCGACCCAGAGCAGCCCCGCGCGGGCATCGAGCGGCGCGATATGCTTCCAGTAGCTGACAATGGTTTCCTGCACCCATTGCAGATAGACGGCGTTGTTGACATGCCCCATGTGGTCGATATCCCGGGGGGAGATCGTGATGTGGTGCTCGAAGGTGGGCGTCGGGTGCGTGGACATGATCTATAACTGGGAGCGGCTTGCGGGCTATTCAAGGCGTCCAAGCGCCTCTCAGATCCAGCCGGTCTTTTTAAACCGCATATAAAGCCCGCCGCACAACACCAGGATGACACCGAGCACGATGTAATAGCCGTATTCCGTCTTCAGCTCCGGCATGTTCTCGAAATTCATGCCGTAGATGCCGGCAATGGCGGTCGGCACGGCAAGGATAGCCGCCCAGGCGGCCAGCTGCCGGGTGATCGCGCCCTGGCGCTGCTGCTCAAGCAGGTTGCTGGCCTCGAAGACCGACGTGATGACGTCGCGCAGGCCTGACACCATCGATTCCACCCGGTGGACATGGTCGAGCACGTCGCGGAAATAGGGCTTGGCTTCGAGGTCGAGGCAGGGGAGATCCAGATGGACAAGCTTTCCGCACAGCTCCGACATCGGCCCGAGCACGCGCTGGAACAGGATCACCTGGCGGCGTAGCTGGAACAGGCGCGTGATCTGCGACCGCTCGAGAAAGGATTCGAGCATCCGGCTCTCCATGCCGAGCACATGATCCTCGATCGTCTGCACGACGGGCAGGTAGCCATCGACGATGAAGTCGATGATCGCGTGCAGCACATAGTCGCTGCCGTGGGTCAGAAGCTGCGGCGCTTCCTCGAGCTGCCCGCGCAACTTGCTGTGGCCCCGGTCGGACCCGTGCCGGACGGTGATGATGTAGCGCTTGCCGACGAAGATCGCCGTATCGCCATACTCGATGTCGTCGCCCGTCAGATGGGCGGTCTTGACCAGCACGAACAGCTGCTCGCCATAGACGTCCACCTTCGGAACCTGGCTGGTGTTGAGGGCGTCCTCGACGGCAAGCCGGTGCAGGCCGAAATCCCGCTGCAGGGTATCCAGCTCCTCGAAGGTCGGCTCATGCAGCCCGATCCAGATGAACTCGTTCTCGGCCGACGGCGGTGCCGCGTCCGCAAGCGACACGCTCTCAGCCCGCACGCCATCACGATAGAGAAAGGAAGCAACCACACTCATGCAAAGACCCCGAAATTGGCCATGCACGATCCGCATCAAGGCCTGATCCCGGCTATCTAGGAAGACGGGATCGGGATGAAAGCCCGGATGGGCGCTTTTTCATCG
>CAZZZI010000373.1:0-3962 GCA_964658415.1 uncultured Sphingomonas sp. | reverse complement strand
AGAAATCCGCGGGAGATGCCCCCGCTTCTTCCCATTTCCGAGCCCGTCTAACATACGAAGTTGAGACTCGCAACACACCTCGGTCCTGATTGCGCCTTTCGCGGGGATTTCTGCCGGAAAAACCCGAAATCTGCCCGCGACCAGTTGGCGCAGGTCAGTTTTTTGCTCAGACCCAGCCAAGAAAGTAGATGATCGGCAAAGCTGCAAGGGTGACCTGAAGGACAAGCATGACGAGGTTGGCAACCACGTTTCCCCGGTCCGACATCAGCGACAGGATGCGTCCGAAGGCAGCGAACACGAAGGATGCCCCGAGCGCCAGGTAGACCATCGGCTGGGCGAGCAGGATCGCGGTCAGGCCGAGGCCGATATAGGTGCCGCCGATCGACCGGCTTTCGGCATAGGCGCCGAGCCGCCCCTCGCGCGGTTGCAGGCCGAGGAAGCGATAGGCGTATCCTGGCGCGAACATCATGACGAGGCCCAGCAAGATCGTCGCCGCCGCCGCGCAATAGGCGAGCTGCTCTCCCTGTTCCGTCGGAAAATAAAACTCCATAATCGTCCCCAAATCACCTGATGCTTTGCCGGCCTTATGACACGAACCACTTGTCGAGGAAATGTTGGCGGAGCAACTCGCTGCCGCCAAAGTCGCTCTCGGTTCGCTACCGGTCGATAGCGTGAGACCTCAGCCCCATCTAGGCCTGATGGGAAAAGGGGGCCTCGCCCTTACAAAAAGCTCTGCGGATCGATGTCCAGCTGCACGTGCACCGACCCCCGCTCCTTCGGCCCCTGGGCCAGAAGCGTCCGCAAAAAACCCTGCATGTCGGAATTGCGTCGCCCGTGCACCAGAAGCCGGAAGCGGTGCCGGCCGCGCACCAGCGCCAGCGGCGCCTCCGCCGGCCCGAGCACGGCGATGCCCGACACCGCAGGCGCTGCATTGCGCAAGCCGCGGGCATGGGTCTCGGCGTCCTGGCGGGTTTCGGCCGAAACGATGATCGAGGCCAGCCGTCCGAACGGCGGCAGGAAGGCTCTCTCGCGCTCCGAGATCTCGCGGTCGTAGAAGGCTGCGGAATCGCCAGAGACGATCGCCTGCATGACGGGATGCTGCGGCTGGTAGGTCTGCAGCAGGCCATGGCTCTTCAGCCCGGTGCGACCGGCGCGTCCGGTCACCTGGCTGAGCAGCTGGAACGTCCGCTCGGCAGCCCTCGGATCGCCATTGGCAAGGCCGATATCGGCGTCGACGATGCCCACCAGCGTCATCAGCGGAAAGTTATGGCCCTTGGCCACCAGCTGCGTGCCGATGACGATGTCAGCCTCGCCCTTGGCAATGGCATCGAGCTCGATCCGCAGCCGCTTGACGCCGCCGAGGATATCGGAGGAGAGCACGATGGTGCGGGCATCCGGAAAATGCTTCTCCACCTCCTCGGCGATGCGCTCGACCCCCGGGCCGCAGGCGACGAGATGATCGAAGGTCCCGCATTCCGGGCAGGCTTCCGGCGTCCGCTCGGCATAGCCGCACTGATGGCACTGCAGCTGCTGGCGAAAGCGGTGCTCGACCAGCCAGCTGGAGCATTGCGGGCATTGGAAGCGGTGGCCGCAGACGCGGCAAAGGGTGAGCGGCGCATAGCCGCGCCGGTTGAGGAACAACAGCGCCTGGTGCCCGTCAGCCACCGTCTTGCCGACGGCGCGCAACAGCACCGGCGACAGGAAACCGCCGCGATCCGGCGCGTGCCGTCTCATGTCGACCAGGTGCAGGTCGGGCAACGCCGCATCGCCGAACCGGGTGGGCAAATGGATGGTGCTGTAGCGGCCGCTTTGGCCATTGACCTGGCTTTCGACCGAGGGCGTCGCGGAAACCAGCACCACCGGGAAATCGCCGATCCGGGCGCGCACCACGGCCATGTCACGGGCATTGTAGAAGACGCGATCCTCCTGCTTGTAGGCAGGGTCGTGCTCCTCGTCGACGATAATTAGCCCGAGATCCTCGAACGGCAGGAACAGCGCCGAGCGCGCACCGGCCACCACGCGCACGTCGCCGGTCACCGATTGCCGCCAGACCTTTTCCCGCGTCCGTGGGGCAAGCTCGGAATGCCACTCGGCCGGCTTGGCGCCGAACCGCTGCTGGAAACGCTCGAGGAAACTGGCCGTCAGGGCAATTTCCGGCAGCAGGATCAGCACCTGCCGCCCCTGACGCAGCGTCTCGGCGATGGCCTCGAAATAGACTTCCGTTTTGCCCGAGCCGGTGATGCCGTCGATCAGCGAGACCGAGAACGTGCCTTTCCTCACCTCGTCGATGACCTCAACCGCCGCCTGCTTCTGCGGCCCCTCGAGCCTTGCGGCGACGAAATCCGGATCGGGCTTTGCAACGACCGGCGGCGGCGTCAGAAAAACGGTCTCGAAGATACCCTGCGTGACCAGACCGTCGATAACGCTGGTCGAGACGCCGGCCGCATGCGCCAGGCCCGTCCGCGTCCAGGACGGCGCCCCGACGGCCATCTCCATCACACGGCTGCGGGCCGGGGTCAGCCGCTCCGGCGTACCGCCGACAAAGCGCAGGCCCTCGACCATCGGCTCCGGATCGAAGGCCGCCGGCACGCGCAGCGCCATGCGCGCGACATGGCCGGGGGGCGACAGGGTATAGGTCGCGACCCAATCGATAAAATCGCGCATCTCCTTGGCAAGCGGCGGGCAATCGAAAACGCGGGTAATGGGCCGCAGCTTCTTCGGATCGACGCCGTTGTCGTCGCCGCCGTCCCAAACCACCCCGACCACCTGACGCGGCCCGAGCGGCACCTGCACCACCGAGCCCGGCTCGACCGCCATGCCCTCAGGCACCGCATAGGAGTATGGCCTAGGCGCCGGCATCGGCACCAGAACGGGCACGGTACGTGTCAGCGGCGGCGCTTCGAAGAGCGCGCCGAACAGATCGGAGGAATCGTTACTCATTGCGGCAGACCATGCCCGGAGTTGGAAAAGAATGAAACAGGCGAGTGGCGGCGTGTCCCCATCAACTGGGGACGAGGGGCGGGAAGCGCAACTGTGCTGTTATGCCCTAACTGCGACCGTATCTCTTTGCATGCAAGAGACGGATGGGTTCTCGATCTTAGCCACGTTGAAGATACGGGGCACTAATCGCGCGCTGTTGCACACGCCAGCGAATGCAACTATGCATAGAAACATGGACCTGGAAAGCTCCCTGCCTTGACACAAGGTTGGCGGGAATTCCTGCAGAACAGGTGGTCAATGCAGATCGTGCGGAAATTTGATTGACCCACACTCCCGCCAACCATCAGTCCATAACGTCTCGCTCGGTGGAATATTCGAACCACCACCTCCAGCCATTTCGACATGCTTTGGCGGGCCACGGGCCCAGCGAATCCGACCTAATCGTGCGTGTTTCATTCACCTGTCATGTCTATTCCAAAATGGACACCGCCGAGGCGATCGAATTCAGGTTTGTTGATGAAGGTGGGCGGTGGCGCGAATTTTGCCCTGTCAGGCATCTGGCATCTGCGGACCTTCCCACACTATGCCGAACGATGATGAACGAGAATTTCCCATCCTGGCTTTCGAAGGACCGGAATGGTAAAAGCAATATGGCGATTACCGAGCGTCAACCTACCTCGGGGAGCCGATACGCAGTTTTCTACTATCTCTATCCCAGCCGAGCAGAAGACATTCATGTCGAGTTTGTCGTAAAAAGCGCTTATCGACTGGAGATCGACATGGCTCACTATCGAAAACGCGAGCTTATAAAGGCTCTTTTGAAAACATGTTACTACAAGCGAAAGACAATCCCTTAGTCCATTGCCCGAAATCGACCTTGACAATTTGACGTTGAATCTCTAGGTTTCGCTACAGCAATGGACAGTGAGGCTTCCGCAAGGACGCCATTGCAAGCCCGCCCTAGAGGCCAGAATACCACGGTAAGGGGCACTCACTCGGCGATAGCCATAATAAAGACCCGC
>CAZZZI010000372.1:0-3964 GCA_964658415.1 uncultured Sphingomonas sp. | reverse complement strand
CCCAAAGGAGATACCATGCCGGTACCCGTGATAACGACACGTCTCATCGCCCTCAGCCCCTGTCTTCGCGCATTCCATGCAAAACTTGTGGAGAGTCCGGACCGGCCGGACGAAAAAGGGCGGACTCCGTGAGCCCGCCCTTTGATGACGTCAAGCTATTATGCCTGAGCCTTTTCGATGAACTTTACAGCGTCGCCAACCGTGAGAATGGAGTCGGCAGCGTCGTCCGGGATTTCAACGCCGAATTCTTCTTCGAATGCCATGACCAGTTCGACAGTGTCGAGCGAGTCCGCACCCAGGTCGTCGATGAAGCTGGCGCCTTCAACAACCTTGTCGGCGTCGACGCCCAGATGATCAACAACAATTTTCTTCACGCGTTCTGCGATATCGCTCATGTCGGTTTCCTCGACCTTATTTCCTGATCAGGATGCCGTCTGGCATCCCTACCCTGTTTTCAACCTGCAGCGCTCAATCGGAGCGCCGTTGGCAAACCCGTTCAACCCGGCTTGAGATACCACAGAACCGCTGATTAACGGCATGTAGAATCTGCACATTCGGGACGACTGTTCACAGTCATGGCCCGATTAACATGCTTTATCTCTGTCGCAAAGCCTGAAAATCAACCCTGCGGGCCCGGCTGGCAAGCTGTTGGGGACAAAATTCCGCCCCAGCAGCAATTTCCATTTCAGATCATGGCCATGCCGCCGTTGACGTGCAGCGTCTGCCCCGTCACGTAGGCTGCTTCCGTGGATGCGAGATAGGCGACGGCCGCAGCAATTTCGCTACCGGTACCCATGCGCTTCATCGGGATGGCCCCCATGATGCCATCCTTCTGCTTGTCGTTCAACTTGTCGGTCATGGCGCTGGCGATGAAGCCCGGCGAGACACAGTTCACGGTGACGTTGCGCGTGGCAATTTCCTGGGCCAGCGACTTCGTCATGCCGATCATGCCGGCCTTCGAGGCGCAGTAGTTGGCCTGGCCGGGATTGCCGGTCGTCCCGACGATCGAGGTGATGTTGATGATGCGGCCATAGCGGCGGCGCATCATCGGGTGCGTCAGCTCGCGGGTGAGACGGAAGGTCGAGGTCAGGTTGACCTCGATGACATTGTCCCAGTCCTCGTCGCTCATGCGAACGAACAGGCCGTCCTTGGTGATGCCGGCATTGTTGACGAGAATATCGACGCCTTCGAGTTCGGCCTCCGCCTTGGCGGCAAGCGCCTTGACTTCAGCGCGGTCGGAAAGGTTGGCCGGGAAGATCTTGACGCGGTCGCCGAGCTCGGCGGCCAGGGCCTCGAGCTTTTCGACGCGGGTCCCGTGCAGGCCGACGATGGCGCCCTGGGCATGCAGCGTGCGGGCGATTTCCTCGCCGATGCCGCCGGTGGCGCCGGTAATCAGGGCCTTGCGGCCGGTCAGGTCAAACATGTGAGTTTCCTCATTCTTACTGTTGCGTGCGGGGTGGCACAGGCGGTCAGCCGACGAGGCTGGCCAGCGCGGCTTCGATATCGGCAGGCGAATTGACAGTGATGCCGGTCACGGTCTTGTCGATACGCTTGGCAAGACCGGTCAGCACCTTTCCGGCACCGATTTCATAAAGCGTTGTCACATCGTTTTCGGCAAACCACTGGACCGTCTCGCGCCAGCGGACCTGGCCGGTGACCTGCTCGACCAGAAGCCCGGCAATCTCGCCGGCATCGGTGACCGGGGCCGCACGGACGTTGGCGATCACGGGCACGACGGGGTCGGACATCTTCACATTGGCGAGCGCTTCGCGCATGGCATCGGCCGCCGGCGCCATCAGGCTGGAATGGAACGGTGCGGAGACCGGCAGCAGGATTGCGCGCTTGGCGCCCTTGTCGGTCGCAAGCGCTGCCGCCTTCTCGATTGCCGCCTTCTCGCCTGAGATGACGATCTGGCCGCCGCCGTTGTCGTTGGCGATCTGGCAGGCGCCGAGCGCTGACGCTTCCTCGCAGACGGCCACGACATCGGCCTGCTCCAGCCCGATGATGGCCGCCATGGCGCCGGTGCCGACGGGAACAGCCGCCTGCATGGCATTGCCGCGGATGCGCAGCAGCCGGGCGGTGTCGGCGAGCGTGAACGTGCCGGCAGCGCAGAGCGCCGAATATTCGCCGAGCGAGTGGCCGGCGACGTAGCCGACCTTGCTCTTGAGATCGAGGCCGCGGGCTTCAAGAACCCGGAACGCCGCCATCGACACTGCCATCAGCGCCGGCTGGGCATTGGCTGTCAGGGTCAGCTTGTCTTCGGGACCTGAAAAGATGGTCTCGGACAGCGCCTCGCCGAGCGCATCGTCGACTTCGGCAAAGACGGCGCGGGCTTCGGGAAACTGCTCGGCCAGATCCTTCCCCATGCCGACGGCCTGGCTTCCCTGACCCGGGAATGTGAAAGCAACACTCATTGTTTAGCATCCTCGTTTGGCTTCCCAATCGACATTCTTGTCCCTCGAGTCAAGAGCGAGGGCCTGATGGCACCGGCCTTTTGCAGTTGCTAAGGCTCGCTGTTTTTTCTTGCACTTGCGAGATTTCGACCTAAATTCCCGCCGTCCTCCCCCGACATGCACCCCCGCAAGATCCAAGGTTTCCCTATGAAATATCAGAATTTAGGCCGTACCGGCATTTCGATTTCGCAAATCTGCCTTGGCACCATGACCTGGGGCACGCAGAACAGCGAGGCCGAGGCCCATGAACAGATGGATTTCGCCGTCGAGAAGGGCATCAACTTCTTCGACACGGCTGAAATGTACCCCGTGACCCCGCCGACCGCCGACACGCAGGGCCGCACAGAAGAGCATATCGGCACCTGGTTCGAAAAATCAGGCAAGCGCCAGGACATCGTGCTGGCCACCAAGGTCGCCGGTTCCGGCCGCCCCTACCTGCGCGGCGGCCAGGGCGCCGACGCTGCCAATATCCGCCTGGCGCTCGAGGCCAGCCTGAAGCGGCTGAAGACCGATTACATCGACCTCTACCAGGTGCACTGGCCGAACCGGGGCCATTTCCACTTCCGGCAGGCCTGGAACTACAATCCGTTCACACAAGACCGCGAGGCTGCCGTCGCCAATATCGAGGACATCCTCGAGACGCTCGGCGAATGCGTGAAGGAAGGCAAGATCCGCGCGATCGGCCTTTCTAACGAGACCACCTGGGGCACGCAGAAATACCTGACGCTCGCCGAGCAGAAGGGCCTCCCCCGCGTCGCCACCCTGCAGAACGAATACAATCTTCTCTACCGGCATTTCGACCTCGATCTCGCCGAACTGTCGCACTACGAGGATGTCGGCCTGCTCGCCTATTCGCCGCTGGCCGCCGGCCTTCTCACCGGCAAATATGTCGATGGTGCCAAGCCGGAGGGATCGCGTGGCGCGATCAACGGCGATCTCGGTGGTCGCCTGCAGCCACTGCAGGAGCCGGCCGTCAAGGCCTATCTCGAGATTGCCCGCAAGCACGGCCTCGACCCGTCGGCCATGGCCATCGCCTTCTGCCTGACCCGTCCGTTCATGGCGGCAGCGATTATCGGTGCAACGACGATGGAGCAGCTGAAGATCAACATCGGCGCCGGCGACCTGGTGCTGTCGACAGAGGTGTTGGCGGAGATCAATGCCGTTCATCGCCAGTATCCGATGCCGATCTGATTATTTGAGCAGGCGGCTTGCTTCCTCTTCTCCCCCCGGGGAGAAGATGCCCGTCAGGGCAGATGAGGGGGACGCGCGGCACATCATGCATTGCGTGAGGAGCGCCCCCTCATCCGACCCCTTCGGGGCCACCTTCTCCCCGGCGGGGAGAAGGAGACACAGCCACTTCCTCATATTCCTTCCTCTCTCCCTTGCCTTTCCCAGAGAATCCCGTATAAGCCGCCCTGTTCGCAAACCCGGTCATCTGGCTGGTGGCTGAACGGAGGGCCGGTTTCCTTTGGGAAATCGTTCGGAACGGAAGCGTTCCAGCCTCCCGTGTC
>CAZZZI010000371.1:0-3991 GCA_964658415.1 uncultured Sphingomonas sp. | reverse complement strand
CGATGTCTCGGTGCGCACGGTCGGGCCCGCCGAATGGCTGGTGGTGTCGGAAACATCCGGTGCGGATAGCCTTTCGCGCGGTTTTGCGATGCTCGATGCCGGGCGCCTGTCGTTCTTCGAGCAGGGCGACGGGCGGACGCTGCTGCGTCTCTCCGGTCCGAATGTCCGCCGGATCCTCGCCAAGTGCGTGCCCGTCGACCTGCATCCTGACGTCTTTGCGGTCGGGCAGTCCGGCACCATGCTCTGCTGCCATGTCAGCGCCAATCTGGCGCGCACCGGTGCCGATGTGTTCGAGATCGCGGTCATGCGCTCCTTCGCCGGAACGGTTTTCGAGGAACTGGTCGAGATGGGCCGCGAATTCGCCATGACGACAGGGTTTTCGCAATAGCGCCGCGCCACGGTTTTTGATAGACCGGTGGTCGAGTTGGGGACCTCGCCATGTCGCTTGCACTCTACGGCCACCCGTTTTCCTCCTATACCCAGAAGGCGCTGATCGCGCTCTACGAGGTCGGCACGCCGTTCGAGTTCCGCTGCATCTCGCCCGATCATCCGCAGCACACTGCCGAGTGGCTGAAGCGCTGGCCGATGGCCAGGTTTCCGCTGCTTCTGGATGGCGAGCGCGCGGTCGTCGAGACCAGCATCATCATCGAGTATCTGCAGCTTGCCTATCCGGGACCGCTCCGTCTGCTTCCAGCCGATCCGATGGCGGCGCTGGACGTGCGTTTTCTCGATCGCTTCTTCGACATCTATGTCATGGACGCGATGCAGATCGCGGTCGAGGCCGCCTTGAAAAGGATCGCCATGACGCCCGAGGACGGGCTGGCGCTTGCCCGCGAGAAGCTCGGTCGTGCCTATGCCTGGCTCGAAGGCGCGCTTGGCGACCGGACATGGGCAGCCGGCGCGGAGTTTACGATGGCCGACTGCCCGGCTGCACCATTTCTGTTCTACGCGGACTGGACGCATCCGATACCGGAGGTGTTCCCGCTGCTGCGCGCCTACCGCGCCCGGCTGCTGGCGCGCCCGTCCGTCGCGCGGGCAGTGGATGAGGCGCGGCCGTTCCGCCACTATTTCCCCCTGGGCGCGCCTGACCGCGATTGAGTGAGGCGTCTGGGCCTGCCGTTTTTTCGCTGTCGGGAACAATGAGTCTCGGGGCGTTCGCCCGGCCTTAAACCCATGACGTTATCGGAATGAAAAATATAACCTGAGCGACATTTCATTTCGCAGACCGGACTGTTGGAGACCGGCAATTGTTTCTAGGCTGACAGACGGATTTCAATCTACCGCGCGGCCACCGCCTGGCCGTCGCAACGCCCCAGAACCGGAGATTTTCCATGAAAAGCCATACGAAGGTCGTCGTCATCGGGGGCGGGGTCGTCGGGTGTTCCGTGCTCTATCACCTGACGAAATTCGGCTGGACCGACGTGGTCCTGCTCGAGCGTTCGGAACTGACCTCGGGTTCGACCTGGCACGCCGCCGGTGGCATGCACACCATCAACGGCGATCCGAATGTCGCCAAGCTGCAGAAATACACGGTCGAGCTCTACAAGGAAATCCAGGAATATTCGGGCCAGGACGTCGGCCTGCACATGACTTCCGGCCTGATGCTGGCGGCCACGCCGCAGCGCTTCGACTGGCTGAAGTCGATCCTCGCCAAGGGACGCTACAACGGGTTGGAGGCGACATTGCTGTCGCCCAAGGAAGCGCACGAGATGATGCCGCTCCTCGACCCCGACCAGTTCGTCGGTGCGCTCTACGATCCGGTCGAAGGCCATCTCGATCCCTACGGCACGACACATGCCTATGCGAAATCGGCCAAGAAGAACGGCGCCGATATCTACCTGCACACCAAGGTGGAAGACCTCGTCCAGCGCGAGGACGGCTCCTGGCGGGTGATCACCAACCAGGGCGAGATCATCGCCGAGCATGTCGTCAACTGCGGCGGTCTCTGGGCCCGCGAGGTCGGCCGCATGGTCGGCCTCGAGCTGCCGGTTCTCGCCATGGAGCACATGTACCTCATCACCGAGGACATGAAGGAAGTCACCGATTTCAATGCCGCCACCGGCAAGGAGCTGATGCATTGCGTCGATTTCGATGGCGAGATCTATCTGCGCCAGGAGCGGCAGGGCATGCTGATGGGCACCTATGAGAAGGCCTGCCGGCCATGGTCGCCGCTGAACACGCCCTGGGATTTCGGCCACGAACTGCTGGCCGAGGACATCGAGCGCATCACCCCCGAGCTCGAAGTCGGCTTCCGCCATTTCCCGGCCTTCAACAATGCCGGCATCAAGAAGATCATCAACGGCCCCTTCACCTTCTCGCCGGATGGTAACCCGCTGGTCGGGCCGGTGCGCGGTATGACCAATTACTGGTCGGCCTGCGCTGTCATGGCCGGCTTCAGCCAGGGCGGCGGCGTCGGTCTGGCGCTTGCCAACTGGATGATCTACGGCGATCCGGGCTTCGATGTCTTTGCCATGGATGTGTCGCGCTACGGCGACTATGCGACGCTCGCCTACACCAATGCCAAGGTCCGCGAAAACTACCAGCGCCGCTTCTCCATCCGCTATCCCAACGAGGAGCTGCCGGCCGGCCGGCCGCTGCTGACGACGCCGATCTATGACAAGCTGAAGGCCGCCGGCGGTATCTTCGGCGCATCCTACGGGCTGGAGCAGGCGCTGTGGTTTGCACCTGATGGCGAGGAAGACGCCTTCTCCTGGCGCCGCTCGAACGACTTCGATGTCGTGGGGGCCGAAGCCAAGGCGGTGCGCGACAGCGTCGGCCTGATGGAAACCTCCGGCTTTGCCAAATATACCGTCAAGGGAGAGGGAGCCGAAGCCTGGCTCGACGGCCTTCTCACCTGCCGCATGCCGGCCACCGGCCGCATGACGCTGGCGCCGATGCTGAAGGACGACGGCAAGCTGATCGGCGATTTCACGCTGGCCAAGCTCGGGGAGGGGGATTTCCTGCTGATCGGCTCCGGGATTGCCGAATCCTACCACATGCGCTGGTTCGAGGATCATTTGCCCGGGGACGGTTCTGTCGAACTGAAGGCACTTGGCCTGTCGCTGCTCGGGCTGTCGATTGCCGGACCGAATGCCCGCAAGCTTCTGGAAAAGCTTACCCATCAGGATCTGTCCAGCGCGGCGTTCCCGTTCATGGAGATCCGGCGGATGGATATCGGCATGGCGCCGGCCATCGTCGGCCGGGTGTCCTACACCGGCGATCTCGGCTTTGAGCTATGGATGAAGCCGGAATACCAGGGCTATTTGTTCGACCTGCTGATGCAGGCAGGTAGCGACTTCGGCATCAAGCTGTTCGGCCTGCGCGCCCTCAATGCGCTCCGCCTCGACAAGTCCTATGGCAGCTGGTCGCGCGAGTACCGGCCGCTTTATGGGCCCTATGAAGCCGGCCTCGGACGCTTTGTCGCCCTGTCCAAGGAGGCCGATTTCGTCGGCAAGCAGGCCGCCGTCAAGGAGAAGGCGGAGGGTGGGACGATGCGGCTGCGGACATTCATCCTGTCTGCCCGTGATGCCGACGTCATTGGCGACGAGCCCATCTATTACAACGGCGCGGTCAAGGGATGGGTCACCTCGGGCGGTTATGCCCACGCCTCCGGTTTGTCCGTGGCGCTCGGCTATGTGCCAAAAGAGATTGCCGACGAGGCGGGAGACTGGTCGATCGAGCTTCTTGGCGAATTGCTGCCGGCCAAACTTCAGTCCCAGCCGCTCTATGACGCCGACGGCGCCCGCATGCGCTCCTGATTGCTGCAACCGAACTGAGGGGCGGGCTCGAACAGGCCCGCTTCTGTTCGGATATTTTCAGCTTAAAATGCTTTTACGCGTCTCGGTGGTTATTTTTCAGCCGCTGCGTGCCTTAATTCACCAATCTGTGGATTAAAATGCGCCAATCACCCGATTTCTGAAAAGAATTTATCAACCTCCCATCTTTTTGTCTTCACATTCGCGCCGAAAGCGCTATGGATTTTGAGGAATGG
>CAZZZI010000370.1:0-4003 GCA_964658415.1 uncultured Sphingomonas sp. | reverse complement strand
GTCACCAGCGGCATCGCCACGAAGAAGATCATGATCACGCCGTGGGCGGTGAAGATCTGGTCGTAGTGGTGCGGCGGCAGGTAGCCTTCCGAGCCGTTGAACGCCATCGCCTGCTGCATGCGCATCATCAAAGCGTCGGCGAACCCGCGTAGCAGCATGATGATCGCAAGCACCATGTACATGATGCCGATCTTCTTGTGGTCGATGCTGGTGAACCATTCGTTCCACAGATAGCCCCACAGCCTGAAATAGGTGAGAAGGCCTAGAACAGTTGTCGCGCCGATTGCCACGACCACGAATGTCAGAACCACAATCGGCTCATGATAGGGGATCGAGTCGAGCGTCAGCCGACCGAAGATGAATTTCAAGAGGTCCGGGTTTGAGAACATGGATTGCCTCTGTCCTTATGAATGTCTTGTTCTGAATGCGCAGTGAAGGAGATCATTTGCTCGGCGCGGCGGGGGCGGCAGCGCCGTTGCCCATGTCCATGCCCGGCATCGATGTATCGCCGTGTTCCATCGTGGCAGGCGCGACCTCGGCAGCGGGGTCGCGATTGTCGTGGATGAGACGTTCGCGGTTTTCCTGGCTTTCCTTGCCCGCGCCGCCCTTGGCATCGATGTGCATCATTTCGCTCATGCACATCTTGCCGGGAACGGCACACAGGTTGAGGATCGAGTTGTAGAGGCCGTCGCTCACCGACGAGAAATACTGCACTGGATCTTTGATGCTCGGCTTGGCCAGCGCCACGTAGCTGGTGGCGTCGAGCGCCTTGCCCTCTGTCTTGGCCTTCTGGACCCACTGGTCGAAGCCGGCCTGGTCGAGACCATGGAACTTGAAGCGCATGTTCGAGAAGCCGGCGCCGCTGTAGTTGGCCGAAATGCCCTGGAATTCGCCCGGCTTGTTGATCACCGCGTGAAGCTTGGTTTCCATGCCGGCCATCGCGTAGATCTGTCCGGCAAGGGCCGGGATATAGAAGGAGTTCATGACGGTGCCGGACGTGATCTTGAAGTTGATCGGCGTGTTCACCGGTGCCGCCATTTCGTTGACCGTCGCGATGCCGAGATCGGGGTAGAAGAACAGCCACTTCCAATCGAGCGCGACGACTTCGACGGTCAGCGGCTTGACGTCCTTGGCAAGCGGCGTCGCGCTATCGATACGGTCGAGCGGGCGGTAAGGGTCGAGCTTGTGGGTGCTGATCCAGGTCACGGCACCGAGCGCGATGATGATCACCAGCGGGGCCGACCAGATCATGACTTCGAGGCGCGTCGAATGATGCCAATCGGGATCATACTTGGCTTCCGTGTTCGACTGGCGATATTTCCAGCCGAAGAAGAAGATCAGGAAGATCACCGGGATGATGATGAGCAACATCAGCACCGTTGAAATGATGATGAGGTCGCGCTGCTGGACAGCGATATCGCCGGACGGCGCCATCACCACCATGTTGCAGCCTGCAAGCAGGACCAGCAGTGAAAGGGCGGATAAGCGGCTGAAAATTTTCGATGCTCTGTGCACGTCGCAAGCTCTTTTTGTTTCGACACTGCCGTGGCTTAAATGACGGAGGTCATGAACGATATGAGGTGTTTCGTCGCAGCGCAGCAAGCTTACTGCGTCGCGGCAACGTCGGTATTGCACCTACCGACAAAAGGTCGAGAAATCCAGCCAGATTTATCATGGGCCGGGGCTTTCTCGAAAGTGAATATATCCGAGCGACGCCAAATCTCCATCGATTTGCCGCAAGAAAGCCGCCCTATCCGCGAAATGCCCGAAATTGTGCGATTTTTACGTCTCGCTCATCAAATTAGCGGTTTCTGACTTGATAAGCTGCGGCGTTAGGCGGAACATCCATCCCAGGGCGTATTCGTGGAGGAGTGCGCCCGGGGTAGGAGGTTTTACTATGGCTAACTTTTCGCATGTAAGCACAGAACCCACATCGTCCGGACTCGAGCGGGATGCCCGCGAAATACACTCTGACAAGCCGGTCGCGGCCGGCAACATCGCTATCGGCGTGATCATCGGCCGAACCTCGGAGTTCTTCGATTTTTTCATCTACGGCATCGCCTCGGTGCTGGTTTTTCCAAAGCTGTTTTTTCCGTTCGTCGATGAGTTGCAGGGCACGCTGTATTCGTTCCTGATCTTTGCGCTCGCCTTCGTTGCCCGGCCGATCGGTTCGGTCATCTTCATGGCGATCGACCGCACCTATGGACGCGGCGTCAAGCTGACCATCGCGCTGTTCCTCTTGGGCGGCTCGACCGTCTCCATCAGCTTCCTGTCCGGCTACAACGAAATCGGCGTGACGGCGATCTGGCTGCTGGCGGCATTTCGCATAGGCCAGGGACTTGCCCTGGGCGGGGCATGGGATGGTCTTGCCTCCCTGCTCGCCCTCAACGCACCGGCCGACCGCCGCGGTTGGTACGCGATGATCCCGCAGCTCGGCGCACCGATCGGCTTCATGATCGCCAGCGCCCTGTTTGCCTATTTCGTTTTCAGCCTGTCGGACGAGGACTTCCTGTCCTGGGGCTGGCGTTTCCCGTTCTTCTGCGCATTTGCCGTCAATGTCGTGGCGCTGTTTGCGCGGCTGCGCCTGGTGGCAACGCCGGAGTTCGGGTCGCTGCTTGATCGCCACGAACTGGAGGCGACAAAGGTTGCCGACATGCTGAAGGTCCATGGGCGCGATGTCGTGATCGGCGCCTTCGCGCCGCTTGCAAGCTTCGCGCTGTTTCACCTGATGACCGTCTTCCCGCTCGGCTGGGTCACGCTCTACAGCGAGCAGGCACCGGCGTCCTTCCTGATGGTCGAATTTGTCGGTGCGATCTTTGCCATAGGCGGCATCGTCTGTTCCGGCCTCCTTGCCGACCGGATCGGCCGTCGGGGACAGCTGGCGGTCTGCGCGGTGCTGATTGCCATCTTCTCCTTCATCGCTCCGCATCTGCTCGATGGCGGCCAGACCGGCCGTTATACCTTCGTCATCATCGGCTATTCGCTGCTCGGCCTATCCTTCGGACAGGCCGCCGGCGCCCTGGCCTCGCGCTTCAGCCAGACCTACCGCTACACGGGCGCCGCGATGACGTCAGACCTGTCCTGGCTGATCGGTGCCGGCTTTGCGCCCTTCGTGGCCCTCAGTCTTTCCAGCCAGTTCGGCATCGCCTTTGCGGGCTACTACCTGTTGTCCGGCGCGATCTGCACGCTGGCGGCCTTGGCGTTCAGCCGCCGGCTGGAAACCCTGGACACCTGATCTCTACTGGTTTTCAAGTGCTGCGGCATCGATGGATGCCGCAGTTATTTAGACTGGGATCGTCGCTCAGCGGGTAATCGTCACGCTGGCCGTTCGTCCCGCCACCAGTGCCGTTCCCGCCGGCACGTCGGAGAGTGCGACGCGGACCGGCACGCGCTGCGCAAGCCGGACCCAGGTGAAGGTCGGGGTGACGTTGGCGAGCAGGCTGCTGGTATCCGTCCGTTCCCGGTCCTCGATCCCTCCCGCGATGCCGACGACGTGGCCTGCAAGGGCGCCCGGCGTTCCCATCAGGTGCACGATGGCGTTGTCGCCGACCTTGATACGGTCGAGCTTGTTCTCTTCGAAATAGCCGTCGATATAGTATGAATCGGCGTCGATCAGCGCGGTGACCGCCGTGCCTGCGGTGACGTAGTTTCCCGGCTGCAGCGAGAAGTTGCTGAGAATGCCGTTGACCGGCGCGCGCACGGTCGAGCGGTCGATATTCAGCTGGGCGGTGTCGCGGCTGATGACGGCTTCCTCCAGGGCTGCCTCATCCTGCGCAACGGTTGCCTGCGTCTGCTGGATCTTCTGGCGCGTGACCGACCCGTCGCCAAGGCGCTGGTAGAGTTCGAGATCGCTTTTGGCCATCCCGAGGGCCGCCTGGGCACTGGTGATCTGCGCCTCCGCCTGGCGCAGGGCGAGCGAGAAGCGCGCCTGGTCGATGCGGAAGATCACGTCGCCCTTCTTGATGCTCTGGTTGTCCTTGACGTCGACCTCGGTCACGAAGCC
>CAZZZI010000369.1:0-4031 GCA_964658415.1 uncultured Sphingomonas sp. | reverse complement strand
CATGGACGATAGCGGAGAGATCATGATCGATAATTTAGCGCGTATTTTCGTCGGCTTCGATTCCAAGGAAGTCGTGGCCTATCACGTTCTGGCGCAAAGCATCATCGAGCATTCGTCCATTCCGGTGGCGTTCTCGCCCATCGTGCTCAGCAATCTCGGCGGTCTCTTCACGCGGGAACGCAATGCCCTGCAGTCGACCGAATTTTCCTTCTCGCGCTTCCTGGTGCCGCACCTTTGCAATTACGAAGGCTGGAGCATCTTCATGGATTGCGACATGCTGGCACGCACCGACATCGCCGAATTGTGGAACCTGCGCGATGACCGCTATGCCGCCATGTGCGTCAAGCACGACTACCAGCCGAAGGTCGAGACCAAGTTCCTCGGCCAGACCCAGACCAAGTACCAGAAGAAGAACTGGTCGAGCCTGATCATGTTCAACAATGCCAAGTGCCGCGCCCTGACGAAGGATTTCGTCAACACGGCGACCGGCCTCGAATTGCACCAGTTCAAATGGCTGGAGAGCGAGGACCTGATCGGCGAACTGCCGGTCACCTGGAATTACCTGGTCAACGAATACGAACATCGTCCCGACGCCAAGATCGTCCACTTCACGGACGGCGGTCCCTATTTCGACGAATATCGCAACGACGATTATTCGGAAGAATGGTTCGCCATGCGCGACCGCGTTCTGTCCGTCCAGCAGAAATAGACAGGCGTGGAAACCGCTACAGGCTTTGACCCGGCAGCTGGCACCTCGGTGCCCGGCGCCGGTGCTGTCTCCGGCATCATCGACGTTCAGGATTGGAAGGCGATTTTCGCTGCCTTTTCCCATGTCGTGCTGGTCGCCAACAGCGATGCGGTCGATATTGCCGGTCTACAGCAGCAGTATCCGGTCAGCACGCTGTTCGTGTTTTTCAACAAGGTCTACAAGGTCCTGGACGCCCCGTTTCCCCGGCATGCGCTGCTGATATCGCGCGGCAGCGCCAAGGGCGCGAACATCGTCTATCGGCGTGAAGTCGGCGATGTCGTCAAGTTCTTTCCCGGGGACCGATTTCTGGGCATCATGAACATCAGGCTGAATGCCGACGAAAAGTTCAACACTGCGGCCGAATTCGAAAACACGCCGACCGGCCATCTCGATCTGTCCGGCTTCTGCAACGATTTTTATCCGGAAGACAAGGTGCCCACCAGCGGTTTTGCCATCGCCCTGTGGCTAAGCGACCTGAAGATGGCGGGCACGACGATCGTGCTTGCCGGTTTCTCGGCGCGCCGCAGCAAGCAATGGAAGGTCGTCTCCGTCCACGACTGGAGTTTCGAGCAGGTCTTCCTCCGGCTTTTTGCGCGGCTCGGCAAAATCACCGTTCACGGCGGCGTATCGCCCAATGCCTATGCCGCCCTCGCCGAGCGTTTTCCCGAGATCCCGTCTTCGGAGATCTCCATGGCGATCGCCGATGTCCTGTCGGAGCGGCTCGGCAATGCCAATGCGGAGATCGACAAGCTGATATCCCTCACCAATGTCGTTCGCGACATCGATAATTTCTTCCGTCGCCTGAGGCCGCGGTTTCTCAAGCGACGCTGAGATGTGATCCCTCCCGAAGAGGTGGCTATGCCAGGCTGGTTTTCCGACTACAAGACGCTTCTCTACCGCCACATCAAATACCGGCTGACACGTCCTTTGCCGCCGACCGTCACGCCGCGTTTCACCGGGCCTGTGCTCGTTGTCGGCTCCGCGCCGGTCTCCCACAAACCGGCCGATTTCGACGACAGGTTTCGCGTGGTCACGATCAACGGTTCGCAGGCCGTGACAGAAGCCTGGGGCATCGAAGCGCCGGATGTCACGTTCATCCAGTTCAACCAGATCGAAGGAACCAACACCAACGCCATGGAGGTGCGCCGCGTGCTCACCGGCAGGCGGACAGGCACGCTCTTCGTGCTGCTCTGGCGCAAGGATGAGCGACCGCGGCTCGAAAAGGGGTTGGCCGCGTTCAACTATCAGTCCGACACGCTGACGATCGTCGATCGCTATGAGCGCATGGCGCTTCTCGACAGGGTCGTCGCGCGAAAAAGTTTCGAGATGGACGCGGATTCCAAGTGTTCGAACGGTATCAACGCGGTTTTGTTTGCCCTATACAACGGTGCCACGGCGATCATCATCACCGGCATCAACCCCAATTCGGGCGGCCATGCCTATAATCAGGCGAATCTGTCCCGTCAGCATGTTCGAATGGACCAGGAGATTCTCGTGAGACTGATGCAGCAGGGATATCCTGTGTTTACCGCCGACCCCTTGGTGTCGGAAGCCGTCGGCCTCCCGCTCTGGCAGGGCGAGGAAGCGGCCCGGCGCGCAGAATCTTCCGGCAAGCGGAGCAAGTCATGAACCCCTTCCAGTCCCTCGTTTCGCTCTGTCGTCACGTCGAGCAGCGCTATGTCCCGTGGCCGCTGCTGCTGGTCGTCGTGCTCACCATTGCCGCCGTCCTGTTCGGGTATTTTGCCTAGCAGGCGGCTGCCCTAGACCGAGCCTTACGAGCGTGGCTTTAGCTTCTGCGGATCGTAATGGGCAAATGGCACGATCACCGCCGGAAGGCGCTTTTGCTGCCCGTCCAGCTTGCCGATCTCGACAGCGGTCCCGATGTCGGCGTGGAGCACATCCATCCGGGCGAGGGCGATGGTCTTCTTCAGCAGCGGTGACCGCATCGCGCTGGTGACGACACCCACCTGCGCCCGCCCGATATGCACCGTATCGCCATGGCCGACCGCCTCGTTGGCATCGATGTCGAGGCCGACCAGGCGGTAGCGGGGATTTTCCTTGCGGGCGAGCAGTGCGGCGCGGCCGATGAAATCCTCGGTCTTCGATTTCAGAGGCACGGTGAAGCCGATGCCGGCCTCGAAGGGATCGGTCTGGTCGGAAAATTCGTAATGGGCGAAGATCAGCCCTGCTTCGATGCGCACCATGTCGAGCGCTTCCAGCCCCATCGGCTTGATGCCGTGCTTCTGCCCGGCATCCCAGACGGCATCGAACACCGCAAGCGCATCCTTCGGATGACAAAAGATCTCGTAGCCGAGTTCGCCGGTATAGCCGGTGCGCGACACCACCACCGGCGCGCCTTCGAAATGGCCGATCCGGCCGACCGCGAAACGAAACCAGTCGAGTTCGGAAATCGCCGTCTGCGTCGGGGCGGTCCAGATGATATCCTTGAGGATGTCCCTGCTTTTTGGCCCCTGCACGGCAATATTGTGCATCTGGTCGGTCGACGACCGTACCCAGGCCTTGAACCCCATTTTCTCCGCCTGCTCACGCAGCCAGACGCCTGAGAAGTCGTCGCCGCCGATAAAGCGGAAATTGTTCTCCGCCAGCCGGAAGACGGTGCCGTCGTCGATCATCCCGCCATTCTCGTAGCACATGGCGGTGTAGACGACCTGGCCGGGAGACAGCTTTCGGATGTCGCGGGTCATGCAGTATTGCAGCAGCGCTTCCGCATCCGGCCCGGTGATCTCGAATTTGCGCAGCGGCGACAGGTCGATCACCACGGCTCGCTCGCGACAGGCCCAGTATTCCTCGATCGGCCCGTCATTGTTGAAGCGGTTGGGCAGCCAGTAGCCGCGATATTCTGAATAATTGCCCGTCATCGCCGAAAGGCGGGGATGAAAGGCGGTTTCCTGGGTCATGTCAGGTTCGGCATCGGGGGTCATTCGGTTCGCCACGGCTCGAGAGAATGTCTGGGCACTGGAGTAGGTGCGCACATGGATGTCGGTCGGGTCCCAGCCATTCGCGGCATCGATGTCGTCGGGGCAGGACGAGGAGACGCAAACGAGGTCGGTGAGCGCCCGCATCAGCACGAAGTCGCCGGGCCGCGACCACGGCTCATCGAGGTAGAGCTGGTTCTGGTGGTCGATGTTGGTGTTGTAGAAATAGTTGATCGCTTCCCAGCCCTTGCGGGGAGCGATGCCGTAGGGCGACAATGCGCCGTTGAAGTTATCGGTGCAATTGGCATGGCCGGGATAGCCCATGTCGTCATAGTAGCGGGAATTGC
>CAZZZI010000368.1:0-4044 GCA_964658415.1 uncultured Sphingomonas sp. | reverse complement strand
ACGAACAGCGACATGCCGGGCTCGATCTCCTGCGGATTGCCGATGTGGAACATCTGCTGCTCCATCCAGGAGGGCGAGAAGCGGGCGCCCAGCGAATAGCCGCAGGCGTTCAGCCGGTGACGGGCGAGGCCGCGCTCGTCCATGATCTTGGCGTGCATGTCGAACACGTCGCCGAAGGTGTGGCCGGGCTTCATCACCGTCTCGATGGCCTGGATGGTCTCGAGGCATGCGCTGAACAATTCGCGGTGGCGGTGGGTCGGCTGGCCGACGACGATCGTGCGCATCATCGCCGCATGGTAATGGGCGTAAGCCCCGGCCCATTCGAGCGTCAGCTGGTCGTTGGCGTCGAGCCGGCGGCGGCCGGCCTTGTAGCGGCAGAGCAGGGCGTCGATGCCGGAGCCGATGATGAATTCGTTGGCCGGGTAGTCGCCGCCGCCGGAAAATACGGCTCCCTGCATGGCGGCCAGGATGGCGGCTTCGTCGGCAGCGGGTCCGGTCAGCGCCAACGCCGCATCCAGCGCATCGTCGGCGAGCGCCGCTGCGCGCTCGACATAGGCGAGCTCCGTCGGGCTTTTCACCAGCCGCAGCCGACCGACGAGATAGGAGGCATCGACGAGCTGGCCGAACGACGTCAGCTGGTCGTCGAGCAGACGGGCGACGCGGCCGGTCATGCCATGCGTATCGTATTCGACGCCGATGCGGGCGCCGAGCAGCTCCATTTCGCTGAGAAGGTTCTTCAGGTCGAGCGTCGGGTCGGCGTTGATGCGGTCGACCCAGATGTGGATGTCTTCGATGATCGAGGTCTGGCGGGCCTGGCGCAGGTCTGCCGAGCGGGTCAGCAGCGCCATCGTGCCGTCTGCTTTCACCACCAGCGTCTGGAAGAAGCAATAGCCGAACGTGTCGTAGCCGGTCAGCCAGTACATGCTTTCCTGGGCGAAGAGCAGCATCGCGTCGAGCTTCTCTTCCTGCATCCTTGCGGTCAGCTGGGAAAGGCGGCCGGCGAATTCGGTGCGTTCGAAATGGAGGGTCATAGGAACGTGTCCTCAAGTGCGATGGCGGAAATCTGCCGGCCGTAATCGTCCTCCTGCGCATGGGTCGTGCGTCGGTAGGAGAAGAAGCTTTCGGCATCGGGATAGGTGCAGAGACCGAGGCTTTCGGCCGTGACGCCGGCAGACGACAGCCTGTCGACGGTCAGGGCCGGCAGGTCGAACATGGCATGGCCGGGTTTGGCGGATGGGGTGAAATAGCGTGCATAGGCCGCGTCGTAGGCCAGGAAGCGTTCGATGAATTCGGGGCCGACTTCGTAGCTCCTGCTGCTGATCGAGGGGCCCAGGCAGGCGACGATCGAGCTGCGTTGCGCGCCGAGCGCGACCATGGCGTCGATGGTGTTTTCGAGCACGCCGGTGAGAGCGCCTTTCCAGCCGGCATGGGCGGCACCGATTACCCTGTTCGCCGCATCCGCAAAAAGGATTGGGCCGCAATCGGCGGCGAGAACGCCCAGCACCACACCGGGCGTGGCCGTGACCAGCGCGTCGGCCTGCGGACGCGCACCGTCATAGCCGGCATCCACGGTGACGACGTCGGCGGAGTGGACCTGGTGAACGGTGGCGAGCCTTTCGACCGGCTGGCCGAACCAGGCGGCGACCCGCCTGCGGTTCTCATCCACCGCAGCGCGGTCGTCGCGCGAACCGAGCCCGACATTGAGGCCGCGATAGATGCCTTGCGAGACGCCGCCCTGGCGGGTGAAATAGCCGTGGCGGATGCCTCCGTGGCTGGCTGCGGCCAGGAGAGGGCTTTCGAGGGGTTCAGGCAAGAGGCGGTCCTTCACATGCAGTTTTCTGACGTCCTGGCCGGCGGCGCCGGTTGGGGGCCGCTGCTTCGACGGCGGATGTTGTCCTGCGTCAGAGGGCGCTGTCAATCCACCGGGCGGAATGGCATCAGGTCGATGGCAGAGGAGGAAACGGCGAGCACCTTGAACAATTCCCCCATTTTGCCTTCTCCGGCGCCGACCAGCCTGTCCACGGCCAGCTGGATGTCGCGCTGGGCCGAGGCATCCTTGCCCCTGCCGAGCGCGCCCGCGCGCTCGGCGAGCCCGAGACCCAGCAGGAAATCGCCCTGATAGGCGCAGCCGTTGACGTGAATGCCTTCTGCCAGCGCGGTTTCGGCAAGGTTCTGGAAGTCGACGTGGCTCGTCAGGTCGGCCTCGCCGGGATTGGCGAGCGGGGGATCGTATTCATGCATGCGCACGGCCTGCAAGGTGTCGCCGAACCCCGTCGCCAGGTGTCCGTAGTCGATGATGATTGCCGTGCCGCCATTGCTGCCGAGCCTCTCGCAGATGGCGCTCATCACGGCCTGGCGGGCGGGGGCGATCTCGAACACGGTGCCGAGCGGCGTTTTCGGTGCGGATTCGGGCATCAGGGCTGGATCGAGCGTGGCGATGCCGGCGGCAAAGCCCAGCTCGTCGTCCACATCGAGCACCACGACGCGCTCGCGAAACCCTGTCGCGGTGCGGACGAACTGGCGGATCGGGATGGCGTCGAACAGCTCGTTGGCGGCAAGCAGCGTGAAGCCGCGCGGTACGTCGCTGAAATCGATATGCCAGCTGACCTTGTCGGCATAGGCCTGCAGGGTGTCCTGCTGGATGTCGCGGAGGCGCTCGCTGGTTTCGACAAGATGCACATGCAGGGTCTCGTAAAGTCCCGGTGCAAGGCGCTGGATGACGCGCAGCATGTCGGCGGCCATGGTGCCGCGGCCGGGGCCGATCTCGACCAGTCGGACGGCCTCCGGCGTGCCGTGGCGCTGCCAGGCGTGCACCAGGAAGACCCCGATCATCTCTCCGAAAAGCTGGCTGACTTCGGGCGCGGTCACGAAATCGCCCGACGGGCCGAAGGGTTCGCGGGTGCGGTAGTAGCCGTGCTGCGGGTCGGCCAGGCAGAGCGAGAAGTAGTCGGTGACGCTGATGGGTCCGCTGGCGCGGATGATCGTCTTTATCTTTTCCCCTAACGCGGTAGTCATCGCATCGCCCCCGAACCGCTCAGATCGATTGGTGTCGGGCGGACGACGCCCGTACAGCCCGGATGGCGGCCCAGAGGCCCAGCAGGATCATCGGCAGCGACAGCACCATGCCCATGGTCAGCCAGTCGGTGCCAAGCAGATAGCCGAGCTGGACGTCCGGCTCGCGGAAGAACTCGACGAAGATGCGCGAAAGTGCGTAGCCGGTGACGAAGACGCCGGTGGTGAGGCCCGGCCGCTTCAGGGTCAGCAACCAATGGGTAATGACAAACAGCACCAGGAACAGCACGATGCCTTCCAGGCCGGCTTCATAGAGCTGGCTCGGATGACGGCTCAGCGGTCCGCCGGTCGGAAAGACGATAGCCCAGGGGACCGTCGACACGCGTCCCCAGAGTTCGCCGTTGATGAAATTGGCGATGCGGCCGCAGAACAGGCCGATCGGAACGACGGCGGCAATGACGTCGAACAGGCTCCACATGGGGATGCCGTTGCGGCGGGCAAACAGGATCATGGCGACGGTCGAGCCGATCAGGCCGCCGTGGAAGGACATGCCGCCGTTCCAGATCTGGAAGGCACGAAGGGGATTCTCGCTGACGGCCTGCATGTCGTAGAACAACACGTAGCCGATGCGGCCGCCGAGCACGATGCCGAGCGCGATCCAGACGACGAAATCATCGAGATGGGCAATGGTCATCGGCGCCTTGCCGTCCCGCCACAGGCGCTCGTTCATGACCAGCCGTCTGGCATAGCCCCAACCGAGCAGGATGCCGACGACGTAGGCAAGTCCATACCAGTGGATCGCCAGAGGCCCGATCGAGAAGGCCACCGGATCGATATCCGGGAACGGGATCAGTGCCATAAGAAGGGCGGGTGTTTGCAAGGTGATCCATCCAATGAAGCGCGCGAAAGATGCTGCCAAAACGAGGCATGATGATGTCGAATAAACCGAACTATGACAATTGCAAGCGTCCGGCCGGGTTGCCCACGGCTTAAACCGCTTGCAACGGGACTTCCGAAATCCTAACTCAACAC
>CAZZZI010000367.1:0-4045 GCA_964658415.1 uncultured Sphingomonas sp. | reverse complement strand
GACCCGGTCAGGGTCGCCGATCTTCCGCAGAAGCGGCTCGTCCTTCTGACGGCCACCAATCGCAACGCTCTCGGGCCGACCAAGGGTTTCGGGGTCAACTGGTCCGGGACGGTCGCCTATCAGAGCTACGAGATGTCGGTTCCGCCGGCCCACAAGGAATCGCAGATCGAGTATCCGACGGATCATCCGGATCCGCAGAAGCAGTTCGTGGTGACCCGGCGCCAGAACCTTTCCGAGGGCGATTTCATCACGGCTGCCAGCCGCTCCGTCGGCAGCGACGGAAGCATTTCGGTCTATGTCCACGGCTACAACAATTCATTCCAGGAAGCGCTCTACCGGGAAGCCCAGGTGACGGCCGATTCCGGGCTGGACGATCCCATCATGTTCTCCTGGCCGTCGCAGGCTTCGGTCGTCGGATATGTGGCGGACAAGGATGCCGTGCTCTATTCCCGCCAGGACCTGCAGACCGTCGTGACCGCCCTGTCGTCCGCCCGGAAGGTCAAGCGCATCGTCCTGTTCGGTCACAGCATGGGCGGCTTCCTCGTCATGGAAGTCGTGCGGCAGCTGCGGCTCGAGCATCGCGAGGACGTGATCGCCAAGCTGCAGGTGGTGCTTGCCTCGCCGGATATCGACCTCGACGTCTTCCGGTCGCAGTTGAAGGAGATCGGCAAATTGCCGTTTCCGCTCACGCTGCTGGTCTCGAAGGACGACCGCGCGCTGCAGGTATCCAGCCTGCTCAGCGCCGAGCGCCCGCGCATCGGCCGGCTGGATATCTCCGATCCGATCATCCAGAAGGAAGCCGTCAAGAACGACATCCGGGTTGTCGACCTGAGCTCGCTGAAGGCCACCGACGGCGTCGGCCACGACCGTTTCGCGTCGCTTGCCCGCTTCGGCAGGCAGCTGGACATGCTGGACAGGAAACCGTCGGCGGAGCGTGTCGGCGCCTTCGTCTTCGATGCGGCGGGCTTTGCGGTGTCGAGCCCGTTCCGGCTGGCGTCGGGCGTCGTGAACCGGCAATGACGGCGCCGCCGCCAGGATATCGATTGTAATGACGGGAGGCAGCCGTGGAAGCTGCATATGTATCGGCCTTCTTCGGCCTCGCGGGCGCCCTTGTCGGTGCGGTAACGTCGCTTACCACATCGTGGATCACGCTCACCTCGCAGGTGAAGGAGCGTCGGCGGGAGACCAACCGTACCCGGCGCGAGGCACTGTTTGAAAGCTTCCTGACGGAGGCGGCCAGGTTATACGGCGATGCGCTCAGTCACGAGAAGGACGAGATCGAGGATATCATCCTTCTCTATGCCATCATGGCGCGCCTGCATCTTGTCGCATCGGCGGCGGTGACCGCCGCCGGCGAGCGGGTCATGGACGCCATCGTCGGCGAGTATATGTCGCCGAACCGCAACCTGTCCCAGCTGCGCCAGCTCGCTCGCAGCGGTCAACTGAATGTCCTCGAGGAGTTCGCCGCGGAGTGTCGCAAGGAGCTGGACTCGTTCTAGCGCCCGTTGGCTTTGCGGAACGGAACTCCCAGTCTCGGTCTGCGCGGTCGCGCAGGCAAGGCCGATCATATTTCACGGCACGGTCACTGGCATTCCGTCTGCTGTCGGGGACCAGGCACCCGTCTGCGCCATCCTCTCAAGCCTCCAGCAGCGGCACGTGGGGAGCGGCGGTGCGCGGGATCGTTCCCGAAAGCCTCGGATCGTCCATCACCTCGACGAGAGTGGCGTAGGGTGTGAAGCCCGACCGGCAGTAGAATGCGAGCGCCGATGGATGGTCGAAATGGCAGGTGTGCAGCCAGACGCGATCGATCGTCCGCGACCAGGCGGCGCGAAGCGCGTTTCCCATCAGGAACCGGCCTGCGCCCCGCCCGATGGCTCCGGTGACAAGGCCGCAATAGACGATTTCGCAGTGGCCCGGCGCGCGGAAATCCAATTCCAGCAGCCCGATCCTTTCGCCTTCAGCCTCGACACAGTATGTCTCGACATCGGGATCGGCGAGGGTGGCCGAAAGCACGTCGTCCGACATGACGAGACGCTCGACCCACAACCAGTTCTCGCCGACCGCCCGGTACAAGGCCCGGTAGTCGTCCGGAGCGGGCGAATTCCAGCGCCGGAAAGCCATGGTTTCGTCCTCCGGGGCCGCCTTCGCTGGTGGCTTCCGCATCTCGAGGCAGGTGACGACATTGGCAATCTGCCCGCGCGCCACGGCCGAATAACCCTTCTGAAGTGGCGGATGTGCTTTCATCGGGTGCTATCCCTTCCCATGCCGAATGCCTCGAAATTAACCTTAATCAATGATGAACAAAGTTTTGGCTAAGTCTGGTGGGCAGAATAGGGCATTATCGGTCGTGACCACAGGGCGCGTCCGCCTTTTCAACAGCATCGAGGTGTCCATGAGCCGCCGTGCAAACCGTTATGCAGAACTCTCCGGCCGGATCGTTTCGGCAGCGCGTTTCTGCGAATTTCTCGACGCTGGCGGTCGTGTGCTGACGGAAGAAGACAGCAGCGGCTGGCGCGACGTCACAGCCGACGTCCTGCACAAGGAACGCCACAATTTGCACCAGCTCGAACGCATCCGCGCGCTGCTTTACGCCGACATGGTCGCCAATTCCGACCTGGGTGCCGGAGATGACAGGCCGGCATCGACTATGCACTGACGTGGCGAAAGTCCCGCCTGCCGCATCCGGAAGGCGGGGTTTTTATGCTCAAAAGCCACCTTGCCTTTTCGTTCGTGGCTGGTGACGTTACCGCCCGGTCGTCCCGGTCGACTGCCCGACCCGGACATTCCGCGTGGCCTGCCGCGGGCGGGTGCGGAACTGCAGCACTTCCGCACCGTCGGACGACGCACGCGTTTTCTGCATCATGTCGAATTCCGCGACGGCCCGCCACCAGTGTTCGCGGTCCATGCCCTCCGGCCGCCCGGCGTCTTCCCACAGCGCGTAGGCGCGTTTGCCGATCCATCCATCCCTGTCGATAGTCATGCGCTCCTCCTCGATTGACATCTATCAACCATGAACTGCGGCTTCCGTTCCCTCGGGATTTCGCGTTGCAGTTGCGGTCTCCCGGTGGAACCATCGGCTGAAACAGAGGTTGGGTTGTCGCGTTGATTAAACCTGCGATGGAGAGAAGAGATGGCCAATCCCGACAACCCCAGCAATGCCGATGCCGCCGCAATCGAGAAGGATCCTGCCGGCCATTACCGTAAGCTGATCAAATCGAGTGACAACAACGGTGTAGCCAGCGCCAAACCCCGCGTCATCACCGGCTCCGACGACGCCACGCTCAACATTTCGCCAGACGACCCCGCGCGCCAAAAGGACTGGGACGTGAACTACGACCCGGCCGACATGAACGAAGGCAAGTTCAGGGGCTAAGGCGCCATTTGCTCACCGTCGTCAGATCCATGGAGCCGGCGGCGTGATGATATCCTCGCTGCTGCCATCCAACGGGTCATGGGCGCCCCGCACTCCCTTCATTCCTGCTCGTCCAATAATCTAGCATCTCAGCGTCTGCGCCGTGACATTATCGTCCGCTGAGAGTCATTCGCCCAAGGACTTGGGCGGCTGGATCCCTGTGACGAGCACAGGGATGAGGGAGGGTGGGGCTGTGAGCGGATTCCCGGCTGCAGGTATGCATGGAGCACTGGTGATGCGACCATACGGGCGAAAGGCCCGACCGAAAGTGTTACGGAATCAGGCAAGCGTAGGACACCATCGGGACCTGCCTCACCTTCGCTTGTGGAGGGCCAGTGCCCCCACCACCCTCATTCCTGTGCTCGTCACAGGAATCCAGCCACGGCGCGTCTGCGCCGTGAGAGGAGTCTACTGGCTCCGCGAGGAGTTTTTCGCCCAGGGACTTGGGCGTCTGGATTCCTGTGACTGGCACAGGAATGAGGGTGGCGGGGGCTGTCCGGTTCGTTGTTGGCTTTGGCGATTGCGGGAGCTTGGGGGATAAACCGTTAGGATTTCCCAACGGAATCAATGAAAATCACAAATATTCATCCCCGCCTTTCCACTCCGGACTATACTCACCCCGTTCCGCCCTCG
>CAZZZI010000366.1:0-4082 GCA_964658415.1 uncultured Sphingomonas sp. | reverse complement strand
CGCATACACCGGCCCGCATTCCATTCCGACCGGACCTTGAGAACGCCCCCGCTCCCGATCCACTCGCCGCTCGTCCGGGCTCCGCGACCAGATTTCCCAACGTCGGGAAACACTTGCTGCATTGCTCTCCGTCACAATTTCAACCGTATCGCGAAATTGTGACCAAACCAGCGTAGGCACTCGTGGCGAAAGGTTTTTTTGACTACCAAACCGTCAACAAATCCCTCGCCCGAAATCGTTAGGCAGGCTTTCGAAAATCAAAAAGTCTTGGATGGACAGTAGCTTGAAGCCATCAGCTCGATTTTACTCGAACGCCGCCACCACCGCTTTTTTGAGACTTTCCGAAATTCCCCTGACGATCCCCATGCACGTTTTCAGAAAGGCTCGCCCTGAGCCCGCATTTATCGGTGCGCTCTATTTGTGGCGGGAAATGGACAGATTTGCCGCAGGGAGCAGCATCGGAAACGGTTGCATCCGAGTGTTGCGATTTCGTCACAAAATGGCGCAGCCAGGCTTGCCGGCCATCCCGACACGGTGCGGGATCCGGCAAGCCTGCGCAGGCAGGCGCCCGAAAATCAGAACTTGAGTTTGACGGACGTCGACACGGCGCCGACGAAATCGTTGCCGTAGCGATAGACGGCATCGTCGCCGTAGGTGATGCCGTTCGACTTGACGGTGCCGGACTTGCCCGACGTCAGGACGCCGACGACACCGGCCAGCCGGTATTCGACATGCTCGGTCGGCGAGAAGGACAGGCCCGCCCCAAGCGTCCAGGTGTCGGACGACATGCCATATCCCTGGCTCGTGCCCTGGTCCCAGGTGACGCTGACGGCACCGCTCCACTGGGCGTCGAACTTGTGGCCGATCCCGCCGCTCAAGGTCCATCCATCCTTGTAGAGCAGGTCGAGGGACGTGAGTTCCACCGGGCTACCCGGCTTGCAGGCGGCAACGCCCCGGGTCGACTTCGGGCAAAATGCGATGCTCTGCAACGTGCTCCAGTTGGTCCACTTGGCCGAACCGAAAGCCAGCCAATCCGGCGCGATGCCGGTCTGCAGCTTCAACTCGAGCGAGTCGGGCGCCGTGGCCGAGCCGTACACGGGGGTGACCGTCCCGACCGCCGGATTGCCGGGGACGGCGATCCTGGGCACCGAGGTAAGGTCGACCGTGCCGGAGAGATTGTCGTACTTGACCTGGCTGTTGTAGACGAGGCTGGCGCGCATCGCATATTCGGGAACTTCGTAGGCGAGGCCGGAGCGCCACCCCACGCCGCTGTCACTGAGGTCGAGGCGGCCCATGCCGCTATAGACAGACGAGAGCGGCGCCGGCAGCGGCACGACGAGTTCCTCCTTGAAACCGCCGACTTCCTGATAAAAGCCGCCGCCGATCAACCGCAACTGGCCGGGGCCCGCATCGAACTTGTAGGAGCAGGTCAGTCCGTAGTTGCGGCTATAGATCTTTTCCTCGGTGAGGTAATTGGCGCCGGCCCAATTGGTGCCGGGGTTGGAGTGTGCACCAAAAGGCTCCGAGTAATCAGCCAGGCAATCGACGTCGTCGGTAATGCCGATCTTGATTCCGACGGACGGCACTCCGAAGTTTGTGGCGTCGCTCACGGAATGCGGACGATTGTTGAGATTGCCGTCGCGGGGGTTGACGTCACGCGCATCTGTGAGCTTGCGATCCGGCATGACGAAGGTAACGCCGCCTTCGAAAGCATAGCGCGACTTGTCGAACAGGAGGTCGATATCATAGCCGGCGCGTTCGATGCCTCCAGCATAGGCAGAGGTGACAAAGCTGCAGCCGGCAAGCAGCACAAGTCCCGCCTTAACCAATGCACCATGAGCCATAATTCTTCCCCCTTACTATTTTGCGTCGATCTTAGGACCATCGGGGGATTAGGCAACGCGGCGACGAGCCCCCTTGCATCCAGCGCGATCTCCGGGCTGCGGGCGAAAGATCACGGTTTGCGCGTGCCCGGCAGGGAACGGAAATATTCTACCTGAAAAAGCAAGGTATAACCCCCCTGCTAGATTTCATTTCTCAACTTTGCCGAAGATGTATCAAAGCAACCACAGCGGCGAAATAAATTTACCCCTCAAAATTTAGGGGTCAAATTTACAACCGATACGAAATTCAACTTTGAGGTCTATACATCCTGGGGTGCAGTTATTGATGAAAATCAAGATAGGGCGCCCGGCTCACGCGGGACGCCCTATTTGACTTTCGTCATCCGATTCGGCTGATCAGCCGATTTCGCTCAACCTGGCGAGGGCGACCTTGAGGCTCGCCAGCTGCCCCTGGAGCTCCTCCAGCCGCTCCCGCTCTGCGGCAACGATCTCGGGGTTGGCATTGGCAACGAAGCGCTCGTTCGACAGCTTGCCGACGATACGATCGGCTTCCGACTGCGCCTTGCCGATCGCCTTCTCAAGCCGGCTGTTTTCGGCATCGAGGTTGATCAGCGTACCCAGCGGCAGGCATGCGGTGGCCTCGCCGACGACGATCTGCGCCGATCCCCTCGGCGCCTGTTCGGCGACAGAGATCGCCTCGACGCGGGCAAGCCGCTTGATCGCCGCATCGTGGCGGAACAGCCGCTCGCGGGTAACGCCATTCGCATCGATGAACACCAGCGGCGCCGTGGCGGCAGGCGGGACGTTCATTTCGGAGCGCACCGAGCGGATGCCGGAGACGAGATCGATCAGCCAGTTAATTTCAGCGGCCGCAACATCGTCCGCATAGGACGGCACGGGCCAGTCGGCATGGCAGATCAACCCGTCGCGCACGACGCCTTCGCCGGCCGTATGGGCCCAGAGCTCTTCCGTCATGAACGGCATGAAGGGGTGGAGAAGCTTGTAGATCTCCTCCAGCACATAGGCGCTGCAGCCTTGCGCCTCGACCTTGTCGGCCTCTTCCTCGCCCATGAAGACCGGCTTCAGCAGCTCCAGATACCAGTCGCAGAACTGGTTCCAGACGAAGCGATAGAGAACGCTTGCCGCGTCGTTGAAGCGATAGGCCTCCAGCGCCTCGGTCACGTCGCGCGTGGTGCGGGCAAGCTCCGTCAGGATCCAACGGTTGACCGTCAGCTCGGCCGCCTCAGGCACGAAATGCGCGCCGCTGGTGGCGCCGTTCATCTCGGCAAAGCGCGTCGCGTTCCAGAGCTTCGTGCCGAAATTGCGATAGCCGGCGATGCGGGCCGGATCGAGCTTCACGTCGCGTCCCTGCGCCGCCATGATGGCCAGCGTGAAACGAAGCGAGTCGGCGCCATACTCTTCGATCAGCACCAGCGGATCGATGACATTGCCCTTCGACTTCGACATCTTCTGGCCGTTCTTGTCGCGGACCAGCGCATGCACATAGACGGTGTTGAACGGCTCGACGCCATTGCCCGAACCATCCTTCATGAAGTGCAGGCCCATCATCATCATCCGGGCAACCCAGAAGAAGATGATGTCGAAGCCGGTGACGAGAACGTTGGTCGGATAGTAGCGGTCGAGTTCCGCCGTCTTCTCCGGCCAGCCGAGCGTCGAGAACGGCCACAGCGCCGAGGAGAACCAGGTGTCGAGCACGTCCTCGTCGCGGATCAGGATTTCGCCCGGCTTGAAATTCTCGAGCTTCTCCTCGACCCAGGCCTTCCAGACGCCCTCATGAGACAGGTAGTGCTGGATGGCCGCCTGCAGCGCCTCTTCCTCGCTCTTTTCGACAAAGACCTGACCGTCCGGTCCGTACCAGGCCGGGATCTGGTGACCCCACCAGAGCTGGCGCGAAATGCACCAGGGCTGGATGTTGTCCATCCATTCATAATAGGTCTTGTCCCAGTTCTTCGGAACGAAATTGGTGCGGCCTTCGCGCACGGAGGCGATGGCCGGTTCTGCCATCGTCTTCGCATCGACGAACCACTGGTCGGTCAGCATCGGCTCGATGACGACGTTCGACCGGTCGCCGAACGGCTGCATGATCTTCTTGTTCTCGACGTAGGGAATATCGTTGCCTTCGGCATCCCTGACCATGACAGACAGGCCCTCTGCATCGATCGCATCGACGATGCGCTTGCGGGCGACCATCCGGTCGAGGCCGCGATACTCTTCCGG
>CAZZZI010000365.1:0-4093 GCA_964658415.1 uncultured Sphingomonas sp. | reverse complement strand
TGATTATCGGGATGATCTAGGCATGCCATAAATGGATCGTCAAGTCGAATTGAACCACCAGGAGGCAGACATGCCCTTCACACGAATTGCTCTCCTTCGCGGCAAGTCAGCGGATTACATCGCCAATCTGTCCGATACGTTTCACCGGGCCATGGTTGAAACCTTCGCCGTACCCGACGCCGACCGTTTCCACGTCATCCAGCAATGCGCAGCCGGAGAGCTCATCTTCGACCGCGATTATTTCGGCGGCCCCAGATCTGACGACTATGTCCTCTTCGACGTCACCATCGGCAAGCCGCGCAGTGCCGACGTCAAGCAGGCGTTCTACCGCCGTACCGTGGAGCTGCTGGAAGAAACGCTTGGGCTTCGGCCAGCGGACGTGATGATCGTCATCACCACCACCGAAGGCGAGGACTGGTCCTTCAGCAACGGCCGCGCCCAGATGCTCGAGACAGCGTGATGGCGATGGAGCACCACGGACGACACCGGATCCATCGCGCCGGCGAGCGCGTCCAGCCTGCGCCGACGGGCATTGCCAACAAGCCCTTCTGGGTGGAAACGCTGGTGGAAGCATCGCAGGAAAGCGCCGGCGCCATGATCGCAACGCTCGAGCCCGGCACGATTTCCCTTTGGCACAGCCACCCGGACGGGCAGATCCTCTATGTCCTGTCGGGCGTCGGCCTGATGCGGCGAGACGCCGGTCCCATCGAAGAGTTGCGTGCCGGCGATTGCGTCAGCTTCGCTCCGGACGAACGCCATTGGCACGGCGCGACGCCGACGACGACATTTTCCTATCTCAGCGTCCAGGCCGCCCGCGACGGCAGCGTCGCCACCTGGTTCGAACCCGTCACCCCAGGAGACCACCCATGATCGCCATGCAGTACAGTTTCGCCCTTCCCGCCGACTACGACATGGACATCGTCGACCGCAGGATACGCGACAAGGGTCCCCTGCTCGACAACTTCCCCGACCTCGTCTTCAAGGCCTATCTGACGGCGCGCAGAGGCGATCATCTGACGGGATCGCGCAACAATCTCTACGCGCCCTTCTATGTCTGGAAGGGCGGAGAGGGATTGAACGACTTCCTGTGCGGCCCCGGTTTTGCCGGCGTCAGCGAGGCCTTCGGCCGCCCTGAGGTGGCGACGTGGATCCCGTGGAAGACGGCAATAGCGGCAAACATCCGCGAGGCACGGTTTGCAACGCGGGACGTCTGCACGATCGAACCCGGGGCGGATCTTGCGGCGATGCGCGCCGAGAGCTCAGAGGCGGCTTTGGCCGACACCGAAACCGGTGGCGCGCTCGCCTCCGTCTCCGCCTTCGATCCGACGGGCTGGACACATCTCCGCTTCCGGCTGTGGAAGGATCTGCCGCAAGCGCCCCTGCCGGCCGACACCCTCGCCTATAGCCTCGGCCACCTGTCGCTACCGCAGCCCGGATAAAATCTGCCACTCTCCCCTGTGAGTCGGAAATTCTGTCACCGGGACAATGTCGCTGTTTTGCGCGACAGGCGGACAAACTATGCATGGGTCTCCTTCATTCTGCAAAGGGTCCCCCATGGTCGATATCGCAATGATCGAAGCTGCCCGGCTGCGGCTGTCCGGCAGGGCGCGCCGTACGCCGCTGCTGTCATCGCCGTTCCTTGACGAGATCGCCGGGCGGCGTGTTTTCGTCAAGGCCGAGTGCCTGCAGCACACCGGCTCATTCAAGTTCAGGGGCGGCTGGTCGGCGATCTCGGCGCTCGAGCCGGAGGTTCGCAGTCGTGGGGTGATCGCCTTTTCGTCCGGCAACCACGCCCAGGGCGTCGCCCTTGCCGCCCGCATGCATGGCATTCCCTGCGTGATCATCATGCCGTCGGATGCGCCGAAGATGAAGATCGACAACACCCGCGCCTTCGGTGCCGAGGTCGTTCTCTACGACCGCGCCAGCGGCGACCGCGACGCGATCGGTGCCCGCCTGTCGGCAGAACGGGGGCTGACGCTGATCCGGCCTTATGACGAGCCCATGGTCATTGCCGGCCAGGCAACGACGGGCCTTGAAATCGCCGACCAGGCGCTCGAGGACGGCATCGGCACCGCAGATGTGCTGGTCCCCTGCGGCGGTGGCGGTCTGACCTCAGGCATCGCGCTGGCATTGGAAGCGCGTCCCCCGACGATGAGAGTACGCCCCTGCGAACCCCGGGGCTTCGACGACGCGACGCGCTCGCTCGCCTCGGGCAGGATCGAGCGTAATGCCAGCCTGCAGGGATCGATCTGCGACGCCATCATCACCCCGCAGCCGGGCAACCTCACCTTTCCGATCATGCAGCGGCTCTGCGGACCGGGCCTGGTGGTATCCGACGACGAGGCCATGCAGGCCGTGGCGCTGGCCTTCACACGCCTCAAGCTGGTGGTCGAGCCCGGCGGTGCCGTCGCTCTCGCCGCGGCCCTCTTCCGGGGCAACGAAATTGCCGGCGACACGGTGATCGCCGTCGCCTCGGGCGGCAATGTCGACGACGACGTCTTTCGGCAGTCGCTGAGCGCCTGACATCAATCACCATCTCCACCTTAGAACGCACCAAAGCCCGATGCATTTCGGCACCGGGCTTCGCAATGGATAAAGGCTCGAGCCTATTTGGCGGACACCTTCCAGACCGTATTTCCGGCATCGTCGGCAATCAGCACACCGCCGGTCTTGTCGACCGCCAGGCCGACGGGGCGGCCGCGGGTCTTGTTGTCAGGACCCATGAAGCCGGTGACGACATCCTGCGGCTTGCCGCTCGGGCGACCGTCAACGAACGGAATGAAGACCACCTTGTAGCCGTTGAAGGTCTTGCGGTTCCAGCTGCCGTGTTCGCCGACGAAGGCGCCACCCTGATAGGCCGCCGGCAGGTTGGTGCCGGTGTAGAAGGCCATGCCGAGCGGAGCGACGTGCGAGCTCAGGGCATAATCGGGGACGATCGCCTTTTCGACGAGATCCGGCCGCTGCGGCATGACGCGCGGGTCGACATTCTGGCCGTAGTAGCTGTAGGGCCAGCCGTAGAAACCGCCATCCTTCACCGACGTCATGTAGTCCGGCACGAGATTGGGACCGAGCTCGTCGCGCTCGTTGATGACGGCCCAGAGTGCATGGCTCTTCGGCTCGAAGGTCAAACCGTTCGGATTGCGCAGCCCGCTGGCAAAGATCCGCGAGCGGCCGGTTTCCCGGTCGACTTCCCAGATCGCCGCACGATCCTTCTCCGCCCCGATGCCGTTTTCGGTGATGTTGCTGTTGGAGCCGACGCCGACATAGAGAAGCTTGCCGTCATCGCTGGCAACCAGGCTCTTCGTCCAGTGATGGTCGATTGGGCCGCCCGGCAGATCGACGAGCTTGACGCCGGGCTCAGTGATCTTGGTCGCACCCGGCGTATAGGGGTAGCGCATGATTGCGTCGGTGTTGGCGACATAGAGATCGTTGCCGACAAGCGCGACGCCGAAGGGCGAATTGAGCTTGTCGAGGAAGACCTCGTGAACCTCGGCCACGCCGTCACCGTCGGCATCGCGCAGCAGCGTGATCCGGTTGCTTGCCTCCTGCGGCGGGCTTCCCGTCGCAAAGGATTGCACCCATCCCATGATAAGATCCTTTGGACGGGTAATGGATGCCGCCGGTGGTGCAACGGACTCGACCACCAGGATGTCGCCATTCGGAAGAACGTAGGGTTGGCGGGGATGAACAAGCCCGGAGGCCAGCGCCTGGATCTTCATGCCGTCGGGCACGGTCGGGGTTTCGTCCTTCTTCCAGCCGACCACCGGTGCGATATGCATGGGGGGAACGAGATACTGGTTCTGGGCCGGAAGGGGCGGATTGGCACCGACTTCGTTCGACGGATCCGGCTCGTCGCCACAGCTGGCGAGAACAAGCATCGAGGAACCTGCCAGAGCCAAGGCAAGCGAGCGGCGAACAGTCTTGGGCGAGATCATGATGCGGTTCATTCGACTACTCCCAGGTCACGGCGATAGATGGCCGCGCGGCCCATCAAGCCACCGATGACCAGAACGATCAGGGTAGCGGCCGAAAGAATGAGGCCCATCGGGACAACCGAGGTCCAGGCATCGCGGCTATGGATCAGGGCATTGAA
>CAZZZI010000364.1:0-4121 GCA_964658415.1 uncultured Sphingomonas sp. | reverse complement strand
CCGGAGAATACGAGTTTCTTGAATTCGGTCATGTCGTCCTCAATAGGCTTGTGGAGGGCCCCAGGGCTTCTCGCCCATGTTGCTAACGCCGAGGCTTATGCACGGCGAAAAGACGTCGATCAAGCGGCATCTCAGAGGGAATGCTGGATCAGATCCCAGCGATTGCCGTAGGGGTCCGCGAAGACCGCGACCGTCCCATAGGGCTCGCGGCGCGGCGTCTCGAGAAAGGTGACACCCTTGGCGACCATGGCGGCGTGGTCGCGGTCGAAATCGTCGGTCTTGAGGAAGAAACCGACACGTCCACCGGTCTGGTTGCCGACCACCGCCTGCTGCGCCGCGCCATCGGCCTTAGCGAGCAGCAGGGACGCCCCCGCCTCGCCCACTGGGCGAACCACCAGCCAGCGCTTGCCGTCCGGCTGAACCTCGTCCTGCAGGCAGTCAAAGCCGAGAGCGCCGCAATAGAAGGCCTTGGCGCTATCGTAGTCATCGACGACGAGGGTGACGAGAAAGATGGACCGGTCGGACAACGGCTGCTCCTGTGAATGGACGAAGATGCGAGTGTAGGCATAAGCCCCTGACAGTCGCTTGAACAGGGTCACGCCCTATCGGTATAAGGGCGCGGATCGGCAAGCCGCCGGCCTCCGTAGTTTCCTGCCTGTCTACGCGACAAGAAGTAGAATATGACGAACATCCAAATCCAGCGCGTCCAGATCTCGGATGCCGAAGAGCTCATCGAAGCGAACAATAGGAGTCGGACGCTTCACGCGCCCTGGATTGCTCCGTTCACGGATATGGATGGCTTTAACGCGTGGTACGCCAAGACGATCACGGGGCCGAACCTCGGCTTCGTCGCGCGCGAGCGAAACAGCGGTTCGGTTGTCGGCGTGGTGACTATCAGCGAAATCGTGTGGGGCGCATTCCGAAGCGGGTATCTGAGCTATTACGGCGTTGCCGAATTTGCGCGGAAGGGTTTCATGACGGAGGCTGTAGACAGCGTCTGCCGGCATGCTTTCGAGGACATCGGTCTGCACAGGCTGGAGGCCAACATTCAGCCAGACAATATCGCCTCGTTGTCGCTGGTGCAGCGAGCCGGATTTCATCGCGAGGGCTTTTCCAGAGACTATCTCAAGATCGCCGGCGAATGGCGCGACCACGAGCGGTGGGCGCGGCTCGCCGGGTAGCGTCTGCCGAAAATCGACGCCCCGCGCATGACCTGATCACCCCTGCCTCAGGGGCGTTTCCGACCGGCAGGCGCCTCGCCTCCTGGCGCCAAACAACCTGGGCTTGCAGGCGCCCGGACATACATCTCACTCTGCTAATATTTTCATCCCGCTCGCGGAACAAAAATTCAGCAATTGCATTGAAGCGGTGCAAATCAACATCGCCAAATGAGGCAATTCATGAGCAGCACCACAGACAAGGCATCCGGTCTCGCAAACGAAGCGATCGGCAACATCAAGCAGGGCGTCGGCAAGCTGGTCGGCAGCGAGAAGCTGCAGGCCGAAGGCAAGCTCCAGGAAATCAAGGGCGAAGGTCAGCAGGCCGCCGGCGACGCAAAGGCCGCTGTCAAGGATGGTGCGCAGAACGCGTCGGACTACCTCAACAAGAAGCTCTGAGCGCCGGCGCACGCGGGGCGATGGCGCCCCGCGTGATGCCTGCTTGTCTGTAAAGTGGCTTCCGCGCAGTGAGGGCCTCGCGTGTTCCAAGTCTTCCCCCATTGGCAGCCGCATTGCCGAACTATCTGCGACTTCTCCATCGCGTCAGCGGTGATGAGCGCCATTCGATACGGGTGTCATTTCGATACCTCGAACCTGCTCGTATCGGCAGCCGGCCCTGTGATCTTGATCGAGGGTACGGCGGGCGACGAGACGTGCATCTCCACCATCAAAAGAATTGCATCCGAAGTGATCGGCCATGACCGCCTTCAGATGCGGGTCTTCCTCGACTAACACTCCAACATCAGGATCTGACCTATGACCGAACCCGTTGGCCTCAACCGCCGCGCCGAACTCGCTTACGCAATCGACCCCAGCGACACGGCCTTTTTCAATAAAATTTCCTGGGGCGCGATCTTCGCCGGCGTGGCCGTTGCGCTTGCCGTGCAGTTCCTGCTCAACCTGCTCGGCGTTGGTGTCGGCGCCGCTGTCATCGACCCGGCCAAGTACGACAATCCGACCGCAAGCTCCTTCTCCATCGGCGGCGGCATCTGGTTCGTGGTCGCAGGGCTGATCGCAGCCTTCATCGGCGCTTACGTCGCCGGTCGCCTGTCCGGTCGCCCGAGCAAGTCGACGGGTTCCTACCATGGCCTGACCACCTGGGCCGTGACGACGCTGGTCATCCTTTACCTGCTGACGACCTCGATCGGCGCTGTCGTCGGCGGCGCATTCAGCGGCCTCGGCAGCATGCTGGGCGGCATTGGCCAGACTGCGGGCACGGCAGTCACGGCCGCAGCTCCGGTGGCTGCCAATGCAAACAACCCGATGGCTGACATCGAGAAGCAGATCCGCAATGCCAGCGGCGGCAACGATCCCGAGGCCCTGCGTGCCACTGCCGTCAGCGCCGTGCAGGCTGCCCTGACCGGCGATCAGGCGAAGGCCGAAGACGCCCGCAACCGCGCCGCCGATGCGATCGCCAAGGCGCAGAACATTCCGGTCGACCAGGCAAAGGCCCAGGTCACCCAGTATGAGGCAACCTATAAGGCGAACGTGGAAGCGGCCAAGCAGCGCGCCATCGATGCGGCCCAGACGGCGACCAAGGTCGTCTCCAGCGGCGCCATCCTCGCCTTTGTCGCCCTGCTGCTCGGTGCCATCGCATCGTGGTTCGGTGGTTCGGTCGGCACCAAGGCCATCCCGGCTTCCGTCAGAAGAGATGTCTAAACCATGATCGGGAGGCCTCGCACGCTGCGGCGCCTCCCTTGACTTGACCAGCCGCATCCCCCGTTGCCCTTTGGCGGCGGGGGATGTCTCGTTTATGGAGCGCCTGATGCCTATGCGCGCGACACGCCGTCCAGCTTCGCCAGGACCTCGTCCGTCAGAACGATGTCCTTTGCCGCGAGGTTTTCCTCAAGATGCACCACCGACGATGTTCCGGGGATCAGCAGGATGTTCGGCGAACGATGCAGCAACCAGGCCAAAGCAACCTGCATCGGCGTCGCGCCGAGGCCAGTCGCAACGTCGCTGAGCGCCGAAGACTGGATCGGGCTGAAGCCGCCGAGCGGGAAGAACGGCACATAGGGGATGCCATCCCGGGCGAGATCGTCGATCATGGCATCGTCGCCGCGGTGGGCCAGATTGTACATGTTCTGGACGCAGACGACGTCGGCAATGCGCCGGCCCTCGGCAATCTGCGTCGGCGTCACGTTGCTGAGGCCGATATGGCGAATGAGGCCCTTGCGCTGCAGATCGGCCAGCACGGTCATGGGTGCTTCACACGAACCTTCGGCGGGACCATGGGCACTGAACATCAGGCGCAGGTTGACCACCTCGAGCACATCGAGGCCGAGGTTGCGAAGGTTGTCGTGCACGGACCGGGTCAGGTCTTCCGCAGAGAAGGCCGGGTTCCAGGAGCCGTCCGCGCCGCGCGTCGCGCCGACCTTGGTGACGATGACGAGATCGTCATCATAGGGATGGAGTGCCTCGCGGATCAGCTTGTTGGTGACGTGCGGGCCATAGAAGTCGCTGGTGTCGATATGGTCTATGCCGGCCTCAATGGCGGCACGCAGGACGGCAATTGCGGCGTCGTGGTCCCGTGGCGGTCCCATTACGCCGGGTCCGGCAAGCTGCATGGCACCATAGCCCATCCGGTTGACGCGGCGGCTGCCAAGGGGGAAGGTGGTTGGCTGATCGATCTCGGACATTGCGCTCTCCTTTTTGCACCAGGTAGAGTTAGGGCGGAATGTTCGATCTGGAAACGACGGCAATCCGCACGGGCTGTGCGGGATCGCGAACAGTGGCGCTCGCGGTTTACGACATCTGATCTGCCGGGCCCTGGGCAGTGCGGCTGGCAGTTCAGCGAATGTGCAGGCTGACCCAGTAAAGCATCAACATGCTCAAAAGCGTCAGCGACGCTTGTTTGAATCGTCTAATCCGCCTCGTACGGACGCCTGCCCAGTCATACTGCAT
>CAZZZI010000363.1:0-4163 GCA_964658415.1 uncultured Sphingomonas sp. | reverse complement strand
GAAGCGCGCTGTCATGCCCGGACCGAGGCGCAAACCTTGGCAGCCTGACGCAAACCAAACAGCCTCCGGGAAACCCGGTACGGTTCGCGGCTTGGCAAACCGCTTGACCGGCAAGACAGTCGCTCAACTGGCTCGGTCCAAAATACCCGTCAGAACAGGCGCGAGCGGCGCCAGGGCGAGCATTCCCGCCTCGAAAGCACAGGAAAGAGATGAGCAGGTATTTTTCTGCAAATATTTATTGAAAGATTCAAGCGCTATTGAAGTACTACAATTTTCAAGTTTGTACGTTTTGTTTCATTGTATGATATGCTGTGGTATCAATGGATGCACTTCAGGAATGGCGTGCGACGCCTACCAACGGCGTCCAGCTGAAAACGATGCCGTTCGCTTCGAGGGCCTGACGCACGGTCGTGAGCGTCCCGGCCCGGATGCTGGCGCTCTTCTCGTCGTCCTCGATCCGGACGATTGTCGAGGTCGAGATACCGGTCGCGTCAGCGAGCTGGCCGGCGTTCCAGCCCAACAGCGCCCGTGCCGCCCGCACCTGGCCCGCGGTCAGGCGCTCATGTCGGGTCTGCGCCGGTTCGGCATCCTTCTGGAAGCGCTTGCTGCCGGTGATGCTCAAACAGACTCCGATCCACTCCCGGATCGACCCGTCCTGGTTCAGGATCGGCGCGCCGCGCGCATTGAACCAACGATAGATCCCGTCCGCACACTGGATGCGGTAGTCGGTGTCGTAGAGGGCTTGATGCACGACGGCCGAGCTCCAGGCGTCGCGCGTCCGTGCGCGGTCGTCGGGGTGGATGGCGGCGAGCCAGCCATAGCCCACCATCTGCTCCCCGGTCTGGCCCGTCAGCCGGGGCCAATCCGCTCCAGCACGGGTCGCACCATCCGGAGAGGCGGACCAAACCACGACGGCGATGGCGCGCACCAAGGCTTGAAAGCGCTCGTGACCCATCTGAGCCAGATGTCGAACCTCCCGGCGTGACGTCGTATCGCTCACCACGCCGAGCGCCCGTACCGGGCGTCCCTGGCCGTCGAGCACGACCTCGGCCTTATTGCGCACCCAGCGCACGGTGCCGTCGCCACGGATTACGCGATACTCGGTGTCGATTGGCTGCCCGCTCGCCAGTGTCTTCGGCCAGAGACCGAGCACGGGTTGATCATCTGGGTGCATCACGCGCACGAGGACGGCGAAACTCAATACGGCGCTCGACGGGAGGCCGAGGAGGCTGTGTAGGCCGGCGGTCCCCGACACCCGGTCTCGCGTCAGATCGGCCGACCAGAAGCCTAGGCTGCCGTCATCCTCAACGAGTTTGAGGAAGTGCGCGGACGAGAGCCCGGGGTCTCGCAATGTTAGGCGTCCGGTGCTGGACAGCGCGCCGCCCGCGGCGGCATCTCGTGATCCCCAGTCCGACACGTCATTCCTTATGGTGGTTCGGGACACCCAGCAATGGGAAGATAGCAGTTTTTATATTTTTCCTGCAAACCCGACACCGCCGCTTCGACCAAAAGACATAATATATTTAAAACACTGCGGTGAAATCTCCTTCTGATTGATTTTATCTATTTTTTTCCCGTGAGGATTAGGATACGCTCGAAATAGCTCGTTATCAGGAGGCTACTTCGATGAACGCGTCGTCAGTTGAGGCTGTCGCGAGCCGATCCCTGGGGCGTATCGCCTCGGCTCTTGGCCTACCCATCGAGGCATTCTTCCTTGACCACGAACGATCGGGCGAACCCGATATCCCAGTTTCGCGCGAGGCGGAGACCATCGCGCTCCTGAAAGCCTATTTCGGGATTGACGACGCCGATCTGCGATTATTTTTCGTACAAGGTCTGCATAAGGCGCAATCTTCCGGGTGATAGACACTCAATATTTCTAATCTAAAGATATAATACATTATATCAATATCCGCTGGAGGGCTTCGATGAAGATTTCGAAAACTTTTCCGTCCTGGCTTTTACGAAGGTCGTATAAAGAAAGCCTAAAGAGAAAGATAATTAGAGAAATAATTTTGAGAAGACCTGTATCTATAGTGAGCATCACTTCGATTGGAAATTCGTCCCAAACTTTAGGCGGAAATGTTATTGTATTTCCATCGATACGAAACAAAATACAGTCTTCAAGCGAGTTGAAAATTTAGTGCAATCGTAGAACGCAAATGACATAGAAAATGCGACATTTTTTAAAATGCCATTTACTTCCAATCCATCATTGTAAATAGCTGTAACTATTTCTCTCTAAGACAAAGTCCTCCTATATATCCGTGAAACGACTGCGCCCCATATCAAGATCTGAAACAGATCAGACCTTGATCGTTGATCGGTGACGTCCGGCCGATATCGCTCGATAGTGTGATCTTGTTCTTCAGGAACGAGCGGGCCGCGCTCTATGAAGTTGTACATCGCCGCAAAGTTTCAGTCGATTACGCCTGTACACGTAGGGCTCTGACGATTGCGAGAAACGCGTGCCTTCGCCCTTTGAGTGCAAGACGATCATCATGTGTGAAACCAGTCGAACTGCACTCAGCCTGCTCGTGTGCAAGCTGGAGCGCATCGGCCCCCTCTCGGACGAGGAACGGCATGCCGTCGAGAACCTGCCGGCGAAGATTCAGACACTCGGAGCTCGTCAGGATATCGTGCGCGATGGGGAGAAGCCCGAGCACTGCTGCCTGCTCGTGGAAGGTTGGGCCTTTCGCTACAAGCTCCTCGGCGAGGGTCGCCGCCAAATCCTGTCCTTCCACGTGACGGGCGACATGCCGGACCTGCACAGCCTGCACATCGCGACGATGGATCACAGCCTCGCAACCCTGACCGAGGCGACGATTGCTTTCATCCCGCACGAAAGCTTGCTCGATGTCACGCAGCGCTTCCCCGGCGTTGCAACGATTCTCTGTCGTGAGACCCTGATCGATGCGGCGATCTTCCGTCAGTGGATCGCCGGCATGGGTCAGCGTGATGCCTTCGGGCGCATGGCGCACCTGTTCTGCGAACTCTATTCCAAGCTGGAGGGCATGGGGCTCGCGGCGGGGCATCGTTGCACACTGCCTTTCACGCAAGGTGAATTGGGAGATGCGCTCGGCCTTTCAAGCGTTCACACCAATCGCACGCTGCAGGAGATGAGGACTCAAGACCTTATCGCGACCCGCGCCCGGACGCTCAGCATCACGGCCTGGGACAGGCTGGTGCAGGCCGCCGAGTTCGATCCGTCCTACCTGCAACTCGTGAAATAGGATGACTGAACCACCACTTTTTGCGACCCAACAACACATGTTGTTGCTGACGTCGTTCTGGAACTTTAAGATGATCCATTGCTGGCCACGATCTCGGCTTTCAGCGAATTCGAGACCATGGCGCGGTCGCCTATGCAGCGCAGAGAGACCTGTGCCTCGCTTCTTCTTCGATATCGTTGCTACGCGCGCCGATCAGCCTGATGAGGTTGGCGTCGCATGTGCCGACCTCGAGGGCGCCATCGTCGAGGCGAAGCGAACACTTCCGGCCATTGCGACTGACGAACTTCTACGTGATGGCAACCATAGAAACTACACGGTGGTAGTGAGGGACGCGGATGGACATGCTGTCTACACGGCAGTGTTGTCGTTCGCCGGTATGCGGCTGACCCGGTAAGGTCCCAGTGCCTGCTGACCCTGTGACGCTCGCCACGCACACCCGGGAACTCATCGACAAGCCGTAGCAGTCGATGTCCGGACGACCCACCGAAGGCCCCTCAATGTCACTGGAACCATCAGGCTTGGACATCGGGACGGCGGATCACCTGCGTTTGGCCATCGATGCTGCCGGGTTCGCCTTCTGATCGTAAAACTTCGATGACGACACCCGAACGGTAGCCAGCAAGCGGCCGTTCCTGACATCTTCAATGGCTGGTCGCTGTGTGAAAACGCAGGAGCAGTCAAAAATCTCCCATTGAGCGACCCGCGCAGCATCCGTATCGGCATGCAGACCGCTGCGGATCGGCTCTCTATCGGGTTTGTAAATCTGTCTCGTAAAAGATCGTTCCACAATTTCGAGGGTTGCTTTCGTTTCCACACAGTCTCGGTGGAAAGCGCACTCTGACCCTTCGCCTTGAAGCAGACGCACCGCCTCCGAACCTAGTGCGCTGACGCATACGAAGGATTCACCTATGCGGCGAGGTGTGCGAGTCT
>CAZZZI010000362.1:0-4165 GCA_964658415.1 uncultured Sphingomonas sp. | reverse complement strand
AATATGCGCGATTCCGGCACCGTGCCCGAATTTGCGCCCGTCGTCGATTGGCTCGATATCGGGCCCGACACGATGGAGAAAATGGCGGCAGCCGCGCTCTCCATATTTGCGGCAACCCAGCATTTCGCGGCCTTGCACATCATCACCGGCCTGCACTGGATCCGCCTCCTCGAGCCGCATTGCGACCAGGCGACCCATTATCGGATGTTGCGTGTGTTCTGGCAGGGCATCGCCGCACTGATGGGCGAACTCGGCTTTCCCGAGATTCCGGACAAGGCAACCGTCGATCGGTGGCGTCATATCGAGGTGCCGGATTGGGCGGAAATCCATGCGATCGCCGCGCAAAGCTACGACGAGCACGATATCAGCCTCGCTTTTTCCGCCAGCGAGGAAATGAAGGTCTACGGCGACCCGCTCTATCGCGTTGCCGTCGCCCGCCGCCTCGGACTGATCGGAGATTACACGAAATGAGCCCGGAAAAACCGTTGACCGGCGACTGCATCATCGAAGCCGGAACCGTTCTCTGCGGCGTCTCGACCGATGGCACCATGGCCATGCGCCACGACGTCGGCATCCGTGTCGCCGGCGGCATGATCGCGCAGATCGGACCTCTTTCCGCCGTCGCCTATGGCAACGACCACCTGCCCCGTTTTGGCTCTGCAGACATGATCGCCATGCCGGGTCTGGTCAACAGCCACCACCATTTCGGGATCACCCCGCTGATGCAGGGAGTGCCCTTTGCGCCACTGGAATTGTGGTTGCCGCAATTCCGGGCGATGCGCCAGGTCGATGTCCGCCTCGATACGCTCTACTCGGCCATCGAGATGCTGGAAAGCGGAACGACGACGGTACAGCATATCAACAGCGGCCTTGCCGGCGCGCCGGAAAACTGGATGACGACCGCAAACGCTACGCTGGAAGCCTATGGCGAGATCGGCATGCGGGCCGGCTTTTCCTTCATGATCCGCGACCGCAACATCCTGACCTACGACGACGATGCCACGGTTCTGGCGAGCCTCCCCGAGGAGCTTCGCACCTGGATCGCGCCCAAACTCGAGGCGTCGAACATCCCCATTGCAGAGCTGATGACATTTTATCGCGCGCTCAGGGACCGCTGGGTAAACGACCGTCCGGATCACGTCCGCATCAACCTCGCCCCAGCCAATCTGCACTGGTGCACGGACGAATGCCTGCAGACGATTTTCGAGACGGCGCGCGAAACCGACGCGCAGATCCATATGCATCTCCTGGAAACCGAGCGCCAGTCGTCCTTCGCTCACAATAAATTCGGCCACAGTGCCGTCCAGCATCTGAAGGCGCTCGAATGCCTCGGGCCGAATGTCACGCTCGGGCACGGCAATTGGATGAGCCGCGAGGATCTCGACATCATCGCCGATTGCGGCTGCAGCATGTGCCACAATGCCTCCTCCGGCCTCCGGCTCGGCAGCGGCATCGCTCCCGTCAACGAAATGCGACGGCGCGGAATTCCGGTCGCGCTCGGCATAGACCAGTCGAACATTGCCGACGACCGCGACATGACGCTGGAAATGAAGCTGGTCTGGGCACTGCACCGCGAGACGGGCCTCTGGAACGACCGCCCCGATGCCGCCGCCGTGCTGCAGATGGCAACGGAACATGGCGCCAGATCCGTCGGCTTCGGTGGCTTCACCGGCCGGCTCGAACCGGGCCAGCAGGCCGATATCGTGCTGATGGACCGCCGCAAGATCGGCAGGCCGCACGTGAACGCGCGAACGCCAGTGGTGGAAAGCGTCCTGCATCGCGGCGGGCGGCATGCGATCACCCAGGTCTTCGTCGGCGGCCGCCTCGTCGTCGACGACGGAAAGGTCGTGACGATCGACCGGGAAGCGGTGCTCGCGGAAATCGGCGAGCGGTTGGAACGGCCGGAAACTGAGGGCGAGCGGCAAGCCTGGGACGCCGTCGATGCACTCCTCCCCCACCTCGAGGCCCATCATCGCCGCTTCACACCCGCGACGGCGTATCGTCCCTATCGGTACAATGCGATGGCAGACTGAAAGGCGCCGGCCGTCTCATGGGTCTTAAAAGCAATGCCTGATGGCTTTCCGGCCTTCTGAAACGCACCGTCGATGGCGGAAATTATTTCCGCCGCGCAGAGGCGGCACCTGCGTGCCGCCTCTGCTTTGGAAAGTAGCCTACCGGAGGCGGCATTATGTCCGCCGTCAGGCCTTGGCCTTCCAGGCGAGCAGGCGCATGGCGTTGGCGGTGACAAGGACGGTGGCGCCGGTATCGGCCAGGATGGCCGGCCACAGGCCGGTGATGCCGACGACCGTTGTCACCAGGAACACTGCCTTCAGCCCGAGCGCCATGGTGATGTTCTGGTGGATGTTGCTCATCGTTGCCCGCGACAGCAGGACCATGTTGGCAACGTCGGTGACGCGACCGTGCAGGACCGCCGCATCGGCAGTTTCGAGTGCGACGTCCGTGCCGCCACCCATGGCGATGCCGACATCGGCCGCCGCCAGCGCCGGCGCATCGTTGATGCCGTCGCCGATCTTGGCGACGACGTGTTTGTTTGCCTGAAGCTCTCGCACGATCCGCTGCTTGTCCTGCGGCAACAGCTCCGCATAGGGATCCATGCCAAGCGTCCTGGCAATGGCGGCGGCCGTCTTGGCATTGTCGCCGGTGAGCATGACCGACCGGATGCCGGCGGCCTTCAGCGCCTCGATGCCGGCGCGGGCGTCGGCGCGGGGCTCGTCACGCATGGCGATCAGCCCGGCCACGTCATCGTTCACCACAAGGATCGAGACACTCTTGCCGTCGCCGTTGAGGGCATCGATCCGGCTTTCCTGCTCGGGCGTCAGAGCCTTGCGCTCGCGGGCTGCCGATGGCGACAGCAGCAGGAGATCTTCGCCGCCGACGCGTCCGGAAACACCCTTGCCGGGCAAGGCGGTGGAATCGGCTGCTGGTGGCACGGGCACGCCATCCGTCTTGGCCCGATCGAGAATGGAGAGCGCGAGAGGGTGGCTGGAGCCACGCTCGAGGGCTGCGGCCCGCGACAGCACCTGGGCTTCGGTGTGCCCAAAACCGATGATATCGGTGACCTTCGGCTTGCCTTCGGTCAGCGTGCCCGTCTTGTCGAAAGCGGCGGTGGTGACCTTGCCGAGGCTTTCGAGGACGGCGCCCCCCTTGAGCAGCAGGCCGCGCCGGGCACCGGCGGAAAGCGCTGCGGCGATGGCGGCGGGGGTCGAAATGACCAGCGCGCAAGGGCAGCCGATCAGCAGGATGGCCAAGGCCTTGTAGACCCATTCCGACCAGCTTGCGCCGACGACCAGCGGTGGCAGGACGGCAACCAAGGCCGCCACCACGACGACGCCCGGAGTATAGTATCGCGAGAACCGATCGATGAACCGCTCGGTCGGCGCCTTGCTTTCCTGTGCTTCCTCAACGAGCTTGACGATGCGAGCAATGGTATTGTCGGATGCTGCGGCCGTAACACGGACCTTGAGCACGGCCTCGCCGTTGATCGTGCCGGCAAACACCTTTGAAGATACCGTCTTGCGCACGGGGTTGCTTTCGCCGGTGACGGAGGCTTCATCGATGGCGCTGCTGCCCTCGATGATCTCACCATCGGCGGCGATCCGGTCGCCGGGGCGGATGACGATGACAGCACCGACCTTCAACGACTCGGCCGGGACTTCCCTGGTGTCGCTGCCTTCTTCCAGCAGCGCGGTCTTGGGGACCAAGGTCGTCAGCGACTTGATGCTGTCGCGCGCCTTCCCGGCGGCGACGCCCTCCAGCAATTCGCCGACCAGGAACAGGAACACGACCATGGCCGCTTCCTGGCCTGCGTTGATGATGACAGCGCCGATCGCGGCAATCGTCATCAGCATTTCGATCGAGAACGGGATACCGGCCAGCGCCGCCATGACGGCGCGACGCGCGATGGGCACCAGGCCGACCAGCATGGCTACGATGAAGAGGTAGTGGCTATATTGCGGCAGGAGCAGGCTCGCTGCATAGGCTGCCACCAGGGCAGCACCGGAGAAGATCACCAGCTGTCCCTTTTTGCCGGCGTACCAGGCACCGGACAAGGGCTCATGGTCATGGCCATGAAGATTGGCGGCAGGTTTGGCCGCATGGTCGTGACCGGAATGATCATCGCCGGCGTGATCGTGCCCGGTGTGAT
>CAZZZI010000361.1:0-4176 GCA_964658415.1 uncultured Sphingomonas sp. | reverse complement strand
GGCTGAACGATCGCCTGTCGCAAAATACGAGACGGTACCCATGACCTCCCTGCACATTGCCCTCTACCAGCCCGACATCGCCGGCAACACGGGCACGATCCTGCGGCTGGCCGCCTGTCTCGATCTTTCCGTCGACATCATCGAACCGGCCGGCTTCGACGTCTCCGACCGCAACCTCAAGCGGGCCGGCATGGACTACATCGCGGCTGCGGCCCTGACGCGCCATATCAGCTGGGCGCATTTCGACACCTGGCGACGGGAAGCAGGCCACCGGCTCATCCTTGCCTCCACGAAGGCTGCCGACCGCTACACCGATTTCCTGTTCCGCTCCGACGACATCCTGCTGTTCGGGCGGGAAAGCGCCGGCGTCCCGGATGCCGTTCACGACAGTGCCGACGGCCGTATCCTGATCCCGATGGTCGAGGGCCAGCGATCCATCAACGTCGCGATGTCGGCGGCGATGATCGCCGGCGAAGCCTTGCGCCAGACACGCTGGCGCTGAGTGGCGCGGTCCTCAGTGACGCAAATTTGACAGCCCCCTGTCGCTACAGGCGTTGATTTTCAGCGACTTCTGTTCATATAATCATTAGCCGACGAGCAACAATTTGCCGACTGCGGCGCTTTCACACACTGAAATTTATGCCTTTTTCAGTCTCCGGCCGATGCCGGAATCCGCAGGCATGAGAAGGAATATCCCGGAAAAAATGGACTCAACCACTGTCATGATCAACCTGTTCGGCGCCGTAGCCCTGCTGCTGTTCGGCCTGTCGCAGGTGAAGGACGGCGTCACGCGCGCTTTCGGTGCCCGCCTGCGAACGGGGCTCGCCTCGGGAACCCGCAGCGGCGGCCGCTCCTTCCTGTCCGGCTTCGTTGCGACCATCGCGCTGCAGAGTTCGACCGCGACGGCCCTGATGGTGGCGTCCTTCGTCGAGCGCGACCTGGTGGTGCCCGCCATGGCGCAAGTGGTGCTGCTCGGCGCCAATGTCGGCACCGCCGTGACGGCCTGGATCGTGGCCACGGGCATCGAGTGGCTGTCGCCGCTGATCATCCTCATCGGCATCGTGCTCTACCGCCGCTCGTCCAGCAACCAGCAGGGTGCCGGCACGGCCTTGATCGGCATCGGCCTGATGCTGCTGTCGCTGCAGCTCTTGAGCCTCGCCACCGCACCGATCCGCGAGTCGCAGGCGCTCGGCGCCTTCATCGCCCTGCTCGACGGGGCCTTGCCGGTCGCCTTGATCCTGTCCGCCGTCCTCGCCTTCGTCTCGTCGTCGAGCCTTGCCGTCGTCGTGCTGATCCTGTCGCTGGCCTCGACCGGCATCCTTTCGCCCGGCCTGTCCGTCGTTCTCGTGCTCGGCGCCAATCTAGGCGGCGCGATCCCGCCTGTTGTCGCGACGCTTTCCAGCCCCGCCAGCGCCCGGCGCGTGACGATCGGCAATCTCATCGTGCGCGCCGTCGGCTGCGCCATCGCCATGCCGCTCGCCGCTGATGCCGGTGCCTTTTTGCAGGGCCTCGGCTTTGCGCCCGGAAAGCTGCCCGTCGATGCGCATCTCATGTTCAACATCGCGCTCGCCGCCCTCGCCTGGCCGTTCTCGCCGCTGATCTCGCGGCTGATGCTGCGGCTGGTGCCGGCCGATGCGCAGGCGGATGACGGCCCGCGATTTCTCGACGACCATGCGCTTGCCACGCCGGTCGTCGCCGTCGCCAGCGCGACCCGCGAGGTTCTGGCCGTCGGCGACCTGATCGAGCGCATGCTGATCCGCACGCAGACCGCCTTCGACACCAACGACCTCGCATCGCTCAGTGAAATTCCGCTGCTGGAAAAGCGCGTCGACCGCCTGCAGCAGGAGGTCAAGGTCTATCTCTCGAAGCTCGGCCGGGACGGCCTCGACGAGGACACCAGCCGCCGTTCGATCGTCATCATCGACTATGCGATCAACCTCGAACACATCGGCGACATCATCGAAAAGGGCCTGGCGGAACAGGTGGCAAAGAAGATCGGCAACGGCCTCGCCTTCTCCGACGACGGCTTTGCCGAGCTGCAGCGCCTCTTCACCATGACCATCGACAACCTCCGGGTCGCGCAGACAATCCTGGTCACCCGGGACTTCAACCTTGCCCGGCAGATGATGGAGGTGAAGGTCGACGTCCGCCGGCTCGAGAAGGAGTCGTCCGACCGGCATATTGCACGCCTGCGCGACGGACGGACGGACAGTCTGCAGACGAGCTCCCTGCATCTCGACATGCTGCGCGACCTCAAGCGCATCAACGCCCACATCGTCTCGGTCGCCCACCCGATCCTTGATGAAAGCGGCCTGCTGATCGAGAGCCGCCTGCTCAACGCAGCCGAATGACAGGGCGAGGGTTCAAGGGAACGGTGTCGGAAAAGATTCCGGCATTTGGCATACCCGCGTAGTCAGTCCGCAGTCGGCAGGCGGCGCATGGTGAACTCGATGCGGTCGCCCTCGACCTGCCGCCAGCTTTCGACCTCGGTCCAGTAGGCGGCTTTCGGAAAGTCGTCGAACCACTGGCGGGCCTTTTCGCGCGCGTCGCCCCGGCTGAGGCAATAGGTCTCGCGCACGAAATCGCCCTTGCCGCCGGCAGCCTTGCTGCGGCGGTGACGGTCGATCTGACGCTTCAACCCGTCGAGGGGCGGAGATCCCGTAATCTTCATGATAAACCTTGCCTTTGCGGCCAAGATAATACCAGCCGAATCGTTTTGCGAGTCGATTCTCCCGCAGTGCAAGCGGGGAATGCTGGTTGCCACCATTCATTGCTGTTATGCAAAAGCCGTTTTTGAAGGCCATGCGAGTCGTGGCAACTGCGCAATTGGCGCTGGAGACATTGATGGAAAGACCGCAACTTCCGACCGGATTGCCCGACGATATCGAGGACAAGAAGCTTGCCGCGCGCGGCTGGTTCGAGTCCCTGCGCGACACGATCTGCGCGCAATTCGAGGCGCTGGAGGACGAGCTGACCGGGCCGCTGGCCGATCAGGAACCGGGCCGCTTCGTCGCCAAGGACTGGCAGCGCGAGGGCGACGGCGGCGGTGGCCGCATGTCGATGATGGAGGGTCGCGTCTTCGAGAAGGTCGGCGTCCACACCTCGACCGTGCATGGCGAATTTTCGCCCGAATTCCGCAGCCAGATCCCTGGCGCAATGGAAGATCCGCGCTTCTGGGCCTCCGGCATTTCGCTGATCGCCCATCCGGTCAATCCCAATGTGCCGGCCGTGCACATGAACACGCGCATGGTGGTCACCACCAGCCGCTGGTTTGGCGGCGGCGCCGACCTGACGCCGGTTCTTGATATCAGGCGAACACAGGAAGACCCCGACAGCCAGCTTTTCCACCGCGCCATGGAAATCGCCTGCAGCCGTCATACGGTTGCAGACTACCCGCGCTATAAGGAATGGTGCCACGAATATTTCTTCCTGAAGCACAGAAACGAATCACGCGGCATCGGCGGTATTTTCTACGACTGGCTTCATTCGAGCGAGGAAGACGGCGGCTGGGAGGCCGATTTCGCCTTCACACGGGACGTCGGACGGGCTTTTGCGATGGTGTACCCGCGTATCGTGCGGTCCAACTTCAACAAGCTGTGGACAGAGCAGGATCGTGACGAACAATTGATTCGCCGCGGCCGCTATGTCGAGTTCAATCTGCTTTATGACAGAGGCACGATCTTTGGCCTGAAGACCGGCGGAAATGTTGAATCCATCCTCTCGTCCCTGCCGCCCGTGGTTCGATGGCCGTGATGTAAACAAAGCGTGAGGGTCTTACAAAGTAACGCGTTGCTACTACTTTAACATGAGCATGGTACAGTCAGAGGAGGATTGTCATGTCTACGAAGAGCAGTGCAGCCCCCACACCGAGCGCCCCTACGGCCCCGAGCACGATGGATACGCCCGATTTCATCCGGCGCCTGGCGGAAGACCAGCGCATCCGCAGCGGTTCCGACTTGCCCTTGTCCTGCTTCATAGAGCAGATCAAGATGCAGCTCAAGGGCCGGCCGGCCAACGATCTGGCGCGCGTCGCGCAGGATCGCATCGTCAAGCGTTCTGCAACATCCCAGGCCCATCAGACATCCGAGCTCTACAAGGCCTGGGCGATGCCCGAATGACGCGTCGATACGGCGGTGCGCAAAGCCGCGCACCGCTGGAGACTAGCGTTTAGATCGA
>CAZZZI010000360.1:0-4186 GCA_964658415.1 uncultured Sphingomonas sp. | reverse complement strand
GCAACGACGATGGCGCCCGTGAGCGTTGCCAGATTGACCATGAACTGCGGCTTGAAGCGGTCGTTGGTGTACCAGATGGCATCGCCGAGCACGAGGCGGCCTTCGGCATCGGTGTTGATGATCTCGATCGTCTGACCGGACATCGAGGTGACGATATCGCCCGGACGCTGGGCATTGCCATCTGGCATGTTCTCGACCAGGCCGAGCACGCCGACGACGTTGGCCTTTGCGCCGCGCGCTGCCAGCGTGTGCATCAGGCCGATGACGGCGGCAGCGCCGCCCATGTCGCCCTTCATTTCTTCCATGCCGGCCGATGGCTTGATGGAAATGCCGCCGGTATCGAAGACGACACCCTTGCCGATGAAGGCGATCGGCGCCTCGCCGGGCTTGCCGCCGTTCCACTGCATGATCGCCAGACGCGGCGGACGCACCGACCCTTGAGCGACGCCGAGCAGTGCGCCCATCCCGAGCGTGCGCATCTCGCGCTCGGTGAGGATCTCGACGCTGACGCCGAGCTTTTCCAGCTCTTTGGCCTTGGCGGCGAATTCGACCGGGCCGAGGACGTTCGGCGGCTCGTTGACGAGATCGCGGGCCAGATTGACGCCTGCAGCAATGGCTTCGGAATCGCCGAACATGACGTCGGCTTCGGCTGCCCGGGCGGTGACGATGGTCACCTTGACCGGATGGCTCGCCTTGTCCTCGTCGTCGCCCTTTTTCGTCTTGTAGGTATCGAAGCTATAGGCGCGCATCAGCATCCCGAGCGCGAAATCGGCGGCATTCTGCGGGCTGACCTCCATCCCGGGGGCATCGAGGAAAACAGCAGCCGTTTCGACCTTCTTCATCCGCGCCGCAGCGACGCCGCCGAGCTTCAGCCAGTCGTGCGGCTTGGCATCGGCCGGCTTGCCCGTCCCGATCAGCAGGATCCGGTCCACAGGGGAGCCTGCGGGCGCCACGATATCGAGCGTCTTCAGCAATTTTGCGGAATAGTCAGCGATGCGGGTCGCCTTGCCGACGGTGCCAGCGGGATCGACATGTTCGGCGCCCGCCGGCTGCTCGCTGTCGAGGCTCCTGAGGAGAACGGCCAATCCCGTCGTCGGCCGTGCCGACGATTCGAAGGAGATTTCAAATTTCAAAGACATTTCAGCTCCACGATATGCCCGATGCCGGGTTTCAAGGTGAGATCATTTAGGGTTTCGGCTATGAATACAAGCTTTCCCGGGACATCAGCGCAAAGCGCGTCACAGAGAGACGCCCGCCACCGGCCTGAATGCGCAGTGTCTGGGCATCCGCCTTCTCCTGACATTTCCGACTGAGGCTTGCATCCTCACGCCCGCTGCAAACCGGTCGCCGCGGCGCATCGATCACAAAAAACACACCGCCGAAATATTTCGAGAAATTAACGAAATTTTCGTGCCCGGCTTGTCGCAAAAAAATAACAAACAGCGTAGAGGAATTGAACTGCGAGGCCCCAGGGCTTTCGCGACGCGTCGCATCAAGGGCCGGCATGAAACTACTTGAATCCTATATTACCCGGCGTGTCGGTCTGATGTTTCTGGTGGCGCTGCTGCCGGTTCTCGCGATCATCTGGACGACCCAGGTGCTGCAGCGAATCAACCTCGTGACCGACAGCGGCCAGTCGATGGGATCGTTCGCGACGCTCGCGACGCTGATCCTGCCGACCATCATTCCCGTCGTGCTGCCCTTCGCACTGGTGATCGGCATCACCCAGACGCTGACCGCCATGAACACCGATTCGGAATTGACGGTCATGGAGGCCGCCGGTGCCAATCGCCTGGTGATCATCCGCCCGATCATGCTGCTTGCGATCGCCGTAAGCATCTTCTCCTTTGCTGTCGACAACATGGTCGAGCCGAAAGCGCGCGTTGCGGCCCGCGACATGGTTGCCGCTGCCTACGCCGACTTGCTTTCCACCGTGATCGAGGAAAAGAACTTCCGTCGCATAGAGGACGGCCTCTACGTCGAGATCTCGCAGCGCATGTCCGGTCGCATCCTGAAGGGCCTGTTCGTCGCCGATAGCCGCGATCCGGCCTTCGACCTTATCTATTATGCCAAGGAAGGCGCGGTCGACCCGAGCGGCAAGTCGCTGCTGATGCATGACGGCGAAGTGCATCGCAAGACCGTCGACGGCAACGTCTCCGTTATCAAGTTCGACAGCTATTCCTTCGACCTGTCCGATCTCAGCCAGAGCCGCGGCCAGGCCAATCTGCGCTCGGGCGACCGGAGCCTGCCATTCCTTCTCCACCCGGATCCGAACGACGCCGACTACAAGGCCAAGCCGACTGGCTACCGCGCCGAACTCCACCGCCGCCTGACGGACTGGATGCTGCCGGCGATCTTCGCGCTGATCTCGCTCGTCATTGCCGGCGATGCCCGCTCGCATCGCGAAGCCCGTCTGCATCCGATGGTTTCGGCTCTGACGATTTCCTTCGCGCTGCGCTGGGCGGACTTCTATGCGGCCAACCAGATCGAAGCCGCTCCCTATTTCATCGGCGTCCTCTACGGTATCAACATCGGTGCCATCATCATCTGTATCTTCCTGCTCACACGCGTCAAAAAGCGGACGATGCCCACCACCTGGCGCAATCGCGTCAGTGGCCTGTGGCTGAAGGCGCAGGCCAGATTGCCGGCTTCCGGTGGGAAGTCCAGCGGAGGCAACGCATGATTTTCGGGACCCTCAACCGCTATTTCTTCCTGCGCTACGCGATCACCACAGGCTGGTTCTTCGTCGGCGTGACAGCGATCGTTTTCCTCGCCGATTTCAGTGAAAATGCCGGGCGTCTTTCGGGACTTCCGGGCTACAGCGTCGGCATCGGCTTGCTGATGACGGCGGTCCGCCTGCCGCTCATCCTGCAGCAGACGATGCCGTTCCTCGTGCTGTTCGTCGGCATGACGACGCTGATTGCGCTGAACCGCCGCTACGAGCTTGTGATCGCCCGGGCTGCCGGCATATCGGTCTGGCAGTTCATGGCACCGTTCATCTTCGGCGCCTTCATCGTCGGGCTCCTGACGATGCTGGTGCTCAACCCGATCGCAGCCGCAGGCCAGCGGCAGGCGGATGCGCTCGAGGCGGACCTGCGCGGTGACCCGACGTATCACAACAGGCTGTCGGTTCCCTGGCTGCGCCAGATCGCCCGTGACGACGACGTCATCATCGGCGCCAAGACCATCGTCGACAACGGAATGACGTTGATGAACGCTGTGTTCATCCACTTCAATCCACAGGGCGACGTGGTGCTGCGGCAGGATGCTAACTCGGCTAAGTTAGAAGATGGTTACTGGCTTCTTACCGGGGTCGTGGAGCGTGCTCCCGGCGAGATCCCGGCGCACAAGAACGAGGTACGCGTCCGTACGAATCTGAAACAGGATTTCGTGTCGCAGCGCCTTGCACAGCCTGAAACCATTGCATTTTATGATCTTTCTAATCGAATTGAGATCGCGAGAAGCTTCGGCATCTCAACCAAGGCTTTGGAGACGCAGTTTAACTCCCTGCTTTCACAACCCTTCCTCATGGTGGCAATGACTCTCATTGCCGCAACCGTCTCTCTAAAATTCAGCCGTTTCAACCAGTCACGTTCCGTGATTCTGGGTGGAATACTCGCAGGCTTCGTGCTTTATGTCGTCAACGTGCTTGTAAAGGCATTCGGAAGCAGTGGCGTTGTGCCTCCCTTCGTGGCGACCTGGATACCCGTGGTCGTCGCGCTGGCTCTCGGCGCAACGATCCTGCTTCATCAGGAGGATGGCTAGTGGCGGTCACTAACCGCAAACAGATCAGGAAGCTCTCGGCTGTCGTCATGGCAGCAATGGGTGCCTATGTCGCGATGTCGCCTGCCGTCTTCGGCCAGGACGCATCGCCAATGAAAACCGCGAAGGTCAATGTGCCAGCCGATGCAAAGCTGGTGCTGTCCTCGAACGAGCTGATCTACAACAAGGACACACAGGTCGTCACCGCCAAGGGCGCGGTGCAGATCAACTACGGCGGCTACAAGATGGTCTCCCAGCAGGTCGTCTATAACCAGAAGACCGGCCGGATGATGGCGCTCGGCAATGTCGAGCTCATCACGCCTGACGGCAATCGCATGTATGGCGACAAGATGGACGTCACCGACAGTTTCTCGGATGGCTTCGTCGATTCGCTGCGCATCGAAATGCCGGACAACACCCGCCT
>CAZZZI010000359.1:0-4194 GCA_964658415.1 uncultured Sphingomonas sp. | reverse complement strand
CTCGGCGATGGTGACGAAGTTGCCGTCGGATTTCGACATCTTGCGGCCTTCGACCTGCAGGAAGCCGTTGTGCATCCAGACATTGGCCATGACCGATGTGCCATGGGCGCAGCGCGACTGGGCAATCTCGTTCTCGTGGTGCGGAAAGATCAGGTCGAGTCCGCCGCCGTGGATGTCGAAGACATCGCCGAGATAGCGGCTGCTCATCGCCGAGCATTCGATATGCCATCCCGGACGTCCACGGCCCCATGGGCTTTCCCAGCCGGGCTCGTCGGCATCGGACAGCTTCCACAGCACGAAATCGCCTGAATTCTTCTTGTGGACATCGACGGCGACGCGGGCACCGGCCTGCTGCTCGTCGAGCGGGCGCTTCGACAACTGGCCGTAATCCGCCATCGACTTCGTGTCGAACAGGACTTCGCCCGCCGCCGCATAGGCATGGCCCTTGTCCACCAACGCCTCGATGATCTCGATCATCTGGCTGATGTTGTCGGTGGCGCGCGGCTGCACGGTCGGCTCGAGGCAGCCGAGTGCGGCCACGTCCTTCTGATATTGCTTGTCGGTCTTTTCCGTCACCAGCCGGATTGCGGCATTCAGATCCATGCCGGGATACTCGCGCAGCGCCCTCGCATTGATCTTGTCGTCGACGTCAGTGATGTTGCGCACATAGGTCACGTGCTCCGGGCCATAGACATGCCTGAGCAGCCGGAACATCACGTCGAAGACGATGGCCGGGCGAGCATTGCCGATATGGGCGAAATCGTAGACGGTCACGCCGCAGACGTAGAAGCGGACATTATTCGCATCGATCGGCACGAACACGCTCTTCTCGCGCGTCATCGTATTGTAAAATTTCAACTCAGGCGTCCCGCCCATGTCCACTCTCCCAGATGCACGATCGAAAAATCGTCGCGGCCGGCGGACCGGGCGTTTCTCATCTTTGCGCAATGGGGAGACGAAAACGGCCAGGCCAGCGGTGCGCTAGCGAATAATTTTCCGGCAGATGCTGCAAATAGCTGTTTTCATGGCTGGCTTTATGGCGCGATGCTGGATTTTGGTCAAGAGGAGCGCAGGCATCGCGGATGCGGTCTTGCACTTTATTGGCTGACCCAGCGCTGTCTCTACGCGCTTACCGGTTTGGAAGTCCATTTGCCACGCGTTCTCGGCGGATCTGGTCGGCGTTTTGACCGATCTGGAGGCTGAGCTTCTCCAGTCCCGACCGCGTGGCTTCCATCGCCGCCGCTGGTATCGAAGAATCAGGATGCAGCCTGTCCCACTCAAGAACGGACGCAATTGTTTGCTGCAACTGGGGAATATCGCCAAAGGCCCAGCCGTTGATCTCGGAACCTATCGTTTCGAAGAGTGCGCCGAACAACGCCGGGCCGCCCGATGGATCCTGGTCTGGATAGGCTTTCATGACGGCGCGCGCGCGGAGCTGGCCGGCGTAGTACCAGAACACGGCCTCTTCTTTCCGTCCTGCTTTGAAAAGCGGGGGCGCCTTCATCATCAGTTCGCTGGCCTGAAGCGTCGTCGCCTGCTCTGCACCTTCGGGAAAGCCAGTGTTGTCAGCCAAGGCCATGTAGGGACTGAGCGATAGTCCGGCACAGACGAACCAGATCAGAAGGCGGCGGTTCAGCATTGCGTTCCTTTGGACCGCAGGGTGTGGTCCCCGCGTGAAGCGCTGTGACAATTCAACTTGCGCGTGACGTCGGTAGATCGATCGCGTCTACTCAAAGTTAAGTGCATCGATCACCGTCTTCACGTCATGGTATCGCGACCGAAGTTTTCGTTCAGCGCCTTCGACACCTTCGCACTCCAGCTTTGTCATGGCTGCGACGATCTCGGCCTCCCTGTCCTTGTCGTAGGGATCCTCACCGGCCCAGTGCGTACATTGCGTCCTTCGATCGAGAAAAGTTGCGACGTCGGCAGGATAGGCGGCGCTTTGTCCGGTGACGGCCATCCAGAATAACAGTGAAATCATAGGCCCTCCCGGCCGCAGGCGTGCTGCCAGGCCGCGCGCCGCTCACCATCGACAATGTCGGACGGAGCCGTTGCTGTCGAGGGTCGTGCCAGACGCCGCGTCCAGAGATCTATTCCGGCAACCTGTAATCCACCAGCTTGTTTTCCCGCACCACGAACAGCTTGCCCGTCTCCGTCACCTCGGGCCCGACCAGTCCCATGATGACGTCGGCGACATCTCGCGGATGCTGCACGGTTTCCGGATCCTCGCCCGGCATCGCCAGTGCCCGCATGGCGGTGCGGGTCGCGCCCGGGTCGAGGCTGGTGATGCGCAGCGGCGTGCCCTGCGTTTCTCCGGCCCAGGTCCGTGCCAGCGCTTCGACGGCAGCCTTGGATGCAGAATAGGGGCCCCAGAAGGGCCGGCATTTGTGGGCGGCGGAAGAGGAGAGGATCACCGCACGGCCGGCGTCGGAGCGCATCAGCAGCGGCTCGACGGAGCGGATCAGCCGCCAGGTGGCGGTGACGTTGATCGTCATGACCTTCTCGAAGACCTTTGCCTCGACATGGCCGATCGGCGAGATCGTGCCGAGCACGCCGGCATTGGCAACGAGGATGTCAAGCTTGCCCCAGCGCTCGAAGATCGAACCGCCGAGCCTGTCGATCGCATCCATGTCTGCAAGGTCGAAGGGAACAAGCGTCGCCCGCCCGCCGGCAGCGGTGATGGCATCGTCCAGTTCTTCAAGGCCGCCGACGGTGCGGGCGCAGGCGATGACATGGGCACCCGCCTTGGCCAGCTCCAGCGCAGTGAAGTATCCGATTCCGCGCGAGGCGCCGGTGACCAGGGCGATCTTGTCCTGCAGGTTGACGCTCATGATGCCGAATTCCGTTTGCGATGTTATGGGGCAAGTATATGCCCCATAACAGCAAATCGGTCAAAGCATCAAGCGCGGCCCTCAGCCGTTGCCGGCCAGCACAGAGAGCTTGCGGACATTGTTGGTGCTCTCGCGGTCGAGCAGCCGGGTCGGATAGTCGCCGGTGAAATAGTGATCGGTGAACTGTGGCGCATCCGGATTGCGCGGGGTGCCGCCGACGGCGCGGTAAAGGCCGTCGATCGACAGGAAGGCCAGGCTGTCGGCGCCGATGAAGGCGCACATGGCTTCCAGGTTTTCATACTGATTGGCCAGCAGCTTGTCGGCATCAGGCGTGTCGATGCCATAAAAGTCCGGGAAGTAGATCATCGGGCTGGCGACGCGGATATGCACTTCGCTGGCACCGGCCTCGCGGATCATCTGGACGATTTTCACCGATGTGGTGCCGCGCACGATGGAATCGTCGACCAGCACCACGCGCTTGCCTTCGAGGATGGCGCGGTTGGCCGAATGCTTCAGCTTGACACCGAAGGCGCGGATCGACTGGGTCGGCTCGATGAAGGTGCGGCCGACATAATGGTTGCGGATGATGCCGAGTTCGAAGGGGATGCCGCTTGCCTGGGCATAGCCGATCGCAGCCGGCGTGCCGCCATCAGGCACCGGAACCACGAGGTCCGCCTCGACAGGCGCTTCCTTGGCAAGATTGATGCCCATGTTGCGGCGAGCGACATAGACGTTGCGACCGCCGACGACCGAATCCGGCCGGGCGAAGTAGACATATTCGAACAGGCACAGCCGTTCCGCTTCCGGCTGCTCGGCCTTGCGCGAATCGATGGTGATCGAGCCGTCCGACTGGATCTCGCAGATGATGACTTCGCCATTCTCGACGTCGCGGATGTATTTCGCGCCGATGATGTCGAGCGCGCAGGTCTCGGAACAGAAGATCGGCTTGCCATCGAGCTCGCCCATGACCAGCGGCCGGATGCCGATCGGGTCGCGGGCGGCGATCAGCTTGGTGCGTGTCATCGCCAGCATCGAATATCCGCCTTCCATCTGCCTGATGGCATCGATGAAGCGGTCGGAGGAGGAGGGGTGCTTGGAACGGGCGATGAGGTGCAGCACGACTTCGGTGTCCGATGTCGACTGGCAGATGGCGCCGTCGGCGATCAGCATGCGACGCATCGTCAGGCCATTGGTGAAGTTGCCGTTATGGGCGATGGCGATGCCGCCGACCTCGAGTTCTGCAAACAGCGGCTGGACGTTGCGCAGGATCGTCTCGCCCGTCGTCGAGTAGCGGACATGGCCGATGGCGCGGTCGCCGGGGAGGCGGGCAAGCGTTGCCGGATCGGTGTAGTGGTCGCCGACC
>CAZZZI010000358.1:0-4215 GCA_964658415.1 uncultured Sphingomonas sp. | reverse complement strand
GGGAAATAGACACTTGCGCCCCCTTTGATTGCATGATTCGCTGCATGTATCTGCAAAAGATTCGGGGATCTCGCCATGCCGAGACTGTTTACCGCCCTCGAAATTCCCCGTAACGCGGCCATGAGCCTGTCGTTGTTGCGCGGTGGTCTACCGGGCGCCCGGTGGATTGACGTAGAGAACTATCACATCACCCTGCGCTTCATCGGAGATGTCGACGGACGCACCGCCGACGAGATCGTCGAGCGTCTGGACCGGATCGAAAGACCCGAATTCCAGATCAAGCTGGACGGTATAGGCGCCTTCGGCTCGAAGAAGCCGCATTCTGTCTGGGCCGGCGTCACGCCCAATCCGGACATGTATGCCCTGCAGGGCGAGATCGAGCGGATCTGCCAGCGGGTGGGCCTGTCGGCCGATCCCCGCAAGTTCATGCCGCACGTCACCCTGGCCCGGCTGAAGTCCTCCCGGCTGGACGATGTCGCGCATTATCTTTCCGGGCGCGGCAATTTCCAGACGTCGCTGTTTACCGCATCACGCTTTGTGTTGCTGTCGTCCCGCGAATCCGTCGGCGGCGGTCCCTACCTGACCGAGGAAATCTTTCCGCTTCACGAGGTGCGCACCTTCCCGGCGGTCTCCAGCAAGGCTTTGCAGCCGGTCAAGAGCATGCTGTAGACCTGTTCGAAGTCGTCCCGGTTCCCGTAGTAGGGATCCGGGATGTCGTCCCCGGTTGAGAGCGCATAGCGATTGAAAAGGTGCAGCTTGCCTGCATGCGCGGCGGGCACCATTTTCTGCAAGTTCCTCAAATTGTCACGATCGAGGGCGAGGATCAAATCGTGCTCGGCAAAATCGCCAGCGACGACCTGCCGCGCGCGTTGCTTCGAGATGTCGATACCGTGAGCCGCCGCAATCGCGATCGAGCGGGGATCGGGCGGGTTGCCCCGATGCCAGCCACCGGTGCCCGCCGAACCGATATCGAACTCTGCGGCGCGTCCGGCGTTTAGTGCAATATGTCTGAAAATTCCTTCGGCGAGCGGCGAGCGGCAAATGTTGCCCATGCAGACGAAGAGGATCTTGAAGCGTTGCATACCATCTTTCGCATGTTGAAATGAGGATCACCCGATGAAGTACGACAAACTCGACCGCACGGCCATCGACGAAAATTTGACTGCAGTCGGCGAATGGGCGCTCTCGGACGATGCCGGGTCGATCACCAGAAGCTTCAAATTCGCCAATTTCCGCGAAGCATTCGGTTTCATGACGCAAAGCGCCCTGGCGGCGGAGAAATTCGATCATCATCCCGAATGGTTCAATGTCTATTCCAAGGTCGACGTGACGCTCACCACGCACGACGCGGGCGGACTGACCGAGCAGGACTTCAAGATGGCCAAGGCGATGGACAAGGCGGCTGGCCAGATCGGTTGATCGGACGCCGGCGCGCCTCCATATATCTCCTCGTGTTCCGATAGGATTGGTAAGCGATGCAGGATATCAAATTCGGTGAAATTCTTCTTCCGGGCGACGACGATGTCCGTCAAAGCCGGGAGAAGACGGTGCGCCGCAAGTTCTGGCCGACCCTGCGAAAGGCGATCCGTCACGTTCCCTTCGCGCGCGACGTGGTTGCAGCCTTCTATTGCGCGCTCGATCCGCAGACGCCGACGCGGGTGCGCGGGATACTTCTGGCGGCCCTTGCCTATTTCGTGATGCCTTTCGACATCATACCCGATTTCATGGCGGTCGTGGGTTATACCGACGATATCGCCGTGCTGACGGCAGCGTTTCGCATGGTCAGCGGCCATATCAACGAAACCCATTACGCCGCCGCCGATCGTGCCCTGGCCGACGAGCTCGATGCCGGCAAGCCGGCCTGAGCCGGGCGCGCAGGCAGCGCTCAGATCGTCTCGGCTTCCAGCCGCTTTTTCAGCTTGCCGAAAGCCAGCCTGATGCGCGACTTGACGGTCCCCAGCGGCAGGCCGGTGACTGCCGCTATCTCCGAGTGCGATTGACCGACGAAGAACGCGGCGCGCAGCAGCGCCTGCTGCTCCGGCGGCAGCTCCGACAGGGCGGCGCGGACCTGGGCATCCCGGTCGTCGCTTTCCATGACCGCATCGGCGGCGATTTCGGCTGCCGGCTGAAGGACCGGATCGCTATCGTCCAGAACACGAACTTTTGAACGCCGCTGCATGTCGATGCGGCGGTTGCGTGCGATGCGGAAAATCCAGGTCGAAAGCGACGAGCGCGTCGGGTCGTAGAGACCGGCCTTGTGCCACAAGACGATCATCACCTCCTGCACCAGTTCTTCTGCCTCGCCGTCGGGCATACGCTGCCGCAAAAGCCAGGATTTGAGCCTTGGAGCGAAGTAATCGTACAAGTTGGAAAACGCTGCCTGGTCACGATGCTCGGCAACGGCCTTGGCGAGGGCAGCGAAGCGCTGCTTTTCCGTCGCATCCATTTCCCCGCCACTGCCCCCAAGCTCTAGCAACTCGCAACCGTCGTCCGAATGGTTTATGAGGTACAGCGGATTTAAAAAAGGTCAAACTCTTGCCTGAATCTTTCTGTCTTAAATCGCGAATAAGACTGGCGATACCGTCAGGCAAGTCCATCTCGCTTCAGAAGTCTCGGAAATCCAACAATCATCGCTTGACTGAATCGGCACAGTTAAGAGGCAATTGGCCGTCGCATTGACGGTTTGGTAACCGAAATTACGTCAAATGAAGCGCTCGTGAATACGCATCTCCCGACGAAATTCGCGTCGGGCTTTGGATCGCAAGAAACCGGCAGGAAATCATGTTTGTAAAAAGCTCCGCAATCGCCCTTACGCTCGTTCTGGCCACCGCCGGCATCGCATCCGCCCAGAAGCCCAAGCCGAAGGCTGCCCCTGCCGCTGCGGCACAGACCCAATCGGCAGCCCCGACCCGCATCAAGCAGTTCGATGCCTGGGGCGCCTATTCCTACCAGTCGGGCACCGGCAAGGTCTGCTACGTGCTGTCCGTGCCGACGGCCAAGCAGCCGGCGACCGGCATCGACCATGGCGACAACTTCTTCATCGTCACCCAGCGCCCAGGCCAGAACATCTCCTACGAGCCACAGGCGATGATGGGCTACGTGCTGAAGGAAAACTCCAAGGTCAACGTCACCATCGACAACAAGACCTTCGTGATGTTCACCAAGGACAAGGCCGCCTGGGTCGAGAACGCCGCGCAGGAGCCGGCTCTCGTCTCGGCGATGAAGACCGGCCACTCGCTGACGGTCACGGCCACGTCGAAGAAGGGTACGGGCACGTCCTATACCTATTCGCTCGCCGGCATCTCCGCTTCGCTGAAGCAGATCGAGAGCTGCAAATAAGGCAGGTAGCTGCCCACCCGCTGCGAAATCAGCGGTGTTCCGGATCACGGAGGCTGGCCACGGGCCGGCCTCTTGCGTTTTCAGGGGGATGACGGATGGCTAAAATAGTGCTATTGCCGCCGCGAACTGCGGATGTGCCTGCGATGCCGTCGCCCCTTCCGTCTCCGAATTCACTTTTCAGTGCCCTATATCGCGCCTGCAGCTTCCCGGAAGCACGGCAGGCATCAACCGTTTGGATGATCCTATGTCCGTGATAGATGCCATGACCATTGCCAAGCCGATGCCGGCACCGGTTCCCCGGGGCGGCGAATCCTTGCCGAAGCCGTCGCTGATCGGCCTGACGCGCGAGGAAATGGGTCAGGCCCTGCGCGAGAAGGGCGTGGCCGAAAAGCAGATCAAGATGCGCGTCAGCCAGCTGTGGAACTGGCTCTACGTGCGCGGCGTCTCGGATTTCGATGCTATGGTCAACGTTGCCAAGGACATGCGCGAGATGCTGAAGCAGCATTTCACCATTGCGCGGCCTGAGATCGTCGAGGAGCAGGTTTCCAACGACGGCACCCGCAAGTGGCTGATGCGCTTTCCGGCGCGTGGCGCTGGCCGGCCGGTCGAAATCGAGACCGTCTATATTCCCGAAGAAGGGCGCGGGACGCTCTGCGTCTCCAGCCAGGTCGGCTGCACGCTGACCTGCTCCTTCTGCCACACCGGCACCCAGCGGCTGGTGCGCAACCTGACGGCCGAGGAAATCCTCTCGCAGCTGCTGCTCGCCCGCGACCGGCTCGGCGATTTCCCGGACCGCGACACGCCCGTGGGCACTGCCATGCCTGCCGAAGGCCGCAAGGTCTCGAACATGGTGATGATGGGCATGGGCGAGCCGCT
>CAZZZI010000357.1:0-4231 GCA_964658415.1 uncultured Sphingomonas sp. | reverse complement strand
AGGTGGACAGGAACCAGTGCTTCAGCACGCCGTCCTCGATCATCGCCAGCCGCTGTCCGCTGACGCCCTCGCCATCAAAGGGTCGCGAGGCGGAGCCGCGTACGATGAGCGGGTCGTCCGTGATCGTCAGGCCCGACTTCAGCACCTGCTGGCCCATCTTGTCGCGCAGGAAGCTCGACTTGCGGGCGACCGACGAGCCATTGATGGCGCCGGCGATATGGCCGACAAAGCTGCGGGCGACGCGCGGGTCGAAGACGACGGTGACATTCTTGCCTGTCGGCACCTGGCGCGGATTGATGCGCTTGACCACCCGCTCGCCGGCGCGACGGCCGATATCCTCGGCGGTATCGAGATCGGCGAAATAGAGGCGGCTGTCGAAATCGTAATCGCGCTCCATGCCGGTGCCCTCGCCGGCAATGACGCTGACGGAGCGGCCGAAGCGCGAGCCCATGTAGCTGCCCTCGAAGCCGCGCGAGGTCACCAGCACCATGCCGCCCATGCCGGCGGAAGCGCCGGAGCCGGAGGACTTGGTGACGCCCTTGACGGCGAGACCTGCCTCTTCCATCGCCAATGCTGCTTCGCGCAGCTGGTCTGTGGAGACTTCGGTCGGGTCGTAAAGATCGAGATCGGGATAGCTGCGGGCCAGATTGTCGTCATCGGCAAGGCAAGCGTAAGGGTCTTCCGGGGAAACTCTTGCCATGGCGACGGCGCGTTCGGCGAGGACCTTCAGGTCGAAACCGGGATTGGCCGATACGTTCGCGACACGATTGCCGACGAAGACGCGCAGCGAAAAATCGTCGCTCTCGGAGGATTCGGTCCCCTCGACCTTGCCGAGGCGCACACTCACCGATTGCGAGCGGGAGCGCACGACGACCGCATCGGCGGCATCGGCACCGGCCTTGCGGGCGAGATCGATCAATTGGCTGGCGCGGGAAAGAAGTGTTTTGGAATCGATTTCAGAGGACATGAGTTGGCCTTTCCTTCGCCTTCCATTTATTGTGCAGTACCACAAGCATCAAGGCCGAGCCTGTCGATTCTTGGGGCTCGACAGCATATGCACTGCCTACCCACGGAAAGATACAGACCATGTCAGCCCCCAATGCCTTCTTCACCGAAACGCTGTTGCTGCTCGGGGGCACCGTCATTACTGCGCCGATCTTCAAGAAGCTCGGACTCGGAACGGTTCTCGGCTATCTCGCCGCCGGTGTCGTCATCGGCCCCGTATTGCACGGCATCGGCGACGGCGAAGCGGTTCTCGGCGTTGCCGAGCTCGGCGTCGTGTTCCTGCTGTTCATCATCGGCCTCGAGCTGAAACCATCGCGGCTCTGGCAGATGCGCCGGGACATCTTCGGGCTCGGCAGCGCGCAGGTCATCCTGACCGGCGTGGCGCTGACGCTTGCTGCGTGGCTGACGGGCATGCTCGACTGGCGCGGCTGCATCATTGCCGGCTTCGGCCTGGCGCTGTCCTCCACCGCCTTCGCGATGCAGATCCTCGACGACCAGAGCGACATCAACACCCGTTACGGCCAGCGATCCTTCTCGATGCTGCTGTTCCAGGATCTGGCCATCGTGCCGCTGCTGGCGCTGATCACGGTCCTCGACGGACCGAAGCAGGACGCCAACCCCCTTGCCGATCTCGCCATTGCGGTCGCTGCAGTGGCGGGCATGATCGTCGTCGGGCGCTATCTTCTGACGCCGCTGTTCCAGGTGATCGCCCGCACCGGCGCCCGCGAGGCGATGATCGCGGCAGCGCTCTTCGTCGTGCTGGGATCGGCGACGCTGATGCAGATGGCCGGGCTGTCGATGGCGATGGGCGCGTTCCTGTCGGGCGTCATGCTCGCGGAATCGTCGTACCGGCACGAGCTGGAGGCGGATATAGAGCCCTTCCGCGGCGTGCTGCTCGCCATTTTCTTCATCGCCGTCGGCCTGTCGCTGCAGCTCCAGGTCATCTACGACCACGCGCTGCTGATCCTCATGGCCGTGCCGGTGCTGATGGTGGTGAAGGGGCTGGTTATCTACACCCTCTGCCGGGTCTCTGGCTCGCCGCACAACGATGCGATCCGCATCGCCTTCCTGCTGCCGCAGGGCGGCGAATTCGGGTTCGTGCTGTTCAGCACCGCCGCCTCGACGGGAGGGCTGCTGTCGGAAAGCGTGGCCTCGCTGCTGATCGCCATCGTCACCCTGTCGATGGCCCTGACGCCGCTCGCCGTGGCGCTGTCGAAGCGGCTGATGGCCGGCGAAGCGCATGAGGAAATCGACGAAAACTTCGAGGGTGCCGGCTCCGACGTGCTGATGATCGGCTTTTCGCGCTTCGGCCAGATCGCCGCACAGATCCTGCTTGCCGGCGGCCGCGACGTCACCGTCATCGACTTTTCGGCCGACCGCATCCGCCAGGCCTCGTCCTTCGGTTTCCGCATCTATTTCGGCGACGGAACCCGCAAGGATGTGCTGCGCTCGGCCGGCATCGACCGTGCCAAGATCGTGGTGATCTGCACCCACACGCGGGAAATCACCGACAAGATCGTCGAACTCGTCCAGGCGGAATATTCGCACGCCCGGATTTTCGTGCGCAGCTACGACCGTATCCACTCGATTGCGCTGCGCAAGGCCGGCGTCGACTACGAATTGCGCGAGACGCTGGAATCCGGCCTGCTGTTCGGCCGCCGGACGCTCGAGGAGCTCGGCGTCGGCGAGACAGACGCGATGGCGATCCAGGAAGACATCCGTAGGCGCGACGAACAGCGGCTGGAGTTACAGACCACGGAAGGGCCGCAGGCCGGCGCCGACATGCTGTTTTCAAAGCCGGTCAAGCCGGAACCGCTGATCAAGCCGAAGCGGGCAGTCGAAGTCGTCGACGAAAACGACGATCTTTCGGAGCCGGCGAAGGTCTAAAGCGTCTAGGCCTTGCGGGCGGTCAGGATCTCGTCGAGGGCGTATTTCAGCTCGTCCTTGACGCCGACGGACATGGCGAGGATTTCGCGGGCCTTGAGGAAGTCCATGACGCCGATCCGCCCGACGGCGGGGCAGAGGAAAATCTGCGGCGGCTGAAGGCGGAGCTTGAGGGCAATCGCCGTCTGCATCATCAGCTGGCCGCTGCCGAACAGGCTTTCCATGCGGTTCGGGACATGGGTGCCGTCGCCATCAGGCGCGCCGACGACATCGACGCCGATGACGATGTCGGCAAGCGGCATCAGATGTTCGTAAGGGACGGGATTGATGATGCCGCCGTCGATCATGACGCGGTCGTCGCGCCGAACCGGCATGAAGACGGCGGGTATGGCGGCAGACGCCGCCAGCGCCTGGATGAGGTCGCCGTCCTCGATCACCACCTCGGACTGGCCGTAATAATCGGTGGCGATGACTTTCATCGGGATGCGCAGGCCCTCGAAGCTGTCCGGAACCTGGTGCGGCAGGAAAGCGCGCAGCACGCGCTCGAGATCGAACTGGCCGATCTTCAGGCCGCGCACGGACTTTGGCCGGAGGCCCCAGATCCGGTTGGCAACCGCCTTCTTGTTGCCGATGCTGGAGAGTGCGTGGTCGCGGATCTCGATCCCGCTCATGCCTGATGCCATGCCCGCGCCCATGATCGCGCCGATCGACGAGCCGGAGATGGCGACCGGCCTTATGCCGAGTTCGTCCAGCGCTTCGATGATGTGGATATGGGCAAGACCGCGCGCGCCGCCACCGCCGAACGACACTGCCACGGAGGGCTGCGACGATCGCTCGACGTCGAAGCTCTCGGTGATAGGGTTACCCAGTCTGGTCATCACGGTCATAGCTCAAGCCGGCTGGTAGCGGAAAAAATGCATCTTGCTGTCGCCGAAGGTTCTCACCTCCAGCAAGAGATAGTCCGATGGCGCATTGACGACGATATCGGCACGCTCTTCGAGGATCGCAAGGGCACCCTGCACCAGCCAGCCGCCATCGGCGGCTGCCGCAAAGGCTTTCTCGCCCAGGCCCTGGCCATAGGGCGGATCGGCAAAGAGGAAGTCGAAGGGCTCGAGATTGCCGACGCTGCCGAGATCGGTGGCGTCGCGGCGCAGCATGCGTGTGCGACCGTGCAGGCCGAGCGCATCGATGTTTTCCCAGAGGAGGCCCCTGCCCTCGACGCTGCTTTCGACGAACAGCACGTGGCGGCAACCGCGTGAGGCACCCTCGAGACCGACCGCGCCTGTGCCGGCGAAGAGGTCCATCATGCGCGTCGCGTCGATCGCCTCGGGATAGGCGTGGC
>CAZZZI010000356.1:0-4253 GCA_964658415.1 uncultured Sphingomonas sp. | reverse complement strand
ATGGTGCAGGAAGTCGTCACCGCCGACAACATCGCCCATATCGTCTCGCGCTGGACCGGCATTCCGACCGAGAAGATGCTGGAAGGCGACAAGGACAAGCTGCTGCGCATGGAAGACGAGCTGGCGAAGTCCGTGGTCGGGCAGGGCGATGCGGTGCAGGCCGTGTCGCGCGCTGTCCGCCGGGCCCGCGCCGGGCTGCAGGATCCGAACCGGCCGCTCGGCTCGTTCATCTTCCTCGGGCCCACCGGCGTCGGGAAGACGGAGCTCACCAAGGCGCTCGCCCGCTTCCTGTTCGACGACGACACCGCGATGGTGCGCATGGACATGTCGGAATACATGGAGAAGCACTCCGTCGCCCGGCTGATCGGTGCCCCTCCCGGCTATGTCGGCTATGAGGAAGGCGGGTCGCTGACCGAAGCCGTCCGCCGCCGGCCCTACCAGGTCGTGCTGTTCGACGAAATCGAGAAGGCGCATCCGGATGTCTTCAACGTGCTCCTGCAGGTGCTCGACGACGGACGCCTGACGGACGGGCAGGGCCGGACGGTCGATTTCCGCAACACGATGATCATCATGACCTCCAACCTCGGGTCGGACTATCTGACCAAGCTCGGGGAAAACGATGACAGCGAGGCGGTGCGCGAACTGGTGATGGGCGAGGTCCGTAACCATTTCCGGCCGGAGTTCCTCAACCGGATCGACGAGATCATCCTCTTCCACCGCCTGAAGCGGAACGAGATGGGGGCGATCGTCGACATCCAGCTGAAGCGGCTGATCACGCTGCTGTCCGAGCGCAAGATCACGCTCGAACTCGACGACGACGCCCGCAACTGGCTGGCCGACAAGGGTTACGATCCGGTCTATGGCGCGCGGCCGCTGAAGCGGGCGATCCAGAAATACGTGCAGGACCCGCTCGCCGAGCAGATCCTGTCCGGGCAGGTGCCGGACAATTCGCTGGTCAAGGTCACCAGCGGCAACGACCGCCTGCTGTTCCGCCCGCGCGAGGCTCTGCCGCAGGCTGCGTGAGGATTGGGCGGCATCGAACTGGAGAAGGGGCTGGCCGCAAGGCCGGCCCCGTTCTCACATGATGAAAGCTTGTCGTCTCTTTGACTTGGAACATCAGACATACAGTTTGAAAACTAAGACGGAATGGTTGCTGCCATTGAAGGCCGTAGTGCAATTCGTTTCCACCACTCTTCAAGATTTGCGTATTTACGGATGAGTTCCGCGCCTTCGGATGTCATCAGGAAATAGTCAAACATGGGTGCGGCATACAAGTCGGCCAGCGTTAGTTGGTCGCCAATAAGCCAGGGACCATCGCTCATCAACCGAGACATCGCCGCCAAGCAGTTTTGCGCTTTCGGGAGCGCCGCGAGGAGCTTGTCCTCGTCAGTCGGAACGCCTCTGCCGGGCTTCGATATCCGTTCCACGTAAACTCCCCACACGAGCTGAGGATATGCATAATTGTCGGCGATGCTGACGAGCTGATTGCACTTGGCGCGATGCTCGGTTTCCAAAGGCTGAAGCTTCGGCCCCGTGAAGGCCTCGTCGATGTATCGTGTGATCGCACCGGTCTCATAGAGCTTAAACCCTTGATGCTCGAACGCAGGAATGCGCCCGAACGGATGCATTGCCAAATAGTCGGCTGGCGGGCCGTCTTCTGCGAAGATATCGATTGGCACGAGTTTGTGTGCGACGCCCTTCTCGATCAGGCACAATCTGGCGATCCGGACGTAGACGCTGTAATCTGCGCCGAAGAGAGACGGTTGTCCTGTCATCTGCCACCCAGGCGAATTACCATATCCTTGGGATCCAATGCAAAGAGGGGCATAGGCGCCAGCCGAAGGCCTAGCGGCCCCTGGCCTTTCTCCATTCCATGAGATAGCCAAAGCTGGGTGCGATGAGGATGCCGCCGACGACCCATTCCAAAACGCCGAGCGATTGCTCATCGGGATCGATTCCGATGAGAAAGAGGAACAAGAAAAAGGCGGCCACGCCGGCGACGATCATCGCGAGGGCAATCAAGAGATCTCTACGAGAGCCTGCCATGGCACCCCTCCCTCAAGTGTCGGGTTTCTCATGGCGAAGATAGCGGTTTGGAAACTCATGGCAAGCCGCAGCGTCCGGCTATAAGTGGGCCCGCCTTTCTCGGCGCCGTAACCCGAGCCCGCCGACCTGCTCGCGCTTCCCGGCCGCCGCCGCTCCTCAATTATTCGATCTCTCGACAAGGGCAGCGCAGATTGCGGCCAGAAGTGCCATGCCTGCGGGAACCAGCATGATCGCAAAGAACAGGGGGACGATACCTGCATCGGTCAGGAACAGGCCGGCGAGGGAAACGATCAAGGCGCCGCCGCCGATGCTGAGGGCGGCCGCCAGTCCGGCGGCGGTGCCGGCATGCTCGGGATGGACGGAGAGCACGCCTGTATTGGCGGCCGGCATGGTCAGCCCGTTGCCGATGCCGATGAAGAGGCACGGCCCGAAGAGCGCAAGCGCATGGTTCGTCCCCGTCAGGGAAAGGCCGAAACCGGCCATGAGGCCGGCGAAGGTCAGCATCCGCGCCGTGACGAGGACCGTGCCCAGCGATGCCCTCGACGCGTAGCGGCCGGCAAGGAAGCTGCCGAGCATGAAACCTGCCGGAACCAGTCCCATGAAGAGGCCCAGCCGGGCGGACGAGCCGCCCAGCAGGGAGCCGACGGCGACAGGGGCGCCGGCAAGAAAGACGTAGAGCGTCCCCATCGACGACGCCATGCAGAGGGCGTAACACCAGAATGAGGTCGAGCGAACCAGGTAGCGATAGGCGGCGCCGTAGCCGTGCACGTTCGGGGTGCGGGCTGCCGTCTCCGCGAGGGATTTCAGGCTGAGAACGAGGACGGCGATGCCTGCCGCTGCAAGCGTGACGAAGATCGCCCGCCAGCCGAAGGCGGCGTCCAGCGATCCGCCGACGACAGGCGCGAGCATCGGCGCAAGCGACCAACCCATGGCCAGATAGCCGAACCGGCTGGCGGTCGCTGCGCCTCGCGAGGTCTCCTTGATCATGACGAGGGCAATGGAGAAGCAGGCGGCGATCGATGCCTGCAGCGCCCGGAAGACCAGGAAGACGCGGATGTCGGTGGCAACCGCGCAGCCGATCGACGCAAGAATGAAAAGCCCGATGGCGGCCAGGGCGACCGGCCTTCGCCCATAGCGGTCCGAGATGGCGCCGGCCAGAATCTCGATCAGCGCGGTGACGGCTGCATAGCCGGCAACGGACAGGCTGACGACCGCAGAACTGGCGTGAAGCTCGGCAGCGATGTGCGGCAGCGACGGCAGGATCATGTTGACCGGCACGACGGACAGCGCCGTCAGGAAGATCAGTGGCAAAAGCGGGGGGCGGGGAGGGGCGTCGCCATCCGTCCGGGCGCGCCTGCCAGTCGCCTTGTCGCGGGAGTCCGTCTTCATCGTTCGGTCCTGTCGGTGGGATGAAAGGGATCGACGGGGCGGCCAGGATTACGGGCATAAAAAAGGCCCCGTCAGGAGCCTGTTCGCCGCGCATGGGTGCTTTCGCCGGACGGTCAGACCGTCCTGCCCATGCGCGCACCCACCACCGAGACAAAGATCGAAGCTTTCATGGGAGCAAGGTTAGGCAGGAATTTTGGCAACGTCAACAGATCGCATATTGAAAGCCCGCAGCGCAGATCCGGATGCGCGATTGCCCGGGTAAGGGCAGTCGGCGTCCCGGTCCGATAGGAATGTTCTCCGTCGGGGCTTCGTAATTGCCTATTGGCTTGCGGACGCGGCAAGCGGTTTCGCCAGGATTTCGCCCAGCGCGCTCACCAAGCGGTCGCAATCGGCGTCGGTGCCGACAGTGATGCGCAGGCGGTTGTCGATGCGGGGCCTGGCAAAATGCCGGACCAGCACCGCCCGTTTCCTGAGTTCGGCAAGGAGGTCCACCGCCGTCCGCTCGGGATGAGCCACGAACAGGAAATTGGCGGCGGAGGGAAGTACGTCGAAACCGAGCCGCCGCAGGGACGTCGCCAATCGCTCGCGGCTGGCAATCGTCATGTCGCGGTGCGTCTCGAACCAGACGCGGTCCCGCCAGGCAGCGATGGCGCCGGCTTCCGCCAGCCGGTCGAGCGGGTAGGAGTTGAAACTGTCGCGCACCCGTTCCAGCGCGTCGATCAGCGGTCTCTGGCCGATGGCAAAGCCGACGCGAAGACCGGCCAGGCTGCGGGATTTCGAAAAGGTCTGGACGACCAGCAGGTTCGGATAACGTTCGA
>CAZZZI010000355.1:0-4305 GCA_964658415.1 uncultured Sphingomonas sp. | reverse complement strand
GCGCCCGGCTTGGCGCTGAGTTTTTCGGTGATGCCGCGAATGCTCATGGCGACTTCATCGAGCACGCCGGCGAGCGCCTCTTCCGTCTGGGCGCTGGCGGCCAGCACGGTGTCGCGGTTGCCGCGCAGGGCATCCAGCTCGCCCTCGAGCCCGGCCACTTTGCGCGTCAGGTCGGCCACCTCGTCCATGATCATGATGCCGGCCATGACGGTCACCCGGAGATCGCCGATTTCGCCGAACTGGTCCTTGAGGTGGCTGACATAGCGGTCGAACCGGGTGGCGAGATCCGTGAGATGGGCTTCCTGCCCCTCCTCGCAGGCCATGCGGTAGGCCTTGCCGTCGATCGTTACCGTTACCTGCGCCATCGATATTCCGTCCTGTCTTGCCCAATCCCGCCGAGAGTCCCTGCAAAGCTGCGTCAGCGATCGAGCACGGCCCTGATCGTCTCCATGGCGGTCACCAGCCGGCGCGAAACCTCGCGATTGACTTCTTCCAGCCGGTTGGCGCGGAATTCCGCCTGGTCCAGTTCCTGCGCCAGCCGCGAGCGGTCGGCATGGGTGCGGCGCACCTCGGCGTCGATCTCGCTGCGCTCGCGCTCCCGCTCGAAGCGCACGTCCACCGCATTGTCCAGCGCGGCCAGCGCCTGACGCAGTGACGAGATGGCCGCGTCCACTGTCTTGCCTGTAGGCATCATGTCTTCCCGGTTTCCCGCGCAGCGCTCCGAATCGCCATATCCGGGCACTGGGCTGATCTGCAACAGTATTCAGCTCGGCAACTGTGCGTCAATAAAGGCCTGCATGCGGCAAGGCCGCTAAACTGTGGATGACGCCTGTCTTTCCCGCTTTACGCCTGCTTATTTTCAACAGGTCGTCTTTTGTACAAGACAAAAGGCAAATGTTAAATATTTGCGACGCAGGCCTCCTTTGGGGCGTGGATTTATTGACTTGCTCGCCCCAACTGCTATGTCTCGACCGCCTGAGGCCGACTGTGATCCAGGGTTCCAAGAGCTCTCCATCGCTGCGCCTTCCAACCGGTGGTCCCTCCTCTCGAGACCGAGACCATCCCAAACCTGCGGAACGACCATGATCTCTCGCGAAAAACACGACCGGATGGCAAACGCGATCCGTTTCCTTGCCATGGATGCCGTTGAGAAGGCCAATTCCGGCCATCCCGGCCTGCCGATGGGCATGGCAGACGTCGCCACCGTACTCTTCTCCAAATATCTGAAGTTCGATCCGAAATCGCCCCATTGGCCGAACCGCGACCGCTTCGTGCTGTCGGCCGGTCACGGCTCGATGCTGCTCTATTCGCTTCTGTACCTGACCGGCTATGAAGACATGTCGATCGAGGATCTGAAGAATTTCCGCCAGCTCGGCTCCAAGACCGCCGGCCACCCGGAATACGGTCATGCCACCGGCATCGAAACCACCACCGGTCCGCTCGGCCAGGGCATTGCCAACGCCGTCGGCATGGCGATCGCCGAGCGCAAGCTCGCCGTCGAATTCGGCAGCGAACTGCAGGATCACCACACCTACGTCATGTGCGGCGACGGCTGCCTGATGGAGGGCATCAGCCACGAAGCCATCGCGCTCGCCGGCCACCTGAAGCTCAACAAGCTCATCCTGTTCTGGGACAACAACTCGATCACCATCGACGGCGCCGTATCGCTGTCGGACTCGACAGACCAGATCGCCCGCTTCAAGGCCGTTCACTGGAACACCATCGAAGTCGACGGCCATGAGCCGGACCAGATTTCTGCCGCCATCGAGGCTGCCCAGAAGTCCGACCGCCCGACCCTGATCGCCTGCAAGACGATCATCGGCTTCGGCGCACCGCACAAGCAGGGCACCCACAAGGTTCACGGCTCGCCTCTCGGCGCCGAGGAAATCGCCGCCACCCGCAAGGCGCTGAACTGGGATGCAGAACCCTTCGTCATTCCCGCCGACGTTCTCGACGCCTGGCGTGAAAGCGGCAAGCGCGCCGTTCCCGACATGAAGGACTGGCAGTCGCGTCTTGCTTCCGCTGAAGCCGCCAAGAAGGCCGAATTCGATCGCCGCTTCGCCGGTGACCTGCCGGCCGGTTTCGACGCCGCCATCAGCGACTACAAGAAGAAGCTGGCCGAGACCAAGGCGAGCGTTGCGACCCGCAAGGCATCGGAAGATGTGCTCGAAGTCATCAACGGCTTCCTGCCGGAAACGCTCGGCGGCTCTGCCGACCTGACGCCGTCGAACAACACCAAGACCAGCCAGATGGTCTCGATCACGCCGACGGATTTCGCCGGTCGCTACATGCACTGGGGCATCCGCGAGCACGGCATGGCATCTGCCATGAACGGCATCGCGCTGCACGGCGGCCTGATCCCTTACGGCGGCGGCTTCATGATCTTCTCGGACTATTGCCGTCCGCCGATCCGCCTCGCCTCGCTGATGGGCATCCGCGTCATTCACGTGCTGACGCATGACTCCATCGGCGTCGGCGAAGACGGCCCGACCCACCAGCCGGTCGAGCAGATGGCCTCGTTGCGCGCCATCCCGAACCTGATGATGTTCCGCCCGGCCGACGCCACGGAAACGGCAGAATGCTGGCAGATCGCGCTGAAGACCAAGGACCGCCCATCGGGCCTGGCCCTCACCCGCCAGAACATGGTCGCAGCCCGTCTGGAATACAGCGAGAAGAACCTCTGCGAACTCGGCGCCTATAACCTCGCCGGTTCCGCCGATGCCAAGGTCACGGTCTTCGCTTCGGGCTCCGAAGTCGAAATCGCCGTTGCCGCCCGCACGGCGCTCGAAGCCAAGGGCATCACTGTCCGCGTCGTCTCGATTCCCTCGACCGAACTGTTCTTCGAACAGTCGGCTGAATACCAGAAGGAAATCCTCGGCAACTCGCCGGTCAAGATCGCTGTCGAAGCCGGCGTCCGCGAAGGCTGGGATGCCTTCATCGGACCGGAAGGCACGTTCATCGGCATGAAGGGCTTTGGCGCCTCCGGCCCGGCCAAGGAAGTCTACAAGCACTTCGGCATCACCACGGAAGCCGTCGTCGCTGCTGCGGAAGCCAAGCTGGCCTGATAAAAATTCAGGGCGCTCCGGCGCCCTGCTTCTACTTTGAATAGAAAAGTCCTGTCCGATTGGGAGAGACCATAATGACTGTTAAAGTTGCCATCAACGGCTTCGGCCGCATCGGCCGCAACATCCTGCGCGCCATCGTCGAATCCGGCCGTACCGACATCGAAGTCGTTGCCATCAACGACCTCGGCCCGGTCGAAACCAACGCCCACCTGCTGCGCTACGATTCCATCCACGGCAAGTTCCCGGCATCCGTCAAGGTCGAAGGCGACACGATCATCGTCGGCAACGGCAAGCCGATCAAGGTCACCGCGATCAAGGATCCGGCCGCCCTGCCGCACGGCGAACTCGGCGTCGACATCGCCATGGAATGCACCGGCATCTTCACATCGCGCGAAAAGGCCGCCCTGCACCTGACAGCCGGCGCCAAGCGCGTCATCGTCTCGGCCCCTGCCGACGGCGCTGACCTGACCGTCGTCTTCGGCGTCAACGACGACCAGCTGACGAAGGACCACCTCGTCATCTCGAACGCGTCGTGCACCACCAACTGCCTGGTTCCGGTCGTCAAGGTCCTGAACGACGCCATCGGCATCGACCATGGCTTCATGACCACCATCCACTCCTACACCGGCGACCAGCCGACGCTGGACACGATGCACAAGGACCTGTACCGCGCCCGCGCCGCAGCCCTCTCCATGATCCCGACCTCGACCGGCGCTGCCAAGGCCGTCGGCCTCGTGCTGCCGGAACTGAAGGGCAAGCTGGACGGCACCTCGATCCGCGTACCGACCCCGAACGTCTCCGTCGTCGACTTCAAGTTCGTCGCAAAGCGCAACACCACGGTTGAAGAGATCAACCAGGTGATCAAGGCTGCCTCCGACGGCAAGCTGAAGGGCATCCTCGGCTACACCGACGAGCCGCTGGTTTCGCGCGACTTCAACCATGACAGCCACTCGTCGATCTTCGCCTTCGACCAGACCAAGGTCCTGGAAGGCAATTTCGTCCGCGTGCTCTCCTGGTACGACAACGAATGGGGCTTCTCGAGCCGCATGTCCGACACGGCAGTCGCCTTCGCCAAGACCATCTAAGTCTCGGCCGATTTGCGTTTCCGAACGGCCCGGGCAACCGGGCCGTTTGCGTTTGCGACGAGAGAGATCTACGGCACCTTCTCTATGCCGCCCCTTCTCCGTGCCGCCGCCCTGCAGATCCCCTACCGCTCCGTCTGTTCTTGAGGCATATCATA
>CAZZZI010000354.1:0-4320 GCA_964658415.1 uncultured Sphingomonas sp. | reverse complement strand
AGGATGGTGCCCTTGTAGCCGATCTTGTGCTTGTACTCGACGACGAGGTTGAGGAAGCGACCCATCTGGTCGAGCTCGCGCTTGAGGTCGGTGTTGAGCAGGGTCTCGTAGCCCTCGCGTCCGCCCCACAGCACGTAGTTCTCGCCGCCCAGCTTCATTGTCGCGTCGAGGCAGGTTTTGACAGTCGCCGCGCCGAAGGCGAAGACATCCGGATCCGGGTTGGTCGCGGCGCCCGACATGTAGCGGCGGTGCGAGAACATGTTGGCCGTGCCCCAGAGCAGCTTGACGCCGGTGTCGGCCTGCTTCTCAGCGAAATAGTCGACGATCTCGTTGAGATTCTTCGTGTTCTCCGCAAAATTATTGCCTTCCGGGCGCACGTCGGCGTCGTGGAAGCAGTAATAGGGCGCGCCGAGCAGGGTGAAGAATTCGAAGGCGACATCGGCCTTCAGCTTGGCGGCTTCCATCGTGTCGCTGAACCAGGGACGCAGGAAGGTCTGGCCGCCGAAGGGGTCGCCGCCCGGCCATGTGAATGTGTGCCAGTAGGCAACGGCAAAGCGCAGATGGTCTTCCATCCGCTTGCCGAGCAGCATCTCGTCCTTGTTGTAGTGCCGGAAGGCCAGCGGGTTGGTGCTGTCGGGGCCTTCGTATTTTACCTTCTGGATATCGCCGAAAAATCCGCTGTTCATGGGTATTTCCTCCTTGGTTGGTCTGTAGTGTTGGTTCTGTGGCTCCCCCTCATCCGGCCCTTCGGGCCACCTTCTCCCCGAGGGGAGAAGGTAGGGTGAGGGGGTTTTGTTGCTAATGCGCCAGCGACTTGATCGCCGGATAGAGCGCGCGGTAGCGCCCGTAGGCCTCCTCGTAGGCACCGGCGAAGGCGGATACGGGCTCGATCGTCCCGGCCGTCGCAGGCGGCGTGCACACAGTGACCGGATCGGCCCCCGTGGCCGCGATCAGCCCGAGCCGGGCAGCACCGAAGGCCGCGCCGAAATCGCCGTCGGCCGGCAGGTCGACGGGCACGCCGAGCGCGGTCGCGATCGAGGCCAGCCAGTAGCGCGAACGCGAGCCGCCGCCGATGGCGGTGACGCGGGCGATCTGGGTGCCGGCGGAGCGCAGCGCCTCGAGGCTGTCGCGGATGGCAAAGGACACGCCTTCGAGCACCGCCTGGGTCAGCGCGACGCGGCTGCTTTCATGGCCGAGACCAATGAAGGCACCCCGGATGGCAGCGTCGTTGTGCGGCGTACGCTCGCCGGACAGATACGGCAGGAAGGTGACGCCCGACGGCGCCTTCAGGCTGTCGCCGAGCTCGACAGTGAGGTCGGCGGGCGACTTTCCGGTGATCTCGGAATGCCAGTTGAGCGCATCGGTGGCCGACAGGATGACGCCCATCTGGTGCCAGGTGTTGGGCAGCGCGTGGCAGAAGGCATGCACGGCGCTTTCCGGCTTCGGCAGGTAGGAACCGTTGGCGGCAAACAGCACGCCTGAAGTCCCGAGCGACACGAAGGCAGCGCCATCGCTGACCGTGCCCATGCCGCAGGCCGACGCGGCGTTGTCGCCGGCGCCGCCCGCGAGAACGACCTTGTCGCCCATGCCCCATTGGGCGGCGAGTTCACCGCGCAGGATGCCGGCAACTTCCGTGCCTTCAACCAGGGTTGGCATCTGCGCCTCGGTCAGGCCGGTGGCTGCCAATAGCTCCGACGACCATTTGCGCTTGCCGGTATCCAGCCACGACGTGCCGGCCGAATCCGACATTTCGGACATGTGCTCGCCGGTGAGCCAAAGCCGCAGATAGTCCTTTGGCAGCAGCACATGCGCGACCTTGGCGAAAATCTCCGGCTCGTGCTTGGCGACCCAGGCAAGCTTGGGCGCGGTGAAGCCCGGAAAGACGATATTGCCGGTCAACGCCCGGAAACGCGGGTCGGCATCGAGGGCTGCCGCCTCGGCGTGGCTGCGGGTGTCGTTCCAGAGGATGCAGGGGCGCAGAACCTTGTCGCTGGCGTCGAGCAGCGTCGCACCGTGCATCTGGCCGGAGAGCCCGATGCCGCGCACGGCCGCCAGTTCTGTCGGATGGGAGGCCTTGAGGCCCGCAATCGCCTCTTCCGTGGCGCGCACCCAATGGGCCGGATCCTGCTCCGACCAGCCGGGATGCGGGCGCGAGACGTCGAGCGCGCCATTGGCCGAGCCGACAATCGTCTGATTGCCGTCGATCAGCATGGCCTTGACGCCTGATGTGCCGAGATCGAGACCGAGATACATGTGTTCACTCCTTTTGCCGCCCCTCAGGGCAGATTGTCTTTCAAGAAAATATCGAGCCGGATGCGTTCCTGCGCCGCGATCACGGCCAGTCCGTCGGCCTTGGCCTTCAGCACGCGGATGGCGCTGCGCACCTCATGGCCGGCATCCTGGTTGAGCACCACGTCGATCAGCCCGTCCTGCAGCGCCTGCCTTGTGTATTCGGTGAGTTCGTGCACGACGACGGTCAGCCCTCGCCCCGCCGCCTGCGCCCGCAGCGCGCCGATCAGGCCGCGATTGCCAGCCCCAATGCTGTAGATGCCGATCACCTCCGGATGGGCGGCGAGTGCCGCCGCGATCAGTCCCTCCACCGCCTGCGGGTCGTCCCGCCCTTCCAGAACAGGCAGCAGCGTCAGGCCGGAAAACTCCTCCGCCATCATCGCCGAAAACCCTTCCAGGCGCTCGCGATGGTCGCGGACCAGCAGCGAGCCCGCGAGCACAAGGATCTCGCCGCGCCGGCCGCCGAGAAAGCGGCCGAGCAGGCGGGCGGCCGTTCGCCCTGCCGCGATGTTGTCGATGCCGGCGTAATGATGGCGCGCCGAGCCGGTGAGGTCGGAGACCAGCGTCACCACGGGGACCTTTGCCCGCACAAGCCGGTCGACCGCAGCCTGCACCTCGGGCGCATCGACCGCGACCAGCGCCACGCCGGCGACATCGCTACCGGAAAGGCTATCCAGCGCGTCCACCAGCGCCCCCGGATCGAAGGCCGGCACCTCGATGATGCGGATCTGGGTACGCTCGAAGCCGCCGCGCGAAACGGCCTGGCGCGCCTCGGCGTGCAGGCCGTGCATGAAGGAATTGTTGCTTGCGGGAAGAATGAAGACGAGCGGATAGAGCCGCCCCTTGGCGAGATTGGCAGCCGCCACGTCGCGCACGTAGCCGATCTCGCTGATGACAGCCTCGACCCGCTGGCGCGTCACGCTGCGTACGCCGGCGCGTTGGTTCAGCACCCGGTCGACGGTCGCAAGGCTGACGCCCGCAGCAGCGGCAATATCGTGAACGGTTGGCCTCATCTCTCCTCCTGAAAAGACCCTTAGCGCCAAATCTGACGTACGTAAATCAGATTTTTTACGACGAGCGAGCGGCGGACCAGACAAGACTGCGGAGGGAGAAGATTCAGCCGTTATTTTTCATGGTCGCCAGCAATCCGCGCCTCGACGTGCCTGGCGATGGCGGAGAGGTCGCGCTTCTTGCCACCCAGCGTCTCGATCGCCGCCACGGCGACGTCGCTCGCCACATAGTCCGACTTGTGACCCATGTTGTGGATCGAGATCAGCCGCGCGCCACGGATGGCCTCGGCCAGATGTTTCGCGTGGATGGTCGGCGACACGACGCTGTCGGTGTCGCCGGTGATGATGATGGTCGGCTTGGAAATCTCGGGATAACGCGGCGATGTGCGGCGGGTCCAGTCCTTGAGGTTGGCGATGTCGACGGCATTGTTGTGGAAGGACGCCGGACGGATGGCCATCCGCGCATGGGTCTTCTCGACATAGTCCTTCGGCGCCACGTTCGGCGCGAAGACGCCGGCGACGGCGCTGTTGATCGCCACAAGGCCCGCCGGGGGCGCAACGAAGGTGCTGAACAGCCATCCGGTGACAGGGGTGGACGCTGCCCGGTAATACCAGGCGATGCCGCCCGGCCAGGGGTAGACGGCAGGCGAGAGGAAGACGAGCCCGATGACCTTGTCGGGATGACGGAGCGCGAAGGCCGCAACGACAGCGCCGCCAAAGGAATGACCAACGATAACGGCCTTGCGGATCCCCCGCTTGTCCATCAGTGCGGCAATCGCGTCGGCCTGGCCGTCCGGCGAGGCATTGGCGACGCCGCCGCGCTCGGAGCGGCCGTAGCCGGGGCGATCGACGAACAGCAGATCGGCCCGGCCCTCGAGCTTGTCGCGAAACGACAGCATCGGGTCGAACAGGTTGGCGCTGGCGCCGTGGACGAAGACGACGGGCGGCAGTTCCGGGCGGCTGGCGCGCAGGTAGACACTGTTGAGCTTGTAGCCGCCCACATCGATCATTTCCTGCGGCA
>CAZZZI010000353.1:0-4335 GCA_964658415.1 uncultured Sphingomonas sp. | reverse complement strand
CTTGAATCGAGGCGAGCGATAGTGATGAAGCGCGGCTCGCCGTAGTTTTTACGTTCGTCCTCGAAAGTAATATGCTTTCCGGCGAAAATCTCGCTGCATCTGGCAAAGTCCAGCCCGCGCTCTGCAAGCGCTCTGTCGCGTTTCGCCGGGTCGAAAATGATCGCCATTTTTGTTACTACAAAAATCCATAATTTGCAATAACGAAAGAATAGCAACTTTTGCGCGCATTGATAGCCACTCAGGCTTTCTTGACGGCCACCATGAACAGCCGGGGAAAGCGTAGCAGGACCTTGCCGTCGGCAAGCGGCGGATAGGCTTTGGCGATGCGGGCGAGATAGTCTGCCGTGAAGGCATCACGGTGGGCGTCTCCGGCCCGTTCGAGATAGGGGCGCAGGCCGGTGCCCTTGACCCATTCGACGATCGCTTCAGCATCTGCCATCGGGTGGTTGTAGATGGTATGCCAGATGTCGATACGCGCTGCCTTGCCGATCAGCCGGTCGTAGTAAACGGAAGGGGCGGCGAGGGGAGTGCGGCGAACGCTCTTTGCCTCGAACGCCGGACGCCAGGGCCCGGCATGCGCCGTCTCTTCCATCAGCAGGTGTGTCGGCTCGTTGAGATTGTCCGGCATCTGCACCGCCAGCACGCCGCCGGGTGCAAGGCCGTCCAGCAGCCTGTCGAAGATGTCGAGATGGTTCGGCAGCCACTGGAAGACGGCGTTGGCAAACAGCAGGTCGGTCTTTTCGCTCGGTTGCCAGGTCGCAAGATCCGCCTGCGTGAAGGTGGTGCCGGGCATCCGCCGGCGCGCGCTCTCCAGCATGTCGAGATCGCTGTCGAGGCCGGAAACCGAAGTGGCACCGAAGCGCTCGACGATCAGCTCCGTCGAATTGCCGGGTCCGCAACCAAGGTCAATTGCGCGCGTCACCGTTTCAAGCGGCACCTGCGCCAGCAAGTCGCGCGCCGGGCGGGTGCGCTCGTCCTCGAACTTCACATACTGATTTGCCGACCACGCCATACCATGTCTCCCTGTCTTTTCAGACAGACCATTGGCGCCAACTATGACACCAGCATGACGTTAGGCGGGCTCTGCAACCCGGCTGATCCGCACCTTGGCGATGTTGCGGCCTTCCAGCTTGACGATCTCGAAGGCCAGATCCTCGGAGGCAAAGTTCTCGCCCTCGTGCGGCAGGTGGCCGAGGCGCCAGAGGATGAAGCCGGCCAGCGTCGAATAGCGGTCGTTTTCGTCGACGAGGTCGGCGTCGACCAGTTTAGAGGCTTGGCGGATGTCGATCCAGCCATCGACGGTCAGCGATCCGTCGGCGCCTCGCTCGATCGACAGCTTCTCGTCGTCCTCGTCCGGAAATTCGCCGGCGATGGCTTCGAGCAGGTCGGTCGTCGTCACCATGCCCTCGATCTCGCCGTACTCGTCGAGAATGACGGCAATCGCCTGGTTCGACAGCCGCAACTGTTCCATCAGCTTCAGCGCCGTGATGCTTTCATGCACGACGAGCGGCTGGCGGATGGACCGCGCCAGATCGACAGCGCCGTCCTTCAGAAGGTCGCGCAGCAGATCGCGGGCGCTGGCGATGCCGATGAAATTGTCGAGGCTTCCGCGCGCCACCGGAAAGCGCGAATGGCCGACGTCGAGGATCAGCTGCTGCAGTTCGGCCTGGGGCTTGTCGAGGTCGAGCCAGTCGATGTCGATGCGCGGCGTCATGATCGAGCGGGCAGAACGGTCGGCCAGCGCCAGCACGCCCTGGATCATGTCCTTCTCCTCGTTCGAGAAGACCTCGGCTTCGCCCGCCTGCTCGGCGATCAGATCGGCCGTGTGGCCGAGCGTGCCCTGCGAACTCTTGCCGCCGAGCAGGCCGAGCACGGCGTCGGCGGTGCGGTCGCGGATGTTGCTCGGCGTGATCAGCCGCTCCTTGCTGTGGCGCGCCAGCTGGTTGAGCGCCTCGATGATGACCGAGAAGCCGATCGCGGCATAGAGGTAGCCCTTCGGAATATGGATGCCGAAACCTTCGATGATCAGCGAGAAGCCGATCATCATCAGAAAGCCGAGGCAGAGGATGACGACGGTCGGATGCTTGGAGACGAACAGCGTCAGCGGCTTCGACAGCATGAGCATGACGCCGACGGCAATGATGACCGCCATCATCATCACGGCGAGATCCTGCACCATGCCGACGGCCGTGATCACGCTGTCGAGCGAGAAGATCGCATCGAGCACGACGATCTGCACGATCACCTGCCAGAAGACGGCGTGGACCTGTTTCTTGTCCTTGTTCTCTTCCTGGCCTTCCAGCCGCTCGTGCAGCTCCATCGTGCCCTTGAAGAGCAGAAAGATGCCGCCGACGATGAGGATGATATCGCGGCCGGAAAAACCGAAATTCATCACCGTGAACAACGGTGTCGTCAGGGTCACGATCCAGGCGATGGAGGCGAGCAGGCCGAGCCGGATGACCAGAGCCAGGCCGAGACCGATAAGCCGCGCCGAATCGCGCTGGTGCGGCGGCAGCTTGTCGGCAAGGATGGCGATGAACACCAGGTTGTCGATGCCGAGAACGATCTCGAGAACGATGAGGGTGGCCAGACCGACCCAGACGGAAGGGTCGGAAATCCAGTCGAAGATCATAGTCCTGCGTCGGCGGCCGCAGTCATTGCAGACCGGCCACTCCCCTGTTGAGCATGAAAGTGAGAAGATGGGCCGGCATCGCTACCGTCAGGCGGCAAGCGTGCAGGCGCCGGTGTAGCGTCGGTTATTGTCGAAAAATCATCGCCCGCGAGACCCGTCTGGATGGGTCTACAATAGTCGCTGCTGTCGTCTGCCGGCGTATCGCGCTCGGCATGGGGCAGACTGGGACTGGACGGGTCATTGTCGGGCATCGGTGCAATCTGGCGTCGAACTGGCATTTGTGCAAGGGGGAGGCGACGAAAACATCGACGAGAGGCCGTTTGTGAACACCGCATTCCGGTCGTCCGCTCGAACACCCGCCTCGAAATCCGCTAGCTTGCCACCCCGCCTCGACAGTCTCCGGCGTCAGGATGCCAGGATGCGGATCCCGTGCGCCTTGGCGGCAACGGCAAATTGCTCTGCTTCCCGGTCCGGCGTCGTTTCGGCATCGGCACCGATATCGGCAACCTCGAAATAGGTAGCCATGTCCTTGTCGATGATGGCCGAGAAGACCACGGCCTCGCTTCCCTCGTTCCGGTAGCCATGGGGCACGTTTCCGGGAATGGAGATGATGTCGCCGGCCTGCGCCCGTGTTTCCACGACGCCGGCATCGGTCATCTGCTGCACGGTCAGCGTGCCCTCGATGATGCGGAAGACTTCGGGGCTGGCATGGCTGTGCAGCGGCGTGCCGCCGCCGGCCGGAACCGTGACGTCGAAAATGTTGAGCCAGGTGCCTTCGAGGCGCGCCTGGCGCTGGACGTGGTCGCCTAGCACAAAGGGAGGCTTGGCCTGGGCTGCCGTATCGGCATGGGAAGAGTTGGACATGACGTCGCTTTCTTGTTTTTCTTCTTGAGGACGCGTCCGTTAAACCCTTCGACCAGCCTTGGCAACCTTGAGGCCATGGTCAAACAGCCGGGCTGCCCTGCGTCGGTTTCACGGGTTGGCCCCGCAATTGCAGTCATTGGCCCGTCGCCCCGGCGCGCTGCCATCGTTGGCCAGCAGGCCGCTCGAAACGCTTAGGCCCTTGTTGCCTATCGATATCATGGGGCCCGAGACAGGCGTGTGACAGTCAACCATCACGCGCAAACTGAAGCCGCACTGCCACAACCGAGCGACACCGGATACCGGTGAAACCGCCGTTTCTCCGGAGGGCCGCGATCGTCAAAACCGCGTGATGACGCTAATCCCCAGCCCCTCCGCCCGATCGAGCGTCATCAGCGCAGGCACGGCCTCTTCGAGACTGATGCGGCGCTGGATCAGTCTTTGCGGCGCGATCTTGCCGGCCGACAGCATGGCCAGCATCGCATCGTAGCGCCAGGCCTGCATGCCGTGGCTGCCGTAGATCTCGAGCTCCTGGCCGATCACCTGCGCCATCGGGATCGCAGGCGTCGCGTGCTGGCCGAGCATCAGCCCGACCTGCACATGCCGGCCGCGACGGCGCAGGTTGCGGATGGAATTAAAGCAGGTGGTGGGGTGGCCGAGCGCATCGATCGAGACATGGGCGCCCCCGCCGGTGATGTCGCGCACGGCCTCTGTGACATCGGCCACGGTGCTGGCATTGATCGTCGCCACCGCGCCGCAATCCCGCGCAAAGGCCAGCTTCTCGTCCGACAGGTCGATGGCGATGGCATTGGCGCCGAGTGCGGTGGCGATCATGATGGCGG
>CAZZZI010000352.1:0-4336 GCA_964658415.1 uncultured Sphingomonas sp. | reverse complement strand
GCACGACTTCGGCGAGGTCGAGATAGTCGTAGCGGAGCGCAATGTTGATCTCGTCGAGCAGAACCATCGAATGGCGCTCGTCGCGGATCAGTTCCTTCGCCTTTTCCCAGGCGGCGCCCGCCGCTGCCACGTCGCGGGCGCGGTCCTGGGTTTCCCAGGTGAACCCTTCGCCCATGGTGTGGAAGGCGCAGAGATCGGAAAAATGCTTCTCGATCAGGTCCCGCTCGCCGGTCCACATCGCGCCCTTGATGAACTGCACGACGGCGGACGGCTTGCCGTGGGCGATATGGCGGAAGATCATGCCGAAGGCCGCGGACGACTTGCCCTTGCCCTTGCCGGTGTGGACGATGATCAGCCCCTTGTCGCCGCTCTTCGTCGCCATGATCTTGTCGCGCGCCGCCTTCTTCTTCGCCATCTTCTCGGCGTGGCGGCTATCGTCGGCTTTCGGCTCCGGCGCAGTCACAGTGTCGGTGGAGTCTTCGCTCATGTCTGTCGTCCTGAATTATCGGGCTTCTGTACCAGCCGGCCGCCCGGCTGGAAATGGAGACCGATCAGCGGCCCGTCAATTGTTATCGGCGTGTGCAGAAAAATGGTCATACTCTCTACAACCACTATCATGCCAACGCTTCTTCGCCTGCTTCCATCAGCTCGAACCGCGCGGAGTTGCTGCGCGGCGTCCAGAGCTGCCGGTCGATCGCCTCCAGCAGCCGATCCTTCATCTCGGCGAATGCAGCAGGGTTCTTCTCCGTCATGAAATCTGCAACCCGGGCATCGGCAACGAAGGCCTGGTAGACCGCCTCGAAATGATGATCGCGCACCGCCCCGGTGGTCGCCGAGAACGCGAACAGGAAATCGACCGTCGCGGCGATCTCGGCTGCGCCCTTGTAGCCGTGGCGCATGACGCCGGAGATCCATTTCGGATTGACGACGCGGCCACGCACCACCCGGCCGATCTCCTCCTCGAGCGAGCGGATGACGGGCTTTTCCGGCCGCGAGTGGTCGTTGTGATAGATCGGCGGACGGGTGCCGCCCAGATGCTCGGCGGCAACAGCCATACCGCCCTCGAACTGGTAATAGTCGTCGCTGTCGAGCAGGTCGTGCTCGCGATTGTCCTGGTTCTGCACAACAGCCTGGATCGAGGCAAGCCGCTCCTCGAAGACGCCCCGCTCGGCCTTGCCGTCCTCTCCGGCGCCGTAGGCATAGCTGCCCCAGACCAGATAGGCCTCGGCCAGATCGGCGCGCTTTTCCCAGCCCTTTTCGTCGATCAGCGCCTGCAGACCGGCGCCATAGGCGCCCGGCTTGGAGCCGAAGATGCGGTAGCCGGCCCGTTTTGCCGCTGCAACCGGTTCAAGCCCGGCCGCGACGAGGCGCGCCGCCTCTCCGCGCATCCGCGCCGCAATCGGGTTGTCCTCGGCATCCTCGTCGAGCGCGCCGACGGCCCTGATCGCCTTGTCGAACAGCGCGATCTGCTCGGGAAAGGCATCGCGGAAGAAGCCGGAAATCCGAAGCGTCACATCGACCCTCGGGCGACCGAGCATGGCCGGCGGCACGATCTCGTAACCGGTGACGCGGCGCGAGGCCATGTCCCACAGCGGCTTGACGCCGATCAGCGCCATCGCCTGGGCAATATCGTCGCCGCCGGTGCGCATGTTCGAAGTGCCCCAGGCCGTCAGCCCGATCGAGACGGGCCATTCGCCGTGATCCTGGACATAGCGGCGCACCAGCAATTCGGCCGAGGCCTTGCCGAGCTGATAGGCCGCCGGCGTCGGCACCGCGCGGCTGTCGACGGAATAGAAATTGCGGCCCGTCGGCAACACGTCCGGCCGGCCGCGCGTCGGCGCGCCCGAGGGTCCCGGCGGCACGAACCGCCCGTCGAGACCGGCCAGCAGCCCGGCGATCTCGGCCGGCCCGCAGGCCTGGATCGAGGGTTTGAGGCGGCTTTCGATCTCGGCAAGCACGGCCTGCGTCTGCGACCAGTCCGGTGGGCAGAGGCTCGTTCCGTCGACGAAACGGGCGGCCAGCAATTCGATGCGCTCGACGGTATCGCCGTTGGTGCGCCAGGGGTCGCCGGATAGATCGGCGAGAATTTTCGGGCGTGCCCTTGCCCAGGCATCGGCCATCGCGCAGTCGAGCGGGTCGAAGGTTTTGGGTTGCGGAGGGTTACCCCCCTCTGTCCTGTCGGACATCTCCCCCACAAGGGGGGAGATAGATGGGGCGGCGGCTCCCGCCTCAAGGGCTCCAAGAGTTGCAGCAAGCTCCGCTGGTGCGTTGTTGTGATCAGGGCGCGGCACACCAATCTCCCCCCTTGTGGGGGAGATGTCAGCGAAGCTGACAGAGGGGGGTGAGGCCGCGAACTCCGAAGACGCCAGAGGCGCGGAAGCCGCACCCGACAACCCCGCATCGGCAGCAATCGCCCGCTGCAGGCTCCGGTCGCCGCCCTCGCCGAGGCCGCGCGGCACGCGGGCCAGCGCGACCGTCAGGTCGCTCAGCAGCCGACCCTCGGGCGACACGCCGAAAACGTGCAGCCCGTCTCGGATCTGCATCTCCTTCAGGTCGCAGAGATAGGCATCGAGCTTCTGCAGCGCGCTGTCCTCGCTCTCGCCCTTGGCAATGCCGGCATCCTGGTCGAGGCCGATATCGGTGACGAGATCGAGGATCTGCTTGCGCAACAGCAAGATGCGGCGCGGATCGACGCCCGATGCCTCGTAATATTCGTCGACGAGGGCCTCGAGATCCTTCAGCGGCCCGTAGCTTTCGGCACGCGTCAGCGGCGGCGTCAGGTGGTCGATGATGACGGCGGCGGTGCGGCGCTTCGCCTGCGTTCCCTCGCCGGGATCGTTGACGATGAAGGGATAGAGATGCGGCAGCGGCCCGAGAATGGCTTCGGGATAGCAGGTCTCCGCCAGCGCCAGCGCCTTGCCCGGCAGCCATTCGAGATTGCCGTGCTTGCCCATGTGAATGACGGCATGCGCACCGAATTCCTGGCGTAGGAAGGCATAGAAGGCGAGATATCCATGCGGCGGCACGAGATCGGGCGAATGGTAGCTTTCCTTCGGATCGATGTTGTAGCCGCGTGCCGGCTGGATGCCGACCAGCATCTCGCCGAAGCGGGCAAAGGACAGGGCGAAGGCGCCGTCCACCACATAGGTATCGTCCTCCGGCTGCCCCCAGCGCGCCGTGACTTCATCCTGAATCTGAACCGGAAGAGACGCGAAGAAGGCCTTGTATCGACTCAGCGAAAGCGTTTCGCGCACCAGCTTGCCGTCGCGGCCGGAATTGGTCGGCCCCTCCATCAGATGGGTGATCAGCGCATCGCCGTCGGCCGGGATGTCGGCAACAGGATAGCCGTTCGCCGCCATCGCCCGCATCACTTCCACGGTGCCGGCGGGGGTGTCGAGCCCGACGCCGTTGCCAAGCCGGCCGTCGCGGTTCGGATAGTTGGCCATGACCAGCGCCACGCGGCGGCCAGTCGCCGGCGTGCGGCGCAGCCGCGCCCAGTTTGCGGCCAGTGCCGCCGTGTAGCGCATCCGGTTGATCGACGGCTCGCTGCCGACGATGTTGGCCTCGACCCGCTCGTCGTAGCGGGCCGCCGATTTGAACGACACGGCGCGCGACAGCACGCGGCCATCGACCTCGGGCAGCGCTACGTTCATGCCGAGATCGCGGGCCGACAGGCCTTGCGCCGAGGCCGACCAGGCGTCAAGCGACGAGGCGGAGAAGATTGCCTGCAGCACGACGGCGTCGCTAGCCTCGAGCACCGTCGGCTTGCGGTCGGCGCCGGGCGCGGAGATGGCAAAGCCCGTGGTATTGATGACGACATCCGGCGGCGCAGCGCTGAAAATGTCGACGATGATCGACTTCGAGGCGGGGTCCTTGAGGCTATAGGCAAACACCGGCAGCGGCCGGATACCGGCCTCAACCAGCGCCTCGATCATCGCCTCGACCGGCCGGGTTTCGCCACTCTGGACGAGGGCGCGATAGAAGCTGATGGCGACGATGGGCCGTTGCCCCTCGTTGTTCTCCCCCCTTGTGGGGGAGATGTCGGCCCGGCCGACAGAGGGGGGTAACGCCCCACCCTCAGACGCAAGCCGCCATTCGTTGACATCAACAACACCCCGCCCCGGCCACCAGATACCGGCCTTGGCAAGCGGGCTCGCCGGCTCCGGCTTTTCGGCCCCTGACAGCATCGCCGACGCATAGGCCAGAAACGCCCTTGCATTGTCGTCCCCGCCCTCGATCAGGTAGGACCACAGCGCATTCAGATCATCCAGCGCGATGTTGGAAAACGGCATGACGCCGGGATCGGGCTTGGAATCGCCCGGGATCACGGCGATCA
>CAZZZI010000351.1:0-4347 GCA_964658415.1 uncultured Sphingomonas sp. | reverse complement strand
GTTTTCATTAACCATGATGGTGTCATCTAGGGTCATTGAAACGGCAAGTTAACCTTCTGCATTTTGGGTTGCTAGGCATGATGCTGAAAGCTGTTTCCGGCCCAGACCCGGAATGTCCCTTTTAATCACACTGCCAAGGGGCAAAAATCTAATGACGAGCATCAACACCAATAATGCTGCAATGGCAGCACTCTCCACGTTGCGTGGTATCAACAGCAACCTTCAACAGACCCAGAGTGCCGTGTCTTCAGGCCTGCGCATTTCCAAGGCTTCCGACAACGCAGCCTATTGGTCGATTGCTACCACCATGAAATCCGATACCGGTGCCATCGGCGCTGTGTCGGACGCGCTCGGACTTGGCGCTGCCAAGGTCGACACGGCCTACACCGCGATGGACAGCGCCATCGACATCGTTGGCCAGATCAAGAACAAACTCGTCACCGCCAAGGAAGGCAGCGTCGACAAGGCCAAGGTCCAGGAAGAACTCGGCCAGCTCCAGGCACAGCTGAAGAGCGTCGCTGAATCGGCTTCCTTCAACGGTGCCAACTGGGTTGTCGCATCGAACGGCGGATCTGCCTCGGTCGTATCCTCCTTCGTGCGCAATGGCTCGGGCGGCGTTGCCGTCACGGAATCGTCCTACAGATTCGACACCGGCTCGCAGGGCAACGTGCTGTTCGGCGTCAACGCTGTCGGCGGTGCGGACACGAGCTCGGGCATCCTCGGCTCGACGGAGCACTTCGGCACTTCCAGCTTCTCGGTCTACAGCCTTGATATCCGTGGCATGACCGGCGCCGGCATCGATGGTGCCATGAACATGGTCGAATCGGCCATGCAGGCCATGACGACCGCTGCTGCCCAGCTCGGCTCGCTCTCCAGCCGTATCGACCTGCAGACGACGTTCGCTTCTTCCTTGAGCGACGCCATCACGTCAGGCGTCGGCAAGCTGGTCGATGCCAACATGGAGCAGGAATCGAGCAAGCTCTCGGCGCTCCAGACGCAGCAGCAGCTCGCTGTCCAGTCGCTGTCGATCGCCAACTCGTCCTCGCAGAACATCCTGTCGCTGTTCAAGTAAGCGCCAAGAAAATATAGTCGCCTATGAAAGAACCGCGCCATACCGGCGCGGTTTTATTTTGTCGGTCCAAGAAAATATGCGTTAACGATCTGTTAACCCAATGTATGTCATGTCAGGTTAACGCAACGGTTGGTTAACCTGTCCTAACGGTCTGTTAACAGGCATGACGCTGATCTCCGTTCCCGGCCCATCCGGAATGTCCCTTCTACTTCAAGCCGATCAAGGGGCACATCGACATGACCAGCATTCTCACCAACGTTCCCGCCATGTCTGCGCTGCAGACGCTGCGGAGCATCAATACAAGCCTTCAGGACACCCAGAGCCGGGTTTCCTCGGGCTATCGGGTCGGCAAGGCATCCGACAATGCGGCCTACTGGTCGATCGCCACGACGATGCGCTCCGACAACAGCGCTTTGTCGGCCGTTTCCGACGCCCTCGGCCTCGGTGCCGCCAAGGTCGATACCGCCTATACGGCCATGGATAGCGCCATCGAGGTGGTGCAGAATATCAAGAACAAGCTGGTCACGGCCAAGGAAGGCAGCGTCGACAAAAAGGACGTTCAGGAAGAGATCTCCCAGCTGCAGAACCAGCTCGAAAGTGTTGCAGAGTCCGCATCGTTCTCAGGCCAGAACTGGATGATCGCCTCCGATGGCGCCTCGGCCTCCGTCGTCTCGTCGTTCGTGCGCACCAGCACCGGCGGCGTTGCGGTCAACAGCACCAGCTACCGGTTCAACGCCAGCTCGCAGGGCAACGTCCTGTTCGGTTCCAACGCCCTTGGCGTCCTCAACACCTCGAGCGGTATCCTTGGCAGCGGCAAGAATTTCGGCGCCACCACCTTTTCCGTCTACAGCCTCAATATCGAGGGCATGACCTCCGGACAGGTCGACACGGCGTTGACCATGGTCGAATCGGCGCTTCAGGCGATGACCACGGCCGCTTCGCAATTGGGATCGCTGTCCAATCGTATCGATCTTCAGACCAACTTCGTCTCGGCGCTCAGCGACACGATCGATGCCGGCGTCGGCAAGTTGATCGATGCCAACATGGAGCAGGAATCCAGCAAGTTGGCGGCGCTGCAGACCCAGCAGCAGCTCGCGGTCCAGTCCCTGTCGATCGCCAACAGCAGCGCCCAGAACGTTCTGTCGCTGTTCAAGTGATAGCGGCCGCGACGCGCTCCGGTCGCGGGCAGGGCGGTGTTGCGACCGTCGCACGCGGCAAGCCTTGAGCGGAGCTTGCGCGGCAATTGCTAAGGTGGATTTAGTGCTTGCGGCATGGCTTCATCGCTTGTTAATGATAATTCGCAGCTGTTTTTGCTGTAAGCGACAGGTCATGCCGGTTCGATCCGCGCAGGCTGGCATGATGCCGAAAAGTCGCCGCCGGTCAGTCCGGCCTGGCACCTTCACACAGATCGCGGGCACCATTCCATGAGCAGCTTGACCTCGAACGCTTTCGCGCTTGGCGCCCTTACCGTCTTGCGCGGTGTCAACACTGAGCTGACGTCTGCCCAGAAGCAGGTGTCGTCCGGCTACCGTATCGGGTCTGCCGCCGACGATCCCTCCTACTGGTCGATGTCGATGACGATGAAGTCCGACAGCTCGAGCCTGAAGACCATCGGCGACGCGATGTCGCTCGGTGCCAGCAAGGTGGACACCGCCTACACGGCGATGACCTCGGTTATCGACGTGCTGACGCAGATCCAGGCAAAGCTGGTGAGTGCCACCGAAACCGGCGTCGACAAGACAAAGGTCAACACCGATATCGAGGCGCTGAAGGCGCAGCTGCATTCCACCGTGGAATCCGCATCTTTCTCGGGTTCGAACTGGCTCTATAATACGCAGGCGGTCGCCGACACGACCCAATCCGTCATCAGCAATTTCGTACGCGGAACATCCGGGCAGGTGACCCTCAACACCATCGACTACGATTCGTCCCAATCGCTGATGATCGATTCCGCCAATCCCAGCCGCGGAATGCTGACGAAGAGCGTCGACGCCAATCCCATGGCGCCCGACGGCACCAGCACTGCGCGCAACTACTATCTGCTGGCACCCGGCGATGGATCGGGCGGCACCGAAATCGCGCTGACGGCCAACACGACGTCCGGCCAGGTCGCCGACATGCTCAACGTTACCCATTCGCTGCTGACCGCCGCGACGTCGGCGGCATCCAACATGGGCGTGATGAAAGCCCGAATCGACAGCCAGACGACCTACGTTTCCGGGCTTCAGGATGCCATCGACACCAGTGTCGGCGACCTCATCGATACGAACATGGAGGAGGCCTCGGCGCGGGTCACGTCCCTGACGACGGCACAGCAACTGGGCGTGCAATCGCTCTCCATCGCCAACACCATGGCCAGCAAGATCCTGACGCTGCTGCAGAACGGTTGAGCGCGGATTGCAGCGGCTTGGCGGCATCATTCACCTTCGCACAAGTTTGACGTCCTACTTTCCCGTCATCAGGCACGCGCGTTCCGTTGGATCGGGCGTGCCGGACGGAATTTGCAGTCGCTTGACGGAACCGGAAGCGGAATGATCCACGTGTCGAACCCCAAAATCCCACCGACGGCACCCATCGCCGCGCGTCTCACGGCGGTTGTCCCGGAAGCAGTCGGGGTCGGATCATGACCCGGACGATATCCCGCTATCTGAAAGACTTCGGCGCGGAACCGGCGGCCCCTCCGCTTGCCCCGGCTCCCGTCGTCAAGAGCATGCCGTTCGACGCCGGAATGGTGTTTGCGGAGCCCGAAGAGATACCGCTGGTCGATCTTGCCGCCGAGCGCCGCGAAGCCTACGCCGAGGGACACGAGGCGGCGACGCAATCCCTGTCCGAACAGCATCAGGCCGAACTGGACGCGATCATGGTCGCCCATGAGGCGGCCCTCGAGGAACTGAAGGAAAAGTTCGAGGTCGAAGCGGTGGAGCGAATCGCCGCCAACTTCCAGCAGATGGCCGAAGCGGTCGGCATGGCCGTCAGCCTCGAAGTTTCCCGGGCGCTATCGCCGATCCTGACCGAAACGCTGACCGCCAAGGCCATCGACGAACTGGCAACCCTCATCAAGGCCTCGGTTCTCGACGGTGCGGTAGGACCGATCGCCGTCAGCGGACGGCGGGCGATGTTCGATAGCCTTGCCGCCAAGGTCGATCCCGACGGCGTGCTGCTCACCTTCGTCGAGTCGCAGGACATCGATCTGTCCGTGACGATCGGCGAGACCGTGCTCGTGACCCGCATGTCGGCCTGGGCCGATAGCCTGAGGAACGTCCTTTCATGAGCGA
>CAZZZI010000350.1:0-4363 GCA_964658415.1 uncultured Sphingomonas sp. | reverse complement strand
TGCACGCCGATCTTCCTGCCGATCGTCACCCATTACGGCATGGATCCCGTCCAGTTCGGCATCATCGTGCTGTTGAACTCGACGATCGGCCTCAACACCCCGCCAGTCGGCGCCGCCTTCTATCTCGGCTGCGCCATCGGCGAAGTGCCGGTCAGCAAGGTGGTCCGCTCGATCTGGCCGTTCATGCTGGCCCTGTGGGTGACACTGCTGATCGTGACGCTGGTGCCGGAAACCTCCATGCTGGTGCAGGATCTCTTTCGCTAGGTTCCCAGACGGCACGCTGTATCGGCGATCCCAGCGACCTCGTGACGGCGGACAATCCCGCCCGCCGTCATTGCCCAAAAAAACAGACAATTATGCACATTCGCTCTTGCAGATTTTTTTTGCAAAGACTAGAAAGCGGCCACCGAACGCGGCCGGGAAAACACCCGGCGGCCGCGACGGGCGATTAGCTCAGTTGGTAGAGCGCCTCGTTTACACCGAGGATGTCGGCGGTTCGAGTCCGTCATCGCCCACCATCTTCGGTTTTTCCACGCTCCCAGATCCCGCTGCAAGTCGATATTTCCAAAACGAGCGATGCATTTCATCGGATTCGTGATCGAAGGCCGCTGGCCGGCACAATGTGGTCACGGCGCGCCTTTATCGGTGGCGCCAAGACGAACCGCTTGTGGATGTCACCTTGAAGAAATTGCGTTCCGTACAGAGCCTGAGGGCGATTGCCGCCCTGCTCGTGCTTTTCTACCATCTCAGCGATGGCGCGTTCGATGCGGGTGGTGCCGGCATCGATATCTTCTTTCTGATCTCGGGCTTCATCATGGGAACCGTCGGAACGCGCGAAACGCCGGGCGTTTTCATGGCCCGCCGCTTGCTCCGGATCGCCCCGCTCTACTGGCTCATCACGTTTGCCGTCTGCGGCGCCTCCGCCATCGGCCTCCTGTCGAATTTCTCCTTCGACGGGCGACGCATCATCCTTTCTCTCCTGTTCATTCCCCATTTCGACCCCAGCGGCCACATCTGGCCGCTGTTCGTGCCGGGCTGGACGCTCAACGTCGAGATGCTGTTCTACGGGATTTTCGCCGTCGCACTGCTGACCGCCCGGCCGCTGCTCGTCGCGTCGCTGATGCTTTGCGGCATGGTGGCGCTCGGCTTCGTCGACTGGCAGCAGCCGGCCATGATCCAATGGACCAACCCGATGCTGCTCGAATTCGTGCTCGGCCTCGGCATCGCCCGCCTGCGCCCTGCCCTTCCCGCCGGATTGGCCTTCGCGGGCATGGCCGCGGGTATCCTTCTCTTGGCGGCAACGGCCTTTGCCGGCATCGACATGACGCCTTACCGGATCCTTGTCTGGGGACTGCCGGCCGGCCTTCTGCTTGTGAGTTGCATCGCTCTCGAGGATGCCGGACGCTGGCCCCTGCGCCTGCTGTCACCCCTCGAAAAGCTCGGCGACGCCTCCTATTCGCTCTATCTCACCCACGGCATCGTGCTCGCCGCCGTCTTCAAGTTCGAACGGCTGGGCAACCTCACCACCCCAGTCGCCCTCGCCGCCGCCGTGGTCGTCGCAGAGATCTGCTACCTGCTGGTCGAACGCCCCATCAACCGCCTGTCCTCGAAATTGCGCTGGACGAAGCTGGAGAGGGAATGAGGTCGGGAGCAGGTGAAGGGATGTTTGCGGGGGAGTTGGGGCCTTGGAAGCCGGCATCGACCAATTACCGTCGCACCGGCTGGGTCCGGCATGGTTTCAAACGCAGGTCTGTGGGCCGGACAAAAAAATGTTGGTAGCGGGAGAGGGACTCGAACCCCCGACACGCGGATTATGATTCCGCTGCTCTAACCACCTGAGCTACCCCGCCGCAAGACCTTGTTCCGCCCCGAAAAGCGGGCGTAAGGTCTGTTTGGTTGAGCGGCTTATAAAACCGCCTTTACCTTAGTGTCAAGCGCGGTGGCGACAAAAATCGACGCGCCGCACAGCTTGCGATTTCGGCAGCCTGAAAGGCTCAGGCAGCGACGGCTGGGTGCAGCAAGGCTGCAAGCGACGCCTCGGCCGACGGCTCGCGTTCGGAGCGCTCGATAAAGCCGCCGCCGAAGACGCGGGCGTTGTCGCCAGGCGCGGAATAGAGGGCGCAGGCCTGGCCGGGGGCGACGCCGGCCTCGCCGATCGTGAGATCGACATAGATGCCATCAGCGTTGGCGTGGAGAACCGCCGGCGTCGGCTGGCGGGTCGAGCGAACCTTGGCGTAGCACGCGAAGCCCTCGCCCGCAGCGGCGATTTCCAGCGCTTCGTCGCCGAGCCAGTTGACGTCGCGCAGGTGAACCCGGTGGGTCTCCAGCGCCTCCTTGGGACCGACGATGACGCGACGCGAGCGGGCGTCGAGGAAGACCACGTAGAGCGGCTCTCCGGTGGCGACGCCGATACCACGGCGCTGCCCTATCGTGTAGTGGAGGATACCCTCGTGGCTGCCGAGCACGCGCCCGTCGAGGTGAACGATGTCGCCGGCCAGCGCCGCGTTCGGCTTCAGCTTGTTGATGATATCGGAATACTTGCCCTGCGGCACGAAGCAGATGTCCTGGCTGTCCGCCTTCTTGGCGACGACGAGCCCCATCTCTTCGGCGAGAGCGCGCGTGTCCGCCTTCGGCAGGCCGCCGAGCGGAAAGCGCAGGTAGTCGATCTGTTCCTGTGTGGTGGCGAACAGGAAATAGCTCTGGTCGCGATCGGCGTCGGCGGGACGGTAGAGCGCCCGGCGGCCGGGATTGTCGGCGGACGGGTTCGGGCGCGAGCGGATGTAGTGCCCGGTCGCGAGCGCATCGGCGCCGAGTTCGCGGGCGGTCGCCAGCAGATCGGCAAACTTGACCGTCTGGTTGCAGGAGACGCAGGGGATCGGCGTTTCGCCGGCCACGTAGCTCTCCATGAACGGATTGATCACCGTGTCGCGGAAGCGCTGCTCGTAATCGAGCACATAGTGCGGGATGCCGATCGTTTCGCAAACCCTGCGCGCATCGTCGATATCTTGGCCGGCGCAGCAGGAGCCCGCCCTGTGCACGGCCGCCCCGTGGTCGTACAGCTGCAGCGTGATCCCCAGCACATCGTAGCCCTGGCGCTTCAGAATGCCGGCGACCACCGAGCTGTCGACGCCGCCGGACATGGCGACGACGATGCGGGTGTCTTCCGGCCGCTTGTCGAAATCGAGTGTATTCACGGTCTGCCTGCCGTTCCCTTGTCGCGCTTTCCGGTGACGTTCCGCGCCATGCCCGCTCGAGCGGGTACATCTGGCTTGCCGGGCCGATGGGCTCCGGAAATATGCGGTTTCCGGGAGACGATATAGAAAGGATCGGCCCCGGGCGCAAGGCCCGACGCGGGGGCATCGTGGCGCAGGGCGGCGGCAACGCCGGCGGAGAGGACAGATGTCCTCAGGGCTGCTCCACCCGTCGACGGACGACGGAGACATTGTAGAGGATGGCATAGGTCGTGGAGACAATCAGCGGCAGGGTGACGGTCTGGGCAATGCGCGGCGTGCCGCCGATGCGATGAACGACGATCAGGACGGTCGCGGAACAGAGGCAAGCGACCAAAGGAGGCGCCCACAGGGCGGCATGTCCCTGAAATCGCCGGGAAAGAACGTCTATCGCCGATTTCTGGAGCAGGATCAGCAGGGCCGACAGCATTCCCTGCACCAGGCCCGCCGACAGGGGCTGCGGCATCGGATATTTGCGGTTCGCATAGAAGGCCCAGCTGCCCATGGCGGCGAAAGCGACGAAGAGATGAACGAGCATGCTGGATGCAGACCGACGAAAGAGTGTCTTCATGTAAGACCACCAGTACCAAAAAAGACCGGCCATGTTCCGCACCGAAAAGGCGACGGAATCGAGGCGCTGCGATCAAAACGGCCGGATTGCGAACCGGATTTTATGGCATCAGAACGCCAGCAGGCGGAGACAGGCGATAGCGGCCGGGCCCCTGCCGGGTCGGATCTGGCCCTCGCTTCCGGTTTCGCCCGATGGCGCAGGCCGCGCGCTATCTCTGCTCGCCCGGCGTGCGGGCCGCGAATTCGCGCATGTCCATTCGCAATTGCGGCAGCGCCTTCGGATATTCCGACTGGATGAATTCGATCAGCTTTTCGCGCACCTCGCAGCGCAGGTCGAACGTCCGGCCGGCGCTCGATGCGGAGACGAGGATGCGGACCTCCAGCACGGTTTCGCGAAAATCCGTGACGGCGACGTTGACGACGCGCCGGTCCCAGAGCGCAGACGCCGCAGCGATCGCCTCGACCTTGCTGCGCAGCGCCGCGACAGGCACGCTGTAGTCGAGATAGATCATCACTGTGCCGATCAGCGAGGAGCTTTCCCGCGTCCAGTTCTGGAACGGCTT
>CAZZZI010000349.1:0-4368 GCA_964658415.1 uncultured Sphingomonas sp. | reverse complement strand
GCAACCTCGTACCGTCCCTAATTCTTAACAAATTGTTAATGGACGCGAGGCCGGATGGTCAATCGTTACTTAAACGTTAACGCGGTGAACTGTGCAACATGGTTAAAATGCAACGCAATTCCGTAGGCAGGCGATGCGGGGCAGCGGATCGCCCGCCTGGAAACCAGGCGTTTATGCTGCTGGCGCTCATAGAGGCGCTGCAAACGTTTCGATCGCGGCGAGCATGCGTTCCAGATCCTGGGGGCGCGAGAGCCGGTGGTCGCCATCGCGGATCAGCGACAGCACGACATCGTCGGAAGGCAGGTGCTCAACCAGTTTCATCGCATGGGCGTGCGGCACGTCCTTGTCCTCCATGCCCTGCAGGATGTGGACCGGGCAGCCGGTCTCGATCATTCCTGACAGGACCTGATTAGTGCGCCCGTCCTCGATCAGCTTGCGCGTATAGATATTGGGGACGGGGCTATAGGCGGATGGCTCCTCGAAATAGCCTTTTTCCGCCAGGGCCTCGCGCTCGTTGGCCGTCAGGTTCGGCTCGATCAGGTCGCTGGTGAAATCCGGTGCCGGCGCGATCAGCACAAGGCCCAGGAGGGATGGCGACCGCTTTCTGGCGCGCAGCACCTGGATCAGCCGCAACGCGATCCAGCCGCCCATGGACGAGCCGACGATGACAAGGCGCTTCGGTCCGACGTGGTCAAGCACCGCCACGGCTTCTTCCAGCCAGCGGGAGATCGTCCCGTCCATGAAGTCGCCGCCGGATGCGCCGTGGCCGGAGTAGTCGAAGCGGATGCAGCCGAGGCCCAGCCGCTCGGCCAGCGCGTCGACCTCGACCGCCTTCGAGCCGCCCATGTCGGAACGATAGCCGGACAGCCAGAGCACCGTCGCCTGGGACGCGGGCTTCTTCGCCTTTCGCAGCCGCATTGCGATCGGGCGTTCGTTCTCGCCGCTGCCGACCGTGATCATCTCGGTCAAGCTGTGGTTTGCGGTTTCTGACATCGATTTGCTCCTGTTTGGCCGCTTTTAAAACAGATTCGCTTCCGGGCTGACAGGAGGTGATTTCTGCCATACACTGTGCTATTGACATCACTGCCGCTTTGAGCACATTGCCGCCAACTGCGCCGACGGGAGCTTGGGGCCGCAAATATTATAAACAATTCGTGGAGAATACGACCATTCGCAGACCTTTTAAAACCGACGCGCCCGTCAAGGATGGGCCGCGTTCAAACCGGGAAATTCGCATTCCGAAAGTCCAGCTCATCGGAGCGGACGGCGCAAATCTGGGCATAGTCCCGACAGACGAAGCTTTGAAGATGGCGGAAGACTCCGGGCTCGACCTGGTTGAGATTTCCCCAAACGCAGAACCGCCCGTCTGCAAGATCCTCGATCTCGGCAAGCTGAAATACGCCAACCAGAAGAAGGCGGCCGAAGCGCGCAAGAAGCAGAAGATCGTCGAAATCAAAGAAATCAAGATGCGTCCGAACATCGACACCCACGACTACGAGGTGAAGATGAAGGCCATGAGCCGCTTCTTCGATGAAGGCGATAAGGTCAAGGTGACCCTGAAGTTCCGCGGCCGCGAAATGGCCCACCAGGAACTCGGCATGAAGCTGCTGCAGCAGGTCAAGGTCGATACGGTCGAGTTTGCCAAGGTCGAAGCCGAACCGAAGCTCGAAGGTCGCCAGATGATGATGGTGCTCGCGCCGAAGTAAGGTGCGGACCAGCGTTCTGGAAGTCGAAGCCGTCCGCCCGGGCGGCTTTTTCTTTTGTCCGCAGGGGATCCGAAAGATTCCATCGCTGCCCCGTTGCACTTTGGCGGGACTGCAGTTATAGGACGCCGTCCGAACTGACCGGCAGGGCATGCCGTGGCAGTTCAGAATGCTTGCAGAGTGGTTCGTCACCGCGCCTGCAGTTCAACAACCCAGTCATCCGCACTTTGTGCAAGCCCGGCCCGCCGGACCTGCAGGAAGGCGCTTTTACAAGAGCGCGATCGGGGACATAGAAGGAGTAGCAAAATGCCCAAGATGAAGACGAAGTCCTCTGCCAAGAAGCGGTTCAAGATCACCGCCACTGGCAAGGTCAAGGCCGCCGCTGCTGGCAAGCGCCACGGCATGATCAAGCGTAGCAACAAGTTCATTCGTGATGCCCGCGGTACCATGGTTCTGGCCAAGCCAGACGGTATCAAGGTCATGAAGAATTACTTGCCGAACGGTCGCTAAGACCCTTCGCCCGCTATCTATTAAGGAGATCATGACATGGCACGTGTCAAAAGAGGCGTCACCTCGCACGCCAAGCATAAGAAGGTTCTGAAGCAGGCCAAGGGTTTCTACGGCCGCCGCAAGAACACCATCCGCGCCGCCAAGGCAGCTGTGGATCGTTCCAAGCAGTACGCTTACCGCGACCGCAAGGTCAACAAGCGCAATTTCCGCGCCCTCTGGATCCAGCGCATCAACGCTGCCGTCCGCGAACACGGCCTGACTTATGGCCGTTTCATCGACGGCCTCACCAAGGCTGGCATCGAAGTCGACCGCAAGGTTCTGTCGGACATGGCTATCCATGAGACCGAAGCTTTCGGCGCTCTGGTTGTCGCCTCGAAGAAGGCACTGGACTATCTGAAGGACGCCGGCACGAAGAACGAATTCGAAGCTGTCGTTAAGTAACGGCGCAACGAACCCTTTGTGTTCTAGGTTGAAACCCGCGCCAGCAAGCTGGCGCGGGTTTTGCGTTTTCATCACACATTGTCTGCGCGGCGTCGTTCTCGGCGCGCAAGACAGGATCGCGCCGTGGAAGACCAGCAAGATGACCTGCGTACCCTGCCGGATGTGACCGCCAGCGACATCGAGACGCTGCTTGCGGTTCTTGTCGCGGGCAAGAAGCGCGTGCAGCGGGTCGTGCTGTCGAAGCGAACCGTCTGGATCAAGCGCTACGGCACGGAGAAGCCCACCTGGTGGCGTCATCTGCAGTCGGCAACGTCGCGATTGCTCCCGGTCGACTATCTCAGGCCATCGCCCTATCTGACGCCGCAACAGATGGCCGAGCGCGAGCAGCGGCGGATTCGGCTATTTGCTGCGAACGGCATCGCCACCCCACCGATCCTCTACGCCTCGAAGGTCGCCATCGTGCTGGGCGATGTCGGCCCGACCGTCCAGGCGCGCCTGCGCAAGTCGAAGGATGTCGATGCGGCGGTTCACGACCAGTTGCTGGTTGCCTGCGCCGAGGAGCTCGGGCGGCTTCATGCCGCCGGCCTCTGCCATGGCCGGCCCTATCCGCGCGACATGTTCTTCATCGGCGACAGGCTGGGTTTCATGGACTTCGAGGAAGAGCCGCAGACGGTGATGCCGCTGCCGGTCGCCCAGGCACGCGATATCTGGCTGCTGTTCCTGCAGATCGCCAGCACCGCCCGCTGCGGTATCGAAACCTATGACGCGGCCTACCGGGCGTGGTCGGCGCGCGCACCGGCCGCAGCGATTGCCGAATTGCGGCGCATGACAGGGTTTCTCGGGCATTTTTTGTCCTTTGCCCGGTTGATTGGCCGCGTCCGCATGGGTAGTGATCTCAGGCGCTTCATTGTTGCTACGAGCTATCTGGCAGCGGTGCCGTCCGACAATCGGCCGAGCACGACCCACGACGAACGCCCGCAAGGCAGGACACCATGACCGAACTCGACACATTGCAACAGCAGCTGCTCTCCGACGTCCATTCTGCTGCCGACGAACCGGCGATCGAAGCCGTCCGTCTGGCCGCGCTCGGCAAGAAGGGCTCGGTGTCGGAACTCCTGAAGACGCTGGGCTCGATGTCGCCGGAGGAGCGCCAGACCCGCGGTGCCGCAATCAACGCACTGAAGACGGTGGTTACCGAAGCCATCGCCAGCCGCAAGGCCGAGCTGAAGGACGCGGCGATCACGGAGAAGCTGAAGGCCGAGACCGTCGATGTCAGCCTGCCTGTCCGCTCGTCGCCCGCTGAGCGCGGTCGCATCCATCCGATCAGCCAGATCGTCGACGAGATCACCGCGATCTTCGGCGACATGGGCTTCTCGATCGCCGAAGGCCCGGATGTCGAGACCGACCACTACAATTTCACCGCGCTGAATTTCCCGGAAGGCCACCCGGCCCGCGAGATGCACGACACCTTCTTCTTCCAGCCGGACGAAAAGGGCGAACGCAAGGTGCTGCGCACCCACACCTCGCCGGTGCAGATCCGCACCATGGAAGCCCAGAAGCCGCCGATCCGCATCATCATTCCCGGCAAGACCTATCGCCAGGATTCGGATGCCACCCATTCGCCGATGTTCCACCAGGTCGAAGGCCTCGTCGTCGACAGGAAGGCCAATGTCGGCAACATGCGCTGGGTTCTGGAAGAATTCTGCAAGGCCTT
>CAZZZI010000348.1:0-4396 GCA_964658415.1 uncultured Sphingomonas sp. | reverse complement strand
AGGCCGGCACCGCGATAGAGTATCGCCTGTGCCAGCGCCACGAAGTGCGTGTTCGGTGCGGCCAGCATGATGTCCTGCACGATGGCGGGCATGCTCTCGCGCGGCGTCATGCTGCCGGACAGGATTTGCAGCGGAACGAGCACCAGCATCAGCAGAAGCCCGAACTGCGGCATGGAGCCGGCAATGGTCGCAAGAAAGATCCCGAGCGATGTCGTCGCGAACAATTGCAGGGCTGCGCCGAACAGGAAAAGCGGGACCGATCCCTCGATGGGAACGTCGAGCAGCCCTTGCACGACGACAACAAGGGAGACTGTCGAGGCCAGAAGCACGACGAGCCCCATCGACCAGACCTTGCTGGTCATGATCTCGAAAGGCGAGATCGGCATCACCAGCAGATGCTCGATGGTTCCGTGCTCGCGCTCGCGGATGAGCGCCGTCCCGGTGAGAACGATCGACAGCATGGTGATGCTGTTGATGACGTTCATCACCGAGCCGAACCATCCCTTGTCGAGCTGCGGATTGAAGCGGGCCCGCATCACCAGCCCGACCGCGGGCACGGCCTTCGTGCGGGCATGCGCGACGAACTCGGAGACCTCGGCCGTGACGATGCTCTGGATATAGCCGCTGCCGCTGAATGCCTGCGTCATGCGGGTGGCGTCTATGTTGAGCTGGATCGTTGGACTGCGGCCGGACAGGACATCGCGCTGGAAGTCGGGCGGGATGTCGAGCGCGAAAGTGTCGAGACCGGCATCCATCCGCCGGTCCATCTCGCCGACATCGATAAGTCTGGGCACTGCGAAATAGGGCGACCGGAAGGCTGTGGACAGCCGGGCCGACAGCGGCGACTGGTCCTCGTCGACGATGGCGATCGGGGCCTTGTTGAGTGTCTCGGGAACCGCCGTCGCTCCGACATAGATTGAAAAGGTGAAGGCATAGACGATCAGCAGGAGAAGCATCGGGTCGCGCGAGAGCCCACGCAGTTCCTTGACGCCCAACAAGCGGATCGTGGAAACATGCATGGTCAATCCGCCTGTTTTGGGAGGAGCAAGGCGCTGAGACCGAGCAGGATCGGTATCGCCAGAAGAATCGGCACATAGTCTCCGGCGACATCCGCAAAGCCGAGGCCCTTGGAAAAGCTGCCGCGCGAGATCGCCATGAAATAGGTGGTCGGAAACAGGTTGCCGATGACGGCGCCCGCGCCCTGCAGCGACGAAACCGGGTCGGTCATTCCGGAATATTGCAGCGCCGGCAGGATCGTCAGGATGGCCGTGCCGAAAATGGCGGCGATCTGCGATTTCATGAAGGTGGAAATCAGCAGGCCGATCCCCGTCGCGGCCACGACATAGAAAAATGCGCCGAGGGTAAACGCCAGGAGGCTGCCGGTGAACGGCACGCCGAAGCCGAAGATGGCAAAGGCCGTCAGCAGCACGAAGTTGATCATGGCAAGCCCGATATAGGGCAGTTGCTTTCCCAGCAGGAATTCGACGCGCGTCACCGGCGTGACGTAGAAATTGACGATCGAGCCGAGTTCCTTCTCGCGCACCACGCTGAGCGCGGTCAGCATCGCCGGGATCAGCAGGAGCAGCAGCGGAATGACTGCCGGCACCATGGCCACCAGGCTTTCCACATCCGGATTGTAGCGAAACCGCGTCTCCAGCTTGAAATCTGCGGCCGGCACCTGCAGCGACTGCGCCGCCCTCTGGGCCAGCCAGTCCGCATGCATGCCCTCCACGTATCCCCGCACCGTCTCGGCCCGGCTCGGCATCGCGCCGTCTATCCAGGCGCCCACCGCGACAGGCCTGTTGCCGTCGATCCGGCGGCCGAAGTCGGGCGGAATCTCGATTGCAAGCGTGAGTTCTCCGTCGCGCATGCGTCGATCGAGGTCGGCATAGTCGAGAATGGGCGCATGCTCGCTGAAGTAACGCGAACCGGCAATGTTCAGCGCGTAGCTCCGGCTGGTCGTCGTCCGGTCGTTGTCGAGAACGGCAAAGGAGAGTTTTTCGACATCGAGGTTGATGCCGTAGCCGATCACCAGCATCAGAAGAAGGCTGCCGAGAAGGGCGAGCGTCGCACGCACGGGATCCCGGACAAGCTCAAGCGTCTCGCGCCGCGTATAGCTGAGCATGCGCCGAACGTCGAATACCGGGCTGGCAGCCCGTCGCTCCGATATCTCCGGCGTCGCACCGTCCGACGGCACGTCCGCAGCGTCCGGCGGCGTCGTGCCGATCGCGTCGGTGAGATAGGCGATGAAAGCGTCTTCGAGCGTCGTCTTGCCGCGGCCCGAGATGATGGCCGCCGGCGTATCCGTCACCAGCACCTTGCCGGCATGCATGAGCGCGACGCGATCGCACCGCAAGGCCTCGTTCATGAAATGGGTCGAGATGAAAATGGTGACGTCGTTCTTGCGCGAGAGATCGACCAGGATCTGCCAGAGCGCATCCCGGGCGATCGGATCGACGCCCGATGTCGGCTCGTCGAGGATGAGGATTTCCGGATTGTGAATAAGGGCGGTTGCCAGCGACAGACGCTGGCGCAGGCCGAGAGGGAGATCGTCCGGCATGACGTCCATGACTTGCAGCAGATCGCAGCGCGCCGCCATGTCGGCGACCCGCCCGGGAATGTCTTCCGGACGCAAGCGAAACAGGCGGGCATGCAGCTCGATGTTCTGGCGCACGCTCAGTTCGGAATAGAGCGAGAACGCCTGCGACATGTAGCCGACCTTGTAGCGTGTCTCCATGTCTGAGGCATCGACCGGCTTTCCGAATAGTCTGGCGGTGCCGCCGCTGGCCGGCAGAAGACCCGTCAGCATCTTCATGGTCGTCGTCTTGCCGCAGCCGTTGGAGCCGAGGAAGCCGAAGATCTCGCCGCGTTCGATCCTGAGGCTGACATGGTCGACGGCGACGAAATCCCCGAATGTCTTGCTCAGCATGTCCGCCTCGATGGCGACGACCTTTTCACCCGTGGCCTTGCGCGCCGGGATGTCGACGGGTCTGTAGCTCGAGCGACGGGCTTCCGGCAGCAGCGCGATGAAGGCCTCGTCGAGCGAGCTTGACTGGGTCTTGGTGAGCAAGGCGGCCGGTGTGTCTTGCGCCAGCACCTTGCCGCCATCCATGGCGACGAGGCAATCGAAACGGGCAGCCTCCTCCATGTAGGCGGTCGCGACCAGGACCGTCATGCCGGCGCGCTCGGTTCGGATGCTGTCGATCAGGTCCCAGAACTGGCGGCGCGAGAGCGGATCGACGCCCGTTGTCGGCTCGTCAAGGACCAGGAGATCGGGATCGTGGACAAGGGCGCAACACAGCCCGAGCTTCTGCTTCATGCCGCCGGAGAGCTTTCCGGCGGGCCGGTCCCTGAAGGCCGAAAGCCCGGTATGGGCGAGAAGCTTGTCGATCCTTCTCTCGCGCTCGTGCTCGTGCTGGCCGAAGAGCCGCGCAAAGAAATCGATGTTCTCGAAAACCGACAGCGTCGCATAGAGGTTCCGGCCCAGGCCCTGCGGCATGTAGGCGATCCTGGGACCGGCCTTCGTTCGAAACCGCGCATCCGACATGTCGCCATCGAACACCTGGATCGAACCGCCCTGCTGCTTTCGTGCGCCGGTCACCAGCGACAGGAGCGTCGATTTGCCGACGCCATCGGGTCCTATCAGCCCGACCATGCACCCTGCTTCTATGTCCAGCGTCACATGGTCGAGGGCTATGACGTGACCATAGGCATGGCTGACGTCGCACAACCGCACGGCGGCCGAACGCGGCGCGGGACGGGAAGGGGGCTCCATCGTCATGGGGCCACGTTGGCCTTGAGATTGGCCGGCCACTCCGTCGTCTCGTCGAGCCGGACATAGGCCATGCCGGGCAAGCCGGTCTTCACCTGGCGGATATATTTTTTCAACAGCGCCGGCGATATCCTCGCTCTCACCCGAAAGGTCAGCTTCTGCCGTTCCTCTGCGGTTTCGACGGTCTTCGGCGTGAACTGGGCGACGTCGGCGACGAAGGAAATCGATGCCGGGATCACATAGTTCGGCGCGGCATCGAGAACGAGGCGTACCTCCGTGCCGAGCGATATCCGTCCCGCCTGGTCGGTCGGCAGGAAAAACGTCATGTAGACATCGCTGAGGTCAACCAGGTTGAGAACCTTGCCGCCGGCGGCCAGGACTTCGCCGGGTTGGGCAACGCGATACTGGACGCGGCTTTCGCGCGGCGATTTCAGCGCGCTGTCGTCGATGTCCGCATCGATCCTTTCGACGGTGGCGCGGCTTGCGGCGACCGAGGCCTTGGCGTCGATCACGGCCGAAGCCGCCGTGCCGATCGCGGCCTGCGCGGCGGCGAGCTGTGCCTTGGCCACGGCAACGGTCGCGGTGGCTGCGTGCATCGTTGCCCGATCGTCATCCAGCATCTGG
>CAZZZI010000347.1:0-4425 GCA_964658415.1 uncultured Sphingomonas sp. | reverse complement strand
AACAGCATCAGCGTGTCGGAGGTCGAGGTGTCGCTGTCGACGGTCATCGAATTGAAGGTCGGATCGACCCCGGCCGACAGCAGCGCCTGCAGCGCTTCAGGCGCGATATCGGCATCGGTGACGACGAAGGACAGCATCGTCGCCATATCGGGCGCGATCATCCCGGCGCCCTTGGCAATGCCGTTGATCGTGACGGTGATACCGTCGATCTCGGCGCTCCGGGTGGCGACCTTCGGATAGGTGTCTGTCGTCATGATCGCCTTGGCAGCTTCGAACCAGAAGTCGCCGGTCGCATCGGCCTGCATCTGGTCGAGCACGCCGGCAAACTTGGTGGCATCGAGCGGCTCGCCGATGACGCCTGTGGAGGCGAGATAGACCTCGGTCTCGCTGCAGCCGACGGCTGCGGCTGCCGATTTGGCTGTGAGCTCGGTCGCCTGGCGACCCTTGACGCCGGTGAAGGCGTTCGCATTGCCGGAGTTGACGACGACGGCGCGAGCAGTGCCGTTCGACAGGTTCTTGCGGCAGAAATCGACGGGGGCGGAGGGGCATTTCGACTTGGTGAAGACGCCGGCAACGGCAGCCGGTGCATCGAACACCATCATCAGCACGTCGGTGCGGTTCTTGTACTTGATGCCGGCAGAGGCAGTCGCCATGCGCAGGCCGCGCAGCGCCGGCAGCGAGGCGAAGGTTGTCGGGGCAAGCGGGGACACGGAACCGGACATTTTGATACCTTTGCAATGGAAAGGGCCCCAATGAACCGGGCCTGTTGTATAAGCAATGCACCGCGTCTCGGCCAAAGCTCTCCTCATTCCTGTGCCTGTCACAGGAATCCAGCCACCGCGCGTCTGCGCGGTGAAAGGAGCCTCTTGCGTTCACGGACGTGAACGCGCTGGATCCCCGCCACAAGGGCGAGGATGAGGGAAGGAGGACCCTCGGCCACGATCACCTCACAGGACAAGGCGAATACATGCCCGGCGAGGCGGCCTGAGGAAAGCCTGCTTCCACCTAAGCCGTCAGGGCCCGGATGAACCGGGCCCTGATCGCAATATATGTGTCTTACTGCTTCGGCGCGTCGGCGGCCGGTGCGTCTGCGGCAGGCGCGTCGCCTGCGGCAGGGGCCGCGTCCGGCTGCTGCTGCTGCTTGTCGGCGTCGGCATAGGCCTTGGCCAGAGCCGGATCGGAGATCTCGACCTTGGAAGCGGCCTTGGCCGTCTTCAGGAGCTCGAGATACTTGTCACGCATGACGAGCTGCTTGACCTGGTCCTTGACCTGGTCGAACGGCGGAGGAGGCGCATCGCGCTTGTCTTCGACCTTGATGACGTGATAGCCGAAATCGGTCTTCACAGGCGTCTTGGAATAGGTGCCGACCGGCATCGAGAAGGCTGCGTCGTCGAATTCCTTGACCATGCGGCCGCGCTGGAAGTAGCCGAGATCGCCACCGTCGGACTTGTTCGGATCGGTCGACTTTTCCTTCGCCACGGCAGCGAAATCCTTGCCGGCGTCGAGTTCCTTGATGACTTCCTTGGCTTCGTCCTCGGTCTTCACCAGGATATGGCGGGCGTGCACTTCTTCCTGCTTCGGCAGGGCTGCGACTTCCTTGTCGTAGCGTGCCTTCACTTCGGCATCGGTCACGACGTCGACGACATGCTTCTTGAAGTAGGCGTTGTGCAGTTCGCGGTCCTGGAGGTAGGCCATGCGGGTCTTGAAGTCAGGAGTGTCCTGCAGCTTCTCGGCCAGCGCATCCTTGGCCAGCAGCTTGACGTCGATGGCGGCAGAAAGGGCTGCGACCTTCTTCTGGTCGTCCGGCAGCTGGGCCAGCTGCGGGTCGAGGTTGGAAATGGCCAAGTCGAGTTCTGACTGATGGATCTCGAGGTCGCCAACCTTGGCAACGACGGCGTCGGCGGCAAAGGCCGGAGCCTGGAAGGCAACGATCGCGGCAAAGGCGACAGCTGCGGCAAGTTTGTTGTATCGCGACATGAAATTACCCTTTTGAAGTTCCCACCGGCTTCAGCGTGCGCGAATCCGGCCTGAAAGTAGCCTTCACCATCAGAATGTGGCCTTTGTGTATCGGCCAATCCCGTTGACATCAATCGACCCCCCTCTTATCTGTCACGCAACCTTGCGTCCAGAACAGTTTCCGGCCGTTTCGGGTCAATCGGCCGATTTTTTCGGGACGGCGATTGCAGGAACGGCAGGATGTAAATTCAGAAAGGGCCAGTCATATGGTCAGCTTTGGTGGAATTGCCCGAAAGTTGTTTGGTTCGTCCAACGACAGGCGCGTGCGCGTGTTCAATCCGAACGTCGCCGCGATCAATGCGCTCGAAGACGGCATGCGCAAGCTGTCCGACGAGGAGCTGGCCGGCAAGACTTTGGAATTCCGCCAGCAGCTGGCCGATGGCAAGACCCTCGACGACCTGCTGGTCCCGGCCTTTGCCGTTGCCCGCGAGGCCTCGCGCCGCGTGCTCGGCATGCGCCCCTTCGACGTCCAGCTGATCGGCGGCATGATCCTGCATTCCAACGCCATCGCCGAGATGAAGACCGGCGAAGGCAAGACCCTCGTCGGCACCCTGCCGGTCTATCTGAATGCGCTGCTCGGCAAGGGCGTCCATGTCGTCACCGTCAACGACTACCTGGCGCAACGCGATAGCGCGACGATGGCGCGGCTCTACAGCTTCCTCGGCCTCACCACCGGCGTAATCGTTCACGGCCTGTCGGATGAGGAGCGCAAGGAGGCCTATGCCTGCGACATCACCTATGCCACCAACAACGAGCTCGGCTTCGACTACCTGCGCGACAACATGAAATACGAGCGCGCCCAGATGGTGCAGCGCGACCACTACTATGCGATCGTCGACGAAGTGGACTCGATCCTGGTCGACGAAGCCCGCACGCCGCTGATCATCTCCGGCCCGCTCGACGACCGCTCGGACCTCTACACTACCATCGACGCCTTCATTCCGCAGCTCTCGGAAGAAGACTACGAAATCGACGAGAAGCAGCGCTCCGCCAACTTCTCGGAAGTCGGCACGGAAAAGCTGGAAACGTTGCTGCGCGAAGCCGGCCTCTTGAAGGGCAACGCCCTCTACGACATCGAGAATGTCGCGATCGTCCACCACATCAACAACGCCCTGAAGGCCTACAAGCTGTTCAGCCGCGACAAGGACTATATCGTCCGCAACGACGAAGTCGTCATCATCGACGAGTTCACCGGCCGTATGATGCCGGGCCGCCGCTATTCGGACGGCCAGCACCAGGCGCTGGAGGCCAAGGAACGGGTCAAGATCCAGCCGGAAAACCAGACACTGGCGCAGATCACCTTCCAGAACTACTTCCGCATGTACGACAAGCTGGCCGGCATGACCGGTACGGCGCAGACGGAAGCCGAGGAATTCGGCAACATCTACAATCTCGAAGTCATCGAAGTCCCGACCAACCTGCCGATCAAGCGTATCGACCAGGACGACGAGGTCTACCGGACGTTCGAGGAAAAGTTCAACGCCATCACCGCTGATATCATCGAGGCCCACAAGCGCGGCCAGCCGGTGCTCGTCGGCACGACCTCGATCGAGAAGTCGGAACTCCTGGCCGAGCGCATGCGCAGCCAGGGCTTCACCCAGTTCCACATCCTCAATGCCCGCTATCATGAGCAGGAAGCCTATATCGTCGCCCAGGCCGGCGTTCCCGGCGGCGTGACCATCGCCACCAACATGGCCGGCCGCGGCACCGACATCCAGCTCGGCGGCAACCTCGACATGCGCGTCGAGCGCGAGCTCGGCGAGATGGAGCCCGGCCCCGAGAAGGACGCCGCCATCCAGGCCATCGCCGAGGAAATCAAGGTCCTGAAGCAGAAGGCGATCGACGCGGGCGGCCTCTACGTCATCGCTACCGAGCGCCACGAAAGCCGGCGTATCGACAACCAGCTGCGTGGCCGCTCCGGCCGCCAGGGCGACCCCGGCCGCTCGAAATTCTACCTGTCCCTCCAGGACGACCTGATGCGCATCTTCGGCTCCGACCGCATGGACGGCATGCTGCAGAAGCTCGGCCTGAAGGAAGGCGAGGCGATCGTCCACCCCTGGATCAACAAGGCGCTGGAACGCGCCCAGAAGAAAGTCGAGGCCCGCAACTTCGACATCCGCAAGAACCTTCTGAAGTACGACGACGTCCTCAACGACCAGCGCAAGGTGATCTTCGAGCAGCGCGTCGAGCTGATGGAAGCGACGAATATCTCCGAGACCATCGCCGACATGCGCCACGAGGCCATCGAGGAACTGGTTGCGAAGCACATCCCCGAGCGCGCCTATGCCGAACAGTGGGACATGGCCGGCCTCAAGGTCGAAATCGCCAACCTCATCGACCTCGACCTGCCGGTCGAGGAATGGGCCAAGGAAGAAGGCATCGGCGAGGACGACATCCGCGAACGCCTGA
>CAZZZI010000346.1:0-4429 GCA_964658415.1 uncultured Sphingomonas sp. | reverse complement strand
CTGATCGATTTCGTCAGGCCTGTCACGGCGTGTTTGGAGGCGGTGTAGGGTGCCGAGCCCGGTCGCGGCGTGTGGGCCGAGATCGAGCCGTTGTTGATGATGCGGCCGCCCTGCGGCGACTGGTCCCGCATCAGGCGATATGCCCGGTTTGCGCAAAGGAACATGCCGTCGATGTTGACGGAGACGACCGATTGCCATTGCTCGAAGGTAAGGTCGCCGAAATTCGTCGTCCGTGCCCCGATGCCGGCATTGTTGAACAGCACGTCCAGCCGCCCCGCCTTGGCCTGCACCTCGGCAAAAAGCGCGTCGACCGAGGCCGGATCGGTGACGTCGGTGGGCACGATCAATGATTTGCCTTCTGTGGCCAGGGATGCGGTTTCCTCCAGCGGCTCCCGGCGGCGACCGGCGAGCGCAACGACATAGCCATCCGCCAAGAGGGCGAGCGCAACGGCCCTTCCGATCCCCGAACCTGCGCCCGTGACAACTGCAACCCGGCTATCCATCATGCTCTCATCCTATCCAATGCGGTCTCTGCTTTTAGCTCAAATGCCTGCCGGGGCATAATCGTTTGCGGTAAACAGGTGGTGGTGGACCCGGCCTGTGAACATCTTCAGAAGTTCGCCGCTCACCTCGCGGCTCTCGAAGCGAACGTCCGACTGGAGGGCCTTGTCCACGGCATCCATGTCCGGATAGCGCACGGCAAGCGCCATGGCATAGGCCGGTGCGCCCTCGTCGCGGTCGACGCCGTCGAGAACGCGGACCTCCTCGGCGCCCGGAAACTGCGTCCACAGCGGCACCAGTCTATCCTTCACGAAGGCGCGGAACTCGGCTTCCTTGCCGGCATGGATTTCGCCCTCGAACAATGCATAGCGAACGATCATCGACTTTTCCGTATTGGGTGACGTGGTGGCGGGGCTTAGGCGTAGGAGGAGGGCGGGGCGCAAACCATAGTTGCGCCCCGCATACGGTTGTCATTTGCCCCAGATGGCCTTGTAGTGATCGCGGTAGCCATTGTCGGGATCGAAGCTGTTCTTGGGGCCGCCGTCGAATTCGACATTGGCTGTCGTCACCACATGCAGCGGCGACACGTAGCCGGACCATGCGACGCCGGCAAAGGCGCGGTTCAGTTCGTCGACGAGCTGCCAGCCCTGCAGGCTGAGCGGTTCGGCCACGGTGACGGCCTGATATTGCTTGGCCCGAATGCGCTGGTAGGCGCTCTCCGAGCCATCGCCGGCAGCGACATTCACCGGCTTGCCGTCCCCGGCGATGCCGGCCGAGGCGAGCGACGGACCCATGAAGTCGAAATAGAGGTCGTTGATCGCCAGCGAGTGCGTCCACTTCTCCCCGTATTTCTGCAGCAACGAGGTCGTCAGCTGCGGCATGCGCTGCGAGGTTTCGGCAATCGGCGTATCGACATATTCGAGCACGGTGCCGCCGAGCGCTTCGATTTCCTTCTTCATCCGGTCGGCCTTGGCGATGGCGATCGCATAGGTGCTGTCCGTGAAGATGACGACGCCCGGCTTGCCGCCGGCATCGACGAAGGCCCAGTCGGCCGCAGCCTTGGAAACTTCCATGGCGTCGGTGGTGACATTGGCAAACACGCCGACATCATGAACCGGGCCTACATTCGATGCCGCGTGCCAGGAGACCATCGGAATGCCGGCAGCCTTTGCCTGCTCCATCGCCGGCTTCTGTTCGATAGCGTCGAAGCCGTCGATGATGATGCCATCCGGCTTCAGCGCCATCGCCTGGCCGAAGGCGGCGGTGCGGCCGCCGATCGAACCGGCGCCGTCGAGCGCGGTCACTTTCCAGCCGAGAGATCCAGCCGCTTCCTGCACGCCGTTGACGACGCCGAGAATGCCGCCGTTTTTCATGTCACCGGCCAGGATAACGATCGACTTGCCGGCCGCACCCTTCGGGCCGCTGGTGGGGCCGTCCCAGGCGCTGGCCTTGGATGCATATTTATCGACGACCGCCTTGGCGTCGGACATGGGGTCGGCAAGGGCCGGCAGGCTCGTCATCAGGGCGAGGGCTGCGACGGTTGCCTGCAACATCGTTCTACGATTCATGTTCACTCCTCCATTTTGATTTTGATCGACCGGCGTTGACCCCGGCGCAGTCTACTTGGGCGCGGGCGTGATCCTCCTCACGGCGCCGCGCTTGCGCTGGGCGTAACCGGCTATGCCGATGGCAATGAGCAGGGTGACCCCATTGAAAAGCGGTTCGATGAAGAAGGAACCGCCGAATTGCTGGATGCCGGAAATGCCGACCGCCAGGATGATGACGCCGATCAGCGTTCCCCAGACATTGACCCGCCCAGGCTTGATCGTCGTCGATCCCAGGAAGGCGCCGACGAGCGCCGGCAGCAGATATTCCAGCCCGACGCTCGCCTGGCCGATGCGCAGCTTGGACGCCAGAAGCACGCCGGTGAGCGCTGCCAGAAGACCGGATGTCACGAAGGCGCCGATAACGAACTTGCGAACCGGAATACCATTCAGCGCGGCGGCCTTGGGGTTGGCGCCGATGGCGTAGAGATAACGGCCAACGGGCAGGTATTCGAGCACCACCCACATGCAGATGGCGATGCCGAGAACGTAGAAGCCTGTTATCGGCAGGCCGAACAGCATTGTTCCGTTCAGCGCATAGAAGCCCTGCGGCAGGACGCCGACCACCTGCCGGCCGCCGGTGTGCCAGAGGGCGAGCGCATAGAGGACGGTCCCTGTGCCGAGGGTCGCAATGAAGCTGTCGATCTTGGCGACCTCTACCAGCAGCCCGTTCAGGAAGCCGGTGATGGTGCCGAGTGCGAGCACGATGAGGACAGCGGCCGGCCAGGGAAGGCCGTAGGCGGTCTGCAGGCTGATTGCCAGAATGTGCCAGAGCACGATGCCGTATCCGACGGTGAGGTCGATGCGGCCCGACGCCATCGGGATCATCGCAGCAAGCGACAGCAATGCGATGATCGCCTTGTCCGAGACGATGGAGCGAACGTTCAGCAGCGTCGGGAAGGTCGCAGGCAGCAGCAGGGAGAACAGCAGGATCAGTACGACTGTCAGGATCACCAGGCCGTAGACCGGGATCAGCCGGCCGATTTTCTGGCTGGTCGACAATCCCGCCAATTCGCCCTTCGTCGGTTCCAGTGCGGTTGATTCAATGGATTGCATGACTTTCCTCCTGAATGTTCACGCGGCTTCGGACGCAGACGCAGCGGTAATGACCGCCTCCGTCGTCAGCGCATTGCCGGCCAGTTCGCTGACGATCCGGCCGCGCGAAAAGACGAGGGCACGGTGGCAGATGTGAGCGATTTCCTCGAAATCGGTGGAAACGACGACGACCGCGAGGCCGGCATCGAGCGCCTGGGTGATAAGGCGGTAGATATCAGCGCGGGCACCGACATCGACGCCGGCGGTCGGATCCTCGGCGACCAGCAGCTTGCGCCCGGTCGCCAGCCAGCGGGCGACAACGACCTTCTGCTGGTTGCCGCCGGACAGCGCCTCCACCGGCAGATCGGGATCGTTGGGGCGCAAGCCCACGGAACGGCCAATGGCCGACGCGAGATCGGCTTCACGTCGCGGCGAGAGAAAGGACAGCAATCCGCGACCCGAGGCGCCGGGATTAAGGTAGGTATTCTCGCGCACGGACAAAGGCATGGCGACCGATTCCTCCGTGCGGTCGCGGGCGATCAGTCCGATGCCGGAGGCCATGGCGCTGCGCGGGCTCGACAGATCAGGTGTCTGGTCGTGCAGCAGAACGCTGCCGGCAAAGCGTTCGCAGCCGAAGAGCGCGCGACCGATCAGTTCCTGCCCGGCGCCGCGCAATCCGACCAGGCCGAGCAATTCTCCCTGGCGGATGTCGAATGAAACAGGGCTGGTGCCGGCGCAGGCGAGGTCGCGGACTTTCACGATCGGCTTGCCGGCGACGGCCGGCTTCTTGGAAAACAGGTCATGGTTGCTGCGGCCGATGATCATCGTCACGAGTTCGTCCGGCGTGGTGTCAGCCACGGCCTTTTGGCCGACCATCTTGCCGTCACGAAGCACGGCGACGCGATCGGCAATCCGGAAAATCTCGTCCAGCCTGTGCGAGACATAGATCATCCCGACGCCGCGCTCCTTGAGCGGCCGGATGGCGTCGAACAGCCGCTCGACCTCGTCTGCCGGCAGGCTGGCCGTGGGCTCGTCGAGGACAAGGACGTCGGCTTCGACGGCGAGCGCACGCGCGATCGCCACGAGGGACTTTTCCGTCCGGCTGAGGGACGAAACCCGTGTCGTCGGATCGAAATGGCAGCCGACCAGCTTCAGCGCATCCTCGGCGCGCGCCTGGGTCCGCTTCCAGTCGATCAGGCCACTCCGCATGGAGAACCCCTGCGCCAGGCCCATATTCTCGCCAACCGTCATCCATTCGATCAGGCCGAGATCCTGGTGGATGAAGGCGA
>CAZZZI010000345.1:0-4473 GCA_964658415.1 uncultured Sphingomonas sp. | reverse complement strand
TTCGCGACTTCTTCCGCGCCTTTCTCGAAATGGCCGTGGTGCTGACCTTCGGTGCCCAGCTGCCGGTCGTCAAGGTCGGCCGCATCGCCGGCCAGTTCGCCAAGCCACGCTCTTCGAATGTCGAGACGCAGGGCGACGTGACGCTGCCGGCCTATCGCGGCGATATCGTCAACGGCATCGAATTCACCGAGAAGGCCCGTATCCCCGATCCGGAACGCCAGATCATGGCCTACCGTCAGTCGGCTGCGACGCTGAACCTTTTGCGTGCCTTCGCGATGGGTGGCTATGCCAACCTCGAAAACGTCCATCAGTGGATGCTCGGTTTCGTCAAGGACAGCCCGCAGGGCGAGCGCTACCGCAAGCTCGCCGACCGGATCAGCGAAACCATGGAATTCATGAAGGCGATCGGCATCTCGGCGGAAAACAATCCGAGCCTGCGCGAGACAGATTTCTTCACCAGCCATGAAGCGCTGCTGCTCGGCTACGAAGAAGCCATGACCCGTGTCGATTCGACATCGGGCGACTGGTACGCGACCTCGGGCCACATGCTGTGGATCGGCGACCGCACCCGCCAGCTCGACCATGCCCATGTCGAATACTTCCGTGGCATCAAGAACCCGATCGGCCTGAAATGCGGCCCGTCGCTGACGGCCGACAATCTGCTCGAGCTGATCGACGTGCTGAACCCGGCCAATGAGGCCGGCCGCCTGACGCTTATCTGCCGCTTCGGCCATGACAAGGTCGCCGACAACCTGCCGAAGCTGGTGCGCGCCGTCGAGCGCGAGGGTCGCAAGGTGGTCTGGTCCTGCGATCCCATGCACGGCAACACGATCACGCTCAACAACTACAAGACGCGCCCGTTCGAGCGTATCCTGTCCGAAGTCGAGAGCTTCTTCCAGATCCACCGGGCCGAAGGCACCCATCCGGGCGGCATCCATATCGAGATGACCGGCAAGGACGTGACCGAATGCACGGGCGGCGCCCGCGCCGTCACCGCCGACGACCTGCAGGATCGCTACCACACCCATTGCGATCCCCGTCTCAACGCCGACCAGGCGCTGGAGCTGGCCTTCCTGCTTGCCGAGCGCATGAAGGGCGGACGCGACGAAAAGCGGCTGGTCGCCCACGGCTGAGCAGACGCACCATCGTATCGGAACGGGCTGGTCGCAAGACCGGCCCGTTTTGTTTTGGCGGGAAGGCAACCCGGTGGATGAGCGCAGGCTGCGGAAGCCGCTTGAGGACACCAACAAGGCAAGTCGATCAGCTTTCCGTGTACACTGTCAACTGAATTGACGACGCGATGACGATTTTGAATTTGACCTTGGCGCGACGCCATCCGAAGCTGCAGACCGGTTCAATCGAGGGGTGCTACGATGGCAGACGACAATACTGGTTCCTGCCTTTGCGGCGCTGTTACACTGAGGACGAGAGGTCCGCTCAGGGACGTCGTGGGCTGTCACTGCTCGCAATGCCGCAAGCAGACCGGCCTCTATTTCGCCGCCACCAATGTGGCGACCGCCGATGTCACGGTGGAGGGCGGGGAGAATGTCAGCTGGTACCGGTCCAGTCCCGCTGCCAGCCGTGGGTTCTGCAAGACCTGCGGCTCAGCGCTGTTCTGGGTGGCCGACGATGCCGAGCATATCTCGATCATGGCCGGCCTGTTCGATGATCCGAACGCGCTGAAAATGGGCCATCACATCTATTGCGCCGACAAGGCAGGCTTCTACAGCCTTCACGACGGTCTGCCCCAGTTCCCGCAATCCGACTAGCCGTCATGCGCTGTCCCTGCCGGCGCGGCAAACCATCCGCTGCGCGTCGATCCGGCTGCGCTAGGCCTTGGCCTCCAGCAGCTTGGTAACGCGACCCATCTCTTCCCTCAGGGCAGAGAGTTCTGTCAATACCTGCAGGTCGATCTTCTGATGCAGTGAAAGGACTTCCAGTTCCGCCTTTAGGTTGACTTCATAATCCTTGGCGGCCTCGAAGCGGTCGCGTTCGGCCTGGCGGTTCTGCGACATCATGATGATGGGGGCCTGGATGGCGGCGATCATCGACAGGATCAGGTTGAGGAAGATGAAGGGGTAGGGATCGAAGGCGCGGGATGAGAGGAGGATGGTGTTGAGGATCGTCCAGGCCACCAGGAAGACCAGAAAGGAAATGATGAACGCCCAGGAGCCGCCGACGCGGGCGATCCCGTCGGCGAGGCGTTCGCCGAGCGAGGCATTGGCGGAAAAGGCGGCGTTGACATCCGTCGAGATGATCTTGCGGTCGCGAGCCCGCTTGAGCACCCGCTTTTCGATGGCACCGAGATCGTCGGTCGGCTTGTCGAAATGGGACTGGATGAAGTTCGGAAAATTGGACATGCGGGGCTCCGGTGCTGTTGGCGGCAGTATTCCGCTGCGGGGGTGAATAGCAACGGCAAAACATCGGATTGGCCGTCCCTCACGCAATCGCGTCCGATGCGCATGGTTGCCGTCCGGGACCCGAGCGGCTAAAACGGTGCGGCCGCCCGACGAGACTGGACGGCGGCTATCGGAACGGGTGAGGCATGCGCAGTTCGGTCGAGATCTTCAATATTGCAACAGGCAAGAGCCGCGTCGTCTGGCAGACAGACCGTCTCGTCGAGGCCCCCAATTTCGCGCCGGACGGCCGCTATCTGCTCGTCAACGACGAGGGGCTTCTGTATCGCCTGTCGCTCGACGGGCTGGCCAATGTCGAGCGGGTCGACACCGATTTTGCCAGTCGATGCAACAACGACCACGGCATTTCTCCGGATGGGACGCTGATCGCTCTCTGCGACAAGGTGCAGTACGGCAAGTCCTGCATCTACCTCGTCCCGGCCGAAGGCGGCGTTCCCCGCCAGGTGACGACGAACCTGCCGTCCTACTGGCATGGCTGGTCGCCGGACGGACGGCATGTCAGCTATTGCGGCATTCGCGGCGATCTCTTCGACATCTACACGATCTCCGTCGAGGGCGGGGAGGAGACGCGGCTGACGCACGGGGAAGGCCGCAATGACGGGCCGGACTGGTCCGCCGACGGACAATGGATCTATTTCAACTCCAGCCGCAGCGGCCGGATGCAGATCTGGCGCATCCGTCCCGATGGCCGCGACCTCGAGCAGGTGACCGACGACGAATTCGGCAACTGGTTTGCCCACCCGTCGCCCAGGGGCGACAAGGTGGTGCTGCTCTCCTACGATGGCGACGTCTTCGATCATCCGCGCGACCTCGACGTGCGCCTGCGGCTGATGGACATGGATGGCGCCAATATCACGACGCTGTTCGAGCTGTTCGGCGGCCAGGGAACGATCAACGTGCCGAGCTGGGCACCCGATGGCGAGGAATTCGCCTATGTCAGGTACGAGCCTGCGCGCTGAAGAAGTTCGATCCGCGCCTTGGGGATGCCGGGGCTGGCTGCTTGCCATTGCCGGCCGGATCGCGCATATCTCACCCATCAGGTGCCCGTGCCAAGCGGGAGAATCGGGAAGCCGGTGACAATCCGGCGCGTGCCCAACGCTGTATGGCGGATGGCGGTGCATGGGGAGATTTTTCCCAGACAGGCCACTGGTTTCGACCGGGAAGGCCGCATCGCCAGAGGAAGCCGAGCCAGAAGACCGGCCTGATAAGATAGACTGATCCCGCGCGGACGGCGGGCGGTTGGCATTGTTGGGGACCAAAGCGATGCAACCAGACTGCAGGGACGATCTCGTCCGGGCACACGCCTTTTCCGTCGCCGAGCGCGACGCCATCTACCACGCGATAGAGACGCGCCGCGATGTGCGCGACCAGTTTCTGCCGGAGCCACTGCCCGACGACCTCGTCTCAAGGCTGCTCAAGGCTGCCCATCATGCACCGTCTGTCGGTTTCATGCAGCCCTGGAACTTCATCCTGGTGCGCGACCCCGCCATCCGGCAAAAGGCCTTCGAGGCCTTCGAGCGCGCCAATGGCGAGGCGGCGCTGCAGTTCGAGGGCGCCCGTCGCGACAGCTACCGATCGCTGAAGCTCGAGGGCATCCGCAAGGCGCCGCTCAGCATCTGCATCACCTGCGACCCGGATCGCGCCGGCCCTGTCGTGCTCGGGCGCACCCACAATCCGCGCATGGACGCCTATTCCACGGTCTGTGCGGTGCAGAACCTTTGGCTTGCGGCGCGCGCCGAGGGCGTCGGCGTCGGCTGGGTCAGCATCTTCCACGACGCCGATATCCGCGCGCTGCTCGGCATCCCGGAGCGGATCGAGATCATTGCCTGGCTCTGCCTCGGCTTCGTCGAGGAACTCTATGGCGAGCCGGAACTCGCGGTCAAAGGCTGGCGCCAGCGATTGCCGCTCGAGGAGCTCGTGTTCGAGGACGGCTGGGGGCAGCGGCAGGGGTGAGCTCCTGCTGACAAAATTATATTTTACCAACTCCGCAGGTCATTTGAAAAATTGAGCCGGTTGCCAAACTCCCCTCATCCTCGCCCTTGTGGCGGGGATCCAG
>CAZZZI010000344.1:0-4489 GCA_964658415.1 uncultured Sphingomonas sp. | reverse complement strand
CGATCTTGCCGATGGCAACGGCGCATTCGACGCGGAAGCCGTCCGGAATGCCGAGCACGCCCGGGACCTTGTCGAAGTGTACGCCGGTCATGCCGTGCGCTTCGTAGCCGGAGAGATGGGCCTGCAGGGCGATATAGCCCGATGCGGTGCCGGCGTCGAAGGAATGGCTGTAGATCGGCTTCTGGTCATCAGAGCCGAGTTCGCCGGAATGCGTGCGGGATACGATGAACAGCAAAGCGGACGCAGACTTCACCCAGCTCTGGTTGAAATCGATCAGAAGGCTGAGGAATGTGTCCCACTGTTCAGAGCCACGCAGCGCATAGACGAAACGCCATGGCTGATGGTTGTAGGAGGAGGCTGCCCAATGGCCGGCTTCGAGGATCGTCAGCAGGTCCGCTTCCGGCATCGTCTCGTTGTTGAACGCGCGGGGCGACCAGCGATCGAGGAAAAGCGCGTCGATCGGGTAGTGGGATTCGCGGCTGTTGCTGCTTGTCATGGTTTTCTCTCTGAGAATGGATTGTTGGGGAGAGTGCGTCCTGCGCTTGGGTGGCGTGCCCGAGGATTTATAGCGCCCCGGCCATCATAGTCCAGATCGACCGCGCCGACGGCTCTCCCATGAGGGTGACGGTCTGTTTCAACAATGTGTGATTTCGCTTTTGCAGGGACCGGCTAAAACTGACGCTCCCGCGCGCGAAGGAGAGTGACGATGCTGGTCGATGGCAAGTGGACGGAGGATTGGCAGCCGGTGCAGGCCAAGGACGAGAAAGGCGGCTTCGTGCGCCAGACCTCGAGCTTTCGAAACTGGGTGACGCCCGACGGCAGTGCCGGTCCGACCGGCACCGGCGGTTTTGCCGCGGAGGCGGGCCGCTACCATCTCTACGTCGCACTCATCTGCCCCTGGGCATCGCGAACGCTGATCGGCAGGGCCCTGAAGGGTCTCGATGCCGCCATCGACATCTCCATCGTCGAACCGGCGCTGACCGTGCAGGGCTGGCAGTTCGGCGATTATCCCGGCGCGACCAACGATCCCATCAACAGCGCCCGCTACATGCACGAGATCTACACCCGCGCCGATCCGCATTTCACCGGACGGGCAACGGTCCCGGTCCTCTGGGACAAGCAGACAGGCACCATCGTCAACAACGAGTCCTCCGACATTCTCCGAATGATGAACGACGGCTTCGGCGATCTGGCAACCTCTGCGCACGATCTATACCCTGAGAGCCGGCGCGAGGAGATCGATGCCTTCAATGCGCGGATCTATCCGTCGCTCAACAACGGTGTCTATCGGACCGGCTTTGCCACGACGCAACTCGCCTATGAAGAGGGTTTCAGAGACGTTTTCGAGTGCCTGGATTGGGTCGAAGGCCAGTTCGAGGGCAAGGACTTCCTCGTTGCAGATCATCCGACCGAGGCGGACATTCGCCTGTTCGTGACGCTGGTTCGCTTCGATCTTGCCTATCACGGCATTTTCAAATGCAATCTTCGCCGCCTGTCCGATTACGCCAATCTCAGTGCTTTCTGCCGAAGGATGCTCGATTGGCCCGGCGTTGCGGAAACGGTGAGCTTCGACCACATCAAGCGTGGCTACTACTCGATAAAGTCCCTGAACCCTTCCGGCATCGTGCCTCTCGGACCGGCGCTGGACGAGCTGTTCTAATATCCGTTCTCCAGGATATTGACGCCGGCTATAGGGGATATCCCAAAGGAAATCCTTGAGCTTCCCGGTTGCCTTCGCAGCCGGTCCGCGTAAAGTTGTCGGGCAACTCACCAGTGACACAGGTGAATGTTTCGTTCATATATGGCGAACGAAATCTTGATGAACGGCAGGAAGGACAACACGATGAAACTGATGCGCGTCGGCGAGCCCGGCAAGGAAAAGCCAGCCCTGCTGGACAAGGATGGCAAGATCCGCGATCTGTCCGCGCATGTCGCCGATATCGGCGGCGAGGCGATCCATCCCGACAGCCTGGCAAAGCTAGCCGCGATCGATCCCGCGACGTTGCCCGAACTGGCGGCCGGCCGGATCGGAGCCTGCGTCGCCGGCACGGGCAAATTCATCTGCATCGGCCTCAATTTCTCCGACCACGCGGCCGAAACGGGCGCAACCGTGCCGCCCGAGCCGATCATTTTCATGAAGGCGACCTCTGCGATCGTCGGTCCGAACGACACGGTTCTCATCCCGCGCGGCTCTGAAAAGACCGACTGGGAAGTCGAACTCGGCGTCGTCATCGGCAAGACTGCCAAATATGTCAGCGAAGCCGATGCCCTGGACTACGTTGCCGGCTATTGCGTCTCGCACGATGTCTCCGAGCGTGCCTTCCAGACGGAACGCTCCGGCCAGTGGACCAAGGGCAAATCCTGCGACACGTTCGGCCCGATCGGCCCCTGGCTTGTGACGAAGGACGACGTCGCCGATCCGCAGAACCTCCGCATGTGGCTGAAGGTCAACGGCAAGACGATGCAGGACGGATCGACGAAGACGATGGTCTACGGCGTCGCCCATCTCGTCTCCTATCTCAGCCAGTTCATGTCGCTGCACCCGGGCGACATCATCTCGACCGGAACGCCTCCCGGGGTCGGCATGGGCATGAAGCCGCCGCTCTACCTGAAGGCGGGCGATGTGGTCGAACTCGGCATCGAAGGTCTCGGCGACCAGCGCCAGACGTTCTCGGCCGATCGCTAAGTTCAATTCCTGCAAGGGACGCCATGCCGGAGATCATTTCTCCGGCATTTTCGATTTCTGCCCCTGTAAATGTGTCCGGCATCGCCGGAATGTGCTAATGAAACCTTTAATACTGCAGCCGACATCTCTGGCGGCCAGCCATTGTTTCGCCCGCAGTCGAAAAGGTAATACCGGTCATGTACTATCATCTGTACGAATTGAACCACGCGGTCATGGCGCCCTTCCGCGCTGCTGCCGGTATGATGCGCCAGGCCTACGACAATCCCCTCAATCCCATGGCCGAAACGGCGTTCGGACGCACGATTGCCGCTAGCCTCGAGGTCTTCGAGCGCAGCACGCGCCGCTACGGCAAGCCGGAATTCGGACTGAGGGAGACGGTCGTCGACGGCAAGCCGGTTACCGTCCGGGAGAAGTTAGTCTGGCAGAAGCCGTTCTGTCGCCTGGTGCATTTCGAGAGGGACCTGCCCCCCACCGCTGTCGCGGATCCTCGCATCCTGATCGTCGCGCCGATGTCGGGCCACTACGCGACGCTGCTGCGCGGCACCGTCGAGGCTTTGCTGCCCGGTGCCGATGTCTACATCACCGATTGGACCGACGCCCGCATGATCCCGACGGAAGAAGGCGATTTCGATCTCGACGACTATATCGACTACGTCGTCGCCATCCTCCATCACCTCGGCCAGAACACCCATGTGGTAGCCGTCTGCCAGCCGTCCGTGCCGGTGCTGGCTGCTGCCGCCCTCATGGAGGAGGCCGGCGATCCCCTGTCGCCAGCGTCCATGACGCTGATCGGCGGCCCTATCGACACGCGCATCAACCCCACCGGCGTCAACAAGCTCGCTAAGGACAAGCCCATCGAATGGTTTGCCGAGAATGTCGTGATGAACGTGCCGTGGCCGCTGCCGGGTTTCGGGCGCTCGGTCTATCCCGGCTTCCTGCAGCTCTCCGGCTTCATGTCGATGAACCTGGACCGGCACGTGATCGCCCAGAAGGATTTTTTCATGCACCTCGTCAAGAACGACGGGGAGCCTGAAAAACACCGCGAGTTCTACGACGAATACCTGGCCGTCATGGACCTGACCTCGCAATTCTATCTGCAGACCGTCGAACAGGTCTTCATGAAGCACGCCTTGCCGAAGGGCGAGTTGATGCATCGCGGTCACCGTGTCGATCCGTCGGCCATCCGCAACGTGGCGCTGCTGACGGTCGAGGGCGAAAACGACGATATTTCCGGTGTTGGCCAGACACAGGCCGCGCAGACGATCTGCAGCAACATTCCGGACGCCATGCGCATGCATTACCTGCAGCCGGATGTCGGCCACTACGGCGTCTTCAACGGCTCGCGCTTCCGCCGCGAGATCGCGCCGCGCATTCTGGCTTTCGCGAGAGCCCACGCGCGTAACGAGCCGCCTGCCGACGGCAAAACCTCGGTCTGAGGCTGCAAATCGCGTTTTATGCGCCCTATCGACCGCTTGGGTCGATTTAGCAGCCATCCCTCATTGAAGCGGGACGACGCTATTCCCACATCGATTCCAGCGGCTCCGGCATTCAGCCGGCCGCCTTATCGAGGTATCTCACGATGAATCAGTCAGCATTGATTCGGCCGGAGTGGACCCCGGCGACCATCGCGCTCATGGTTCTGGGCTTCGTGGTCTTCTGGCCGCTCGGTCTTGCTATGCTCGCCTACATCCTCTTCGGCGACCGCCTGAGAGGTTTCAAACGCGACGTCAACCAGGCAGCCGATGGCATGTTCAGCGGTTTCCGCCGCAACGGCCGTCGTTACCGTCAGCAGTTCAACAGCGA
>CAZZZI010000343.1:0-4505 GCA_964658415.1 uncultured Sphingomonas sp. | reverse complement strand
ATTCGGCCTACCTGCCGCAGGAGGACATGGTTCTGGTCGAGGTCAAGGACAACGGCACTGGCATTGCGCCCGAGATCATGGACAAGATTTTCGAGCCGTTCTTCACCACCAAGGATGTCGGCAAGGGCACCGGTCTCGGCCTTGCCATGGTCTACGGCATCGTCAAGCAGTCCGGCGGCTATATTCAGCCGGACTCCGAAGTCGGCAAGGGCACGACGTTCCGCGTCTTTCTGCCGCGCCATGTGATGGACATCCTGTTGCCGGGCGAGAGCCCGCAGGAGGCGCCGAACGCGCCGCCGATGGGCGAGAGCGCTGCGCTGGCGGATGTCGAGCAGGCCGATCTCACCGGCAAGTCGGCCGTCGTGCTGCTGGTGGAGGACGAAGAGGCTGTTCGGCGCGGCGGCAAGCGGATGCTCGAGACGCGCGGCTATACCGTGCACGAGGCGGGATCGGGCGTCGAGGCGCTGGAAATCCTCGAGGAGCTCGAGGGCAAGGTCGATGTCGTTGTATCCGACGTGGTGATGCCCGAGATGGACGGACCGACGCTGCTGCGCGAATTGCGCAAGATCTACCCCGACATGAAGTTCATCTTCGTATCCGGCTATGCCGAGGACGCCTTTGCCCGCAACCTGCCGGCGGACTCGAAATTCGGGTTCCTGCCAAAACCCTTTTCGCTGAAGCAGCTGGCCGTCGCCGTCCGCGAGATGCTGGACAGCTGACCCAGCGCTCCCGGCTCAGCCGCGCCGGGCGATCAGGATCCCGGCCAGGACAACGGCACCGCCGATGGCCTGCAGAAGCCCGATGGCTTCGCCGAGCAGGATCCAGGCGAGGGCGGCCGCCACGACCGGCTGTAGCAGCAGCGTCAGCGACGAAAATGCGGCCGGCAGATAGGCGAGCGCATAGGTGATCGCCACCTGGCCACCGGCATGGCTGATGAAGGCAAGCCCGATCAGCATCAGCCAGCCGAACAGCGTGGGCGGCAACATCACCCCCTCGATTGAAAGCGCCACCGGGAAAAGACAGATGGCTGCGGCAGCCGTGCTCCAGAGCATGATCTGCAACGTGTCGAACCGGCTCCGCAGGCGACCGATCACAAGGATATAGCCCGCATAGAATAGCGCCGCCACGGTTGCCAGGGCGTCGCCGCCAAGGTCGCCTGCGGCCAGGCCGGAAACGCCGCCCTTCAGGGTGACGATGCCGACCAGCGCCGTCACCAGCCCGATCAGGAACGGCCGGCTGATCCGGGCCCGCAGGAAGAGCCAGCCGATGAGAGCCACGAAGATCGGGGCGAGATTGGCCAGCAGCGTCGCATTGGCGACCGACGTCATGCGGATGGAGAGGTGCCACGTCACGAGATCCATGGCGAGGAACAGGCCCGGCAGGACGAGCAGGAGACATTGCGAAAGATTGGCAGGCCGGACCGCTGATTTCCCACGGGTGGCAAGGGCGACGACGACCAGCGGCACGAGCGCCAGCGCCACGCGCCAGAAGGCCGTCGCAAGCGGCCCGACTTCCGACAGGCGCACGAAGATCGGCGAGCCGCCGATGGCGGCGCCGCCGAGGATCAGGGCGGCCAGCGGCCAGCGATTGTCGCGTGGGGCATCGACAGTGGGGAGAGCGGGGTCTGACACGGGCGGTTTCCTGCGGGGGCCCTGAAAAAGCAAAGCCGCGCCTGATGACGGCGCGGCCAAGCGTTTCGAATGCTGATTCTGCCTAGTCCGCCAGGGCGACCGCGATTTCGGCAGCGAGGCGGGCATTGTTCTCGACCAGCGCGATGTTGGTCTTCAGGCTGCGACCGCCGGTGATCTCGAAGATGGTGCTGAGCAGGTAGGGCGTGACCGCCTTGCCGACGATTTCCTCGCGCTCGGCGCTGTCGAGCGCCCGCTCGATATAGATCTCCATCTCTTCGCGCCCGATCTCGTCTTCCTCCGGCACGGGGTTGGCGATCAGCATGCCGCCGTCGATGCCCAGCTGCTCGCGCACGGTCTGGAAGTTGGCGATGGCGGCCGGGCTGTTGAGCGTCAGCGGGCTCGGCAGGCCCGAGGCCCGCGACCAGAAGGCCGGGAATTCGGCGCTGCCGAACGTCACCACCGGAACGCCCCGGGTTTCCAGCACTTCCAAAGTCTTCGGGATGTCGAGGATCGCCTTGGCGCCGGCGCAGACGACGATCACGCCGGTGCGCGCCAGCTCCTCGAGGTCGGCGGAGATATCGAAGCTGGTCTCGGCGCCGCGATGCACGCCGCCGATGCCGCCTGTCGCAAACACCTTGATGCCGGCCCGCGCGGCGGCAATCATCGTTGCAGCGACAGTCGTGGCGCCGGTGCGACGCTCGGCAATAACAAAGGCGAGGTCGGCGCGCGAAACCTTCATCGCCTCCTTGGTCTGGGCCAGGCTTTCGAGCTCGGCCGGCTCCAGGCCGATGTGCAGCGTTCCGTGGATCACGGCGATCGTGGCCGGCACGGCGCCTTCCTGGCGGATGATGGCTTCGACGCTGCGGGCCATGGCGATGTTGCCGGGATAGGGCATGCCGTGGGTGATGATCGTCGATTCCAGGGCGACGATAGGCGCACCGCGCGCCTTGGCGGCTGCAACTTCGGTCGAATAGGAGATCGGCAGCAGCGCGGAAAACGGTCGGGTCATGGTCTTGTCCACCTGAATGTGCGGGTTTGATGGGCGGGATGGGCCTTCATGACAGTATTTTGGGCGCGCCGACAAGGGCGAGCACCTGACGAAGATGCTCCGGCGACAGATTCTCTGCCGTCGCGAAGGGCGACTGGACGGTGATCGCCGCTGCGGCCGCCCCATGGCGCACGGCCTCCGCGAGATCGTAACCGTCCATGAGGGCGGCAAGCACGCCAGCTGCCAGCGAATCGCCGGCACCGGTCACATCGGCGACATCTGTTACGGTCGGTGGCTCCAGGGTGAGCGTGACGCCTCCTGCAAAGGCCACCAGCGGGTGCTTTCCGCGGGTGATGACGCTACCCTTGACGCCGAGGTCACGCAACTGGCGCGCCCATTCCAGGGGATCGCCGGGCCTGCTGCCAGTGAGGGCCGCGGCTTCCGCTTCGTTCAGAAAGAGATAGTCGATATCGGAAAGACAGGGTTTCAGGCGCAAGACCTTGGCCGGCGAGATGGCAATCGCTGCCAGCGGCTTGGCGAGATCGACGGCCTTGCGGGCGATGGCTGCCAGCGTCTCGGCCGGGAGATTGGCGTCGCAGAGCACGAGGTCAGTGGCGGCGAAGGAATCGCGGATGGCGCGGATCATCAGACGGCGAGGGCTGAACAGCTTGTAGAGTTCCATGTCGGCCAGCGCGATGACGAGGTTGCCGTCCTTCTCGATGATGGCCGTGTAGCTCGGCGTCGTGCGGTCGAGAAAGACGAAGGGGCGATCGTTCACCCCCGCCGCGCGGGCCGCGTCTGCCACCCTGTCGCCCAGGGCATCGCCACCGCGGGGCGAGATCATCGTCACCTCGTGTCGAAGCCGGGCGAGATTGCGGGCCGCATTGAACCCGCCACCACCGGCCTCCTCGAACCATGCGCCGGGATTGCTGGCGCCTGCATCGGTCTCCCCGAAGATGCGTCCGCGGCGATCCATATGGGCGCCGCCGAGCACCAGAATCGCCTTAGACATCGGCGTCTCCCGGACGCTTTAAACAGCCGAATCGAGCCACGTTGACCTGTCCCGGAAGCCTCAGAAAATCTTGCCTAAGCCCTTGTGACGAAAAAGTAAAACAAATATAGAACAAAGCTCATTTTACCTTTCGGTTTCAATTATTTGCGGCCCCCTTGCGGAAGCGGAACAAATCGGGTACAAACGCAACATCAACTGCTTCATTGCCTGTGCGGCTTCAATAACCTAAAGGTGGATCTCATGTCACAGAATAGTTTGCGGCTCGTAGAGGACAAATCGGTGGACAAAAGCAAGGCGCTCGAAGCCGCACTCTCTCAGATCGAGAGGGCATTCGGCAAGGGCTCGATCATGAAGCTCGGCTCGAACGAAAGTATCGTCGAGATCGAGACAGTTTCCACGGGCTCGCTGAGCCTCGATATCGCACTCGGCATCGGTGGTTTGCCGAAGGGGCGTATCGTTGAGATTTATGGACCGGAAAGCTCCGGCAAGACGACGCTGGCACTGCAGACCATTGCCGAAGCCCAGAAGAAGGGCGGAATCTGCGCCTTCGTCGACGCCGAACATGCGCTCGATCCGGTCTATGCCCGCAAGCTGGGCGTCGATCTGCAGAACCTGCTGATCTCCCAGCCCGACACGGGCGAGCAGGCGCTCGAAATCACCGATACGCTGGTACGCTCCGGCGCGATCGACGTGCTCGTCATCGACTCCGTTGCCGCCTTGACGCCGCGCGCTGAAATCGAAGGCGAAATGGGCGACAGCCTGCCGGGTCTTCAGGCCCGTCTGATGAGCCAGGCGCTGCGCAAGCTGACCGCTTCGATTTCGAAGTCGAACACGATGGTCATCTTCATCAACCAGATCCGCATGAAGATCGGCG
>CAZZZI010000342.1:0-4514 GCA_964658415.1 uncultured Sphingomonas sp. | reverse complement strand
AGGCGGAAGCCTATCCCTATCTCGGCGGCAAGCTCTCGCCTTTCGATGCGTGGCTGCTGATCCGCGGCATGCGCACCCTGCCGCTGCGCATGAAAGCCCATGAAGCCGCAGGCATGACCATCGCCAAGCGGCTGCAGGACCTCGACGTCGTTGAGACGGTCTGCCATCCCGGCCTCTCCAATCGCCTGCCGGCCGGCCTCAACGGCACGTCCGGCCTGTTCTCGTTCATCTTCCGGGAAGGCGTCGACATTCGTGCCTTTGCCGACCACCTCAGGCTTTTCAAGCTGGGCGTGAGCTGGGGTGGCCATGAGAGCCTCATCGTGCCGGGCGAAGTCGTCCTTCAACAGAAGGCACAGCCCAATTCCGCGCAGACCTTCGGGATCAGCGCGCGGTCCGTCCGTCTGCATGTGGGTCTCGAAGGAACCGAGGCCCTGTGGAGTGACATCGAGGCAGCGATAGCAGCCGCCTCGTAGAACCATCAACCTGAAGAAAAACCGAAGAGGGGGAATAAGCATGAAAAGACTGATCACAGCCGCACTCTTTACCGCGATGATGGCGGGAACCGCCTTCGCCGATACCACGCTCAAGCTCGTCGAGGTCATCACCAGCCCGGAACGCACGGAGACGCTGAAGTCGATCGTCGGCAAGTTCGAGGCCGCCAATCCCGGCACCAAGGTCGACATCATTTCCTTGCCCTGGAACGAGGCCTTCCAAAAATTCGCGACAATGGTATCCGCCGGCGACACGCCTGACGTGATGGAAATGCCGGACACATGGCTGTCGCTCTACGGCAACAACGGCATGCTCGAGAGCCTCGAGCCCTATCTGGCGAAATGGGATGCCACCAAGGAACTGACGCCGCGCGCGCTCGAACTCGGCCGCGACGTGAAAAACACCGCCTACATGCTGCCCTACGGCTTCTACCTGCGCGCCATGTTCTACAACAAGAAGCTCCTGGCGCAGGCCGGCATTTCCGAGCCGCCGAAGACGATGGACGATTTCGTCAAGGCATCGGCCGCGGTCTCCAAGATCCCCGGCAAATACGGCTACTGCATGCGCGGCGGAGCAGGCGGCCTCAATGGCTGGATGATCTTTGCAGCCTCGATGGCCGGCGACAACAAGTACTTCAAGGACGACGGCACCTCCACCATGAACAGCGAAGGCTGGGCCAAGGGCATCGAGTGGATGGTCGATCTCTACAAGAAGGGCTATGCACCGAAGGACAGCGTCAACTGGGGCTTCAACGAAGTCGTCGCCGGCTTCTACTCAGGCACCTGTGCCTTCCTCGACCAGGATCCGGATGCGCTGATCGCCGTTGCCGAGCGCATGAACAAGGACGAATTTGGCGTCACGCCGCTGCCGAAGGGGCCGGCCGGCAAGTCCTTCCCCACCATCGGCTATGCCGGCTGGTCGATGTTTGCGACGAGCCAGAACAAGGATCTGTCCTGGAAGCTGATCGCCACGCTCGAGGGCAAGGAAGGCAATCTCGAGTGGAACAAGAAGATCGGCGCGCTGCCGGCCTATACATCGGCGGAGAAGGACCCGTTCTATGCCGGTGACCAGTTCAAGGGCTGGTTCGAGGAACTGGCCGACAAGAACACCGTCCCGACTGTCATGCCGACCTATCTCGAGGAGTTCGCCTATTTCAAGGACTCGCTCGCCATCAAGACCTCGCAGCAGGCCCTGCTCGGCGATATCTCGACCAAGGATCTCGCCGATCAGTGGGCTGACTACCTGACCAAGGCGCAGCAGAAATTCCTCACCAAGAAGTAAGGCACGGCGCGGCGGCAGAGCAGATTTGCCGCCGCGCCTGCACGCAACTTTGCCTGCGGCGTCGCCGCAGCGAACTGGAATGGACCGTTGGCCGATGACCATGACCGCCCATACACACGACAGGCGTCGCGACCGCAGGCCCTGGCAAAAGCGCCTTGCCGATGCCTCGGAGCCTTATCTCTACAGTGCGCCCGCACTTATCCTGATCATCGCCGTCATGCTGGTGCCGCTGGTGATCGGCATTTCCTACGCATTCCGCGACGTGCAGCTGCTCAAGCCGTTTTCCGGCGGCTTCATCGGGCTCGATCACTTTCGCGACCTCTCGAAGGATGCCGCCTTCTACGGCGCGCTGCGGAATACGCTGTGGTGGACCGGTGCGTCGGTCATTCTGCAATTCGCCTTCGGGCTCGTCCTTGCCCTTTTGCTGGACAAGCCGTTTTGGGGCCGTGGCCTCGTCCAGGCGCTGGTTTTCCTGCCATGGGCCGTGCCATCCTTCCTCGCCGGTCTCAATTGGGCCTGGCTGTTCAATCCGGTCATCGGACCCATCCCGCACTGGCTGTTTGCCCTTGGCCTGATGAACCAGCCGGAGAACATCCTTTCCGACCCGCAATACGCCATGTGGGGACCGATCATCGCCAATGTCTGGTGGGGCATTCCCTTTTTCGCCATCACCCTTCTCGCCGCCCTGCAGGCCATTCCGCGTGACCTCTACGAGGCGGCCTCGATCGATGGCGCTACATGGTTCCAGCGGTTCTGGTCGATCACGCTGCCGTTCCTGGCGCCGACGATCGCGATCACCGTCCTGCTGCGCACCGTCTGGGTCTCGAACTTTGCCGACCTCATCGTCGTCATGACCGGCGGCGGACCCGCCGACCGGACGCAGATCGTCGCTAGCTATATCTTCACGCAAGCCTTCAAGCGGCTGGATTTCGGCTATGCCTCCGCCATTGCGCTGGTGCTCTTGGTGCTGCTGCTGGCCTATTCCATGGTGATCATCCTGCTCCGGCAGACGCTGCTGAACAAGGACTAGAACCATGAGACGATCCATCCTGCAGACTATTGCCCACCGGCTCGCGATCCTGGTCTATGTCGTCTTCGCGCTCTTCCCGCTGTACTGGCTGCTCAAGGTGTCGCTGACGCCCAACGACCTGCTTTATACCGAGGGCGTCCGGATGTGGCCGTCGCGCACGACCTGGGAGCACTACGCCTTCGTGCTTCAACACAGCGACTTCCCGACCTTCTTCAAGAACAGCCTCATCGTATCAGGGTCGACAGCCATCGCGGTCACCCTCTGCGCATCGCTGGCCGGCTATGCGCTGTCGAGGTTCGACTTTCGCGGCAAATACTGGATCGTGGCGCTCATGCTGCTGACCCAGATGTTTCCCCTCGTCATGCTGGTTGCGCCCATCTTCAAGATCCTGTCGCCGTTGCACCTGACGAACAGCCTGACCGGTCTGGTCATCGTCTACACCGCCTTCAACGTGCCGTTTGCGACCTTCCTCATGCAGTCCTTCTTCGACGGCATTCCGAAGGACCTTGAGGAAGCCGCCATGATCGACGGCGCGACCCAGTTCGTTGCGTTCCGGCAGATCATCCTGCCGCTGACGCTGCCCGGTATCGCCGCCACGCTCGGTTTCGTCTTCACCGCCGCCTGGAGCGAACTGCTGTTTGCCCTGATGCTGATCAACGGCAACCAGGCTGCCACCTTCCCGGTCGGGCTTCTCACCTTCGTTTCGAAATTCTCCGTGGATTTCGGGCAGATGATGGCGGCCGGCGTCATGGCGCTCGTCCCGGCCGCGCTCTTCTTCCTGCTCATTCAACGTTATCTCGTCCAGGGCCTGACGGCCGGCGCGGTCAAGGGTTAGTCACATGGCATCGATCGACATCCAGAACGTCAAGAAGGCCTATGGCCATGTGCAGGTCCTGCACGACATCGACCTCACCATCGAGGACGGGGAATTCATCGTGCTGGTCGGTCCGTCCGGATGCGGCAAGTCAACGCTGCTGCGGATGATCGCCGGGCTGGAAGACGTCACCGGCGGCGAGATCCGCATCGCCGGCCGCCGCGTCAACGAGCTGCATCCGAAGGACCGCGACATCGCCATGGTGTTCCAGTCCTACGCGCTCTACCCGCACATGAATGTGGCGGGCAACATGAGCTACAGCCTCAAGATCCGGAAGATCGCCAAGGAGAAGATTACGGCCGCCGTGTCGCTCGCCTCGGCCAAGCTCGGCCTCGATCCGCTGCTGGCTCGCCGGCCCAAGGCGCTCTCCGGCGGCCAGCGGCAGCGGGTCGCCATGGGGCGTGCCATCGTGCGCGAGCCCAAGGCCTTCCTTTTCGACGAACCGCTCTCCAACCTCGATGCCCGTCTTCGCGAACAGATGCGCGCCGAGATCAAGAAGCTGCATGCCGACCTCAAGGCAACCTCGATCTACGTCACCCACGACCAGATCGAGGCGATGACGCTGGCCGACCGCATCGTCGCCATGCATGGCGGCGTCGTGCAGCAGGTGGGTAGCCCGCTAGAACTCTACGACCGGCCCGCCAATTTGTTCGTTGCAGGCTTCATCGGCTCACCCGGCATGAATTTTCTGGATGCGACCTTCGAGGCCGGCCAGATCAAACTCGGGGACGGGACGGTCGTTGCGACCGACACCAAACTGGACCTGGCGTCGGGCGCGAAAGTGACGCTGGGGATCCGGCCCGAGCATGTGGGGCTGACATCCGACGGATCGGGCAT
>CAZZZI010000341.1:0-4541 GCA_964658415.1 uncultured Sphingomonas sp. | reverse complement strand
TCCGCAGGCCGATATCATCGCCAAGCAGATGACCGGCGGCTCGACGCTGGTCTGCCTGGAGCTGAAGGGCGGCAAGGAGGCGGCGTTTGCATTGCAGAACGCGCTGGATATCATCACGATCTCCAACAATCTCGGCGATGCCAAGAGCCTGATCACCCATCCGGCAACCACCACCCACAAGAACCTTACCGATGAGGCACGCGCCGAACTCGGCATCTCGCCGGGCACGGTTCGCTTCTCGGCCGGCATCGAGGACACCGACGACTTGATCGAGGATTTTGCCCAGGCGCTGGCAAAGGTATCGGCCTGATCGCATGTCTTGCAACGCTGCCCGGCCAAGTCGGGCAGCGCCTTCCGCGCATTGCGCCCGAAAGCTATTAACTGAAGATATTACCCTTAATATTCAAAAGGCCGCATCAGCCTTCCCATTTGGGCACATATTCGCCTTCGCTTCCTTGACCGAGGTTGAAGCCTATAGGATATCGTAACCAAATTCATTCAAGGTGGCTGGGATGTACCGCGCCCTTACACGAGATATCGAAGTGATCGTCGAGCCGTTCTATCTGGAGGAGCAATCCGACCCGGAAGACAGCCGCTATGTGTGGGGTTATCGGATCGTCATTTCCAACCACTCGACCACTGCGGTGCGGCTGATCACGCGCTACTGGCACATCACCGACCAGAACGGACAGGTCGACGAAGTCACCGGTCCCGGCGTCGTCGGCGAGCAGCCGCAGCTCAACCCCGGCGACACTTACGAATATTCGTCGGGCTGCCCGCTCGACACGCCGTCGGGCATGATGTTCGGTCACTACTCCATGGAAAACGACGAGGGCGAGACCTTCGTCGTCGACATCCCGGCCTTTTCGCTGGATTCGCCGGGTCTGATGCGGACGCTGAACTGACGCCGTCCGAAGACGACGCCAGCCACCCTCAGGACTTGACCAGGATTTCCGCCGCCTCGTAGCGGTAGGTGGTCGAGCAGAACTCGCAGGTCACCGAAATCAGCCCGTCTTCCTCGCTCTCGGCCATCTCTTCGGCGGAGAAGCCCTGCAGCACGCCCTTGATCTTGTCGCGCGAACAGCTGCAGCGGTCAAAGACTGCCTGCGGCGGGTAGACGCGGGCACCGCGCTCGTGGAACAGCCGGTAGAGCAGGCGCTCGGTGCCGACAAGCGGATCGGTCAGTTCGTCGGCATCCACCGTTTCCAGCAGCGAGCGGGCTTCGGCCCAGGCATCGTCGTCGGTGTGGTCGACCGCGTTCTCGTCGCCGTCGCCGCCATGCAGGTCCGGAAGGCGCATGCGCTCCGGTGCATCGGGCAGGAACTGGGCGATCACGCCGCCGGCCCGCCAGCGGTGGCGCGGCTTGCCGGCCTCATCGCGGTCAAAAAGTTCGGCAGCACCGAGGCGCACGCGGGTCGGGATCTGCTCCGACTGGCGGAAATAGACCCCGGCGATATCCTCCAGCGACGAGCCGTCGAGCGGCACGATGCCCTGATAGGGCTGCGAATACTGGCCCTGGTCGATGGTGAAGGCGAGGATGCCCTTGCCGAGCAGCTGCTCCGGCTCGGTCTGCCCTGCCTTGACCGCTGCGGCCAGTGCCTCCTCATCGTAGCGGGCGTAGGCGCGGACATTTTCAGGCGTCGAGAAATCGGCCACCAGCAGGTCGACCGGTCCGTCGCCCTTGGTCTGCACGGTGAACTTGCCCTCGAACTTCAGCGACGTGCCGAGCAGCACCGTCAGCACGATGGTTTCGGCCAGCAGCCGGGCCACGGGGGCAGGATAATGGTGGCGCTCGAGGATGGTGTCGAGCATCGGGCCGAGCTGCACAGCACGGCCGCGCACATCCAGGCTCTCCACCTGGAACGGCACGACGTGATCGTCGCCGGCATAACCGAACTCACCCAGCGCTGCTGCACTGTCTGCCATGGGTCTACTCCTTGCTGCCGGACGGATCGCGCCTCGGCAGCCACCGTTTGCAACGGCGGCTTGGTTGATCTCAGATCGCGCCCAGGCACCACGCGAGAATAGACTTCTGCGCATGGAGACGGTTTTCCGCCTCGTCGAACACAACGGATTGCGGGCCGTCGATCACTTCATCCGTCACCTCCTCGCCGCGATGGGCAGGCAGGCAATGCATGAACAACGCATCCTTTCCGGCCTCTGCCATCAGAGCGGCATTGACCTGGTAGGGCTGGAAGACGTTGTGACCACGGGCCCGGTGCTCCTGGTTCATGGAAACCCAGGTATCGGTCACCACGCAATCGGCGCCATTAACCGCACGTTCGGCTTCATGGGTGAGCATGACTTCGGCGCCCTGATTGCGGGCCCAGTTCAAATAGTGATCGCTCGGCTCCGAGCCAAGGGGCACCGCCATATTCATGCGATAGCCGAACCGGGCCGAGCCCTCGATCAGCGAATGCAGCACATTGTTGCCATCGCCGGTCCAGGCGACCGTCTTGCCCTTGATCGGGCCGCGATGCTCCTCGAAGGTCATGATATCAGCCATGACCTGGCAGGGATGGGTATCGTCGGTGAGCGCGTTGATGACGGGCACGGTGGCGTGCTTGGCCATCTCAAGCATGCGCGAATGCTGGGTGGTGCGGATCATGATGGCGTCGACGTAGCGCGACAGCACCTTGGCGGTGTCGCCGATGGTCTCGGCCCGGCCGAGCTGCATTTCGGTGCCGGACAGAAACAGCGTCTCGCCGCCGAGCTGGCGCATGCCGACGTCGAAGGAGACGCGGGTGCGGGTCGAGGGTTTCTCGAAGATCATCGCCAGCATCTTGCCTTCGAGCGGCCGGCCGGCGGTGCCGTCCTTGGTCGCCTTCTTGCGGAGGATGGCATCGTCGAGAATGATGCGCAGATCGCCTGCCGGGACAGCAGAGAGATCGAGGAAGTGTTTCGGGGAAGCCATGTCTACCTGTGCTCCAAAAATGAAAACGCCCGTGGCGGGCGTCAAGCCCAGAAGCCACGGACGCAGAAATCAAGCCGATTTGCGGGATGTCCGGGCGCGCAGCGCTTCGGCGGCACGCTCGACGCGGGCAAGACCCTCGCGGGCGTCCTCGGCGGTGGCGATCAGCGGCGGCAGCAGGCGGATGACGTTATCGCCGGCCGGAACGCCGAGCAGGTGCTCGGCCCGGATCGCCTGCAGCAGCTCCGCCGCCGGGATGGCCGCCTTGATGCCGAGCAGCAGGCCCTGGCCGCGCACCTCTTCGATGATGTCAGGATAGCGATCCTTCAGCGATGCCAGTCCCTGGCGGAACACCAGTGCGACGTCGTTGACGTGCTGCAGGAAGCCTTCGGCAAGGATCACGTCCAGCACCGCGCCACCGACGGCCATGGCCAGCGGATTGCCGCCATAGGTCGATCCGTGGGTGCCGGCCTTCATGCCCGAAGCGGCTTCCGCCGTCGCAAGGCAGGCGCCGAGAGGAAAGCCGCCGCCGATGCCCTTTGCCACAGCCATGATGTCCGGCGTGATGCCGGACCATTCGTGCGAAAAGAACTTGCCGGACCGGCCGACGCCGGACTGGACCTCGTCGAGGATCAGCAGCAGGCCGTGTTCGTCGCAAAGTTCGCGGAGGGCAACCATGAACTCCTTGGCAACCGGGCGAACACCGCCCTCGCCCTGCACCGGCTCGATCAGGATGGCGGCCGTCGCATCGCTGATGGCCGCCTTGACGGCCTCCAGGTTGCCGAACGGCACCTGGTCGAAACCGGGGGCCTTCGGGCCGAAGCCCTCGAGATACTTCTCCTGGCCGCCGGCAGCGATGGTCGCCAGCGTCCGGCCGTGGAAGGCACCCTCGAAGGTGATGATGTGGAATTTTTCAGGATGGCCCTTGGAGAACTGGTAGCGGCGGGCCGTCTTGATGGCGCATTCGAGCGCTTCCGCACCAGAATTGGTGAAAAACACCTTGTCGGCGAAGGTCGCGTCGGTCAGCCGCTTGGCGAGCATTTCCTGGCCGGGGACCTCGTAGAGGTTCGACAGATGCCAGACCTTGTCGGCCTGCGCCTTAAGCGCCTCGACCAGATGTGGATGGCCGTGGCCGAGCGACGACACCGCAACGCCGGCGCCGAAATCGAGATAGCGCTCGCCGGTTTCCGTGATCAGCCATACGCCCTCGCCTCGCTCGAACCGCAAGGGTGCGCGCATGTAAGTGTCATAGAGTGGCGCGGCTTCAGCCATGGCGCAATTCCTTCGATCGATCAGGACTTGGCGGCTGTTGTCCTGCAGGCCGCCGTCGGCAATGAAAAATGCCGCCTTGCGGCGGCCTCGGCACTATTGTCGTTTAGAAGAACCATGTCAACAAACGGTGGATTGGTCAACGAATAGTTGATTTTAGCCTTGCGGAGAACGGCATATCGTGAGGTCCTGAATGTCCTGTTAAAGCTATTGCAGAAATACCACAGTAGGCAGCAAGTTGGGGAAAACCCGGAAATCGATTCCCCACGATTCCTGCGACTCTTGTCACGGAGTCAGCCTCACACTAGGTTAAATCTTGATTACTAGACTGCAATGCGGCGGACCTAGTCACCACAATTTA
>CAZZZI010000340.1:0-4557 GCA_964658415.1 uncultured Sphingomonas sp. | reverse complement strand
GATCCCCGCCACAAGGGCGAGGATGAGGGAGACCGGGGTATTGCTCTCATCAAACAAGCGTCTTCAGGTTTGTCAGCAGTCTAAGGCCGGCTCGATGGCCGGCCTTGTCCGTACGCCTAAGGCGTTTCAGCCTTGCGGGCGGATCAGCATGTGCTTCTTCTTCCCGAGCGACAGCTTGACGATGCCGTCAGCGGTCACATCAGCAGTTCCGATCGTCCGGCGCTCGTCGGTCATCTGCTCATCGTTGATGCGCACGGCACCGCCCTGCACATGCCGGCGCGCTTCACCGTTCGATGCGGCAAGGCCGGCGCGCACGATCAGCGACAGCAGGCCGATGCCGGCTTCCAGTTCTGACGTCGGTACGTCGACCGAAGGCAGGTTCTCGGCGATGCCGCCTTCCTCGAAGGTCTTGCGGGCGGTTTCCGCCGCCTGTTCGGCAGCAGCACGGCCGTGCAGGATCGCCGTTACCTCGGTGGCGAGGATCTTCTTGACGTCGTTGAGTTCGGCGCCGCCGAGTGCCGCGAGACGGGCGATCTCGCCCATCGGCAGCGTCGTGTAGAGCTTCAGGAAGCGCGCCACGTCCGCGTCCTCGGTGTTGCGCCAGTATTGCCAGAAATCGTAGGCCGACAGCATGTCAGCGTTCAGCCACACGGCACCGTTTGCCGACTTGCCCATCTTGGCGCCGGACGAGGTCGTCAGCAGCGGCGAGGTCAGGGCGTAGAGCTGCTGCGTCCCCATGCGGTGACCGAGGTCGATGCCGTTGACGATGTTGCCCCACTGGTCGGAACCACCCATCTGCAGCCGGCAGTCGTAGCGCTTGGCCAGCTCGACGAAGTCGTAGGCCTGCAGGATCATGTAGTTGAATTCCAGGAACGACAACGACTGCTCGCGCTCCAGCCTCGTCTTGACGCTGTCGAAGGCGAGCATGCGGTTGACCGAGAAATGCCGGCCGACGTCGCGCAGGAACTCGAGGTAGTTGAGCGACCGCAGCCATTCGGCATTGTTGATCATCAGGGCGTCGTTGTTGCCCTCGCCGTAGTTGAGGTAGTTGGAGAACACCTGCTTGATCGAGGCGATGTTGTCTTCGATGGTGTCGACCGTCATCAGCTGGCGCGATTCTTCCTTGAAGGAGGGATCGCCGACCATGCCGGTGCCGCCGCCCATCAGCGAGATGGCGCGATGTCCGGTCGCCTGCAGCCAGTGCAGCATCATGATCTGGATCAGCGATCCCGCATGCAGGCTCGGCGCCGTCGGATCGAACCCGATATAGGCGGTGACCGTTTCCTTGGCGAACAGCGCATCCAGGCCGGTCTCGTCGGAAACCTGGTGGATGAAGCCGCGCTCTTGCAGTGTGCGCAGGAAATCGGATTTGAAGTCGGCCATGATAGGGTCTCTCGAACGCGCCGCCTGGGGCGGGCAAAGGCTAAAATCGCTGTTGTTGAACCGTCGCGGCGCGTTTAGCACTGTTTTTCAAAAAGTGCACTATTGCGGCGGCAATGTTTTGAGAGGGCCCATGACGAAGACGAGAACGGCGATCGGGCTGATGAGCGGGACGTCGATGGACGGTATCGACATCGCGCTGCTGCGCACCGACGGACAGGACGTCGTGGAGCGCGGTGCAAGCCTCTACATTCCCTACGACGACGAGCTGCGGGGCCGTTGGAAAAAGGCGCTGGAGACCGCCAAGGTCATCAAGGACCGCCGTGAGCGGCCGGGCGACCTCGGGGCGGCCGAGCAGGCTTTGACGCTCTGTCATGCGGCGGCGGTCAAATCCTTCCTGATGCGCAATGGTCTTTCGGTGGCCGACGTCGACGTGATCGGTTTTCACGGCCAGACCGTGTTGCACCGGCCGGATGAGGGGCTGACGGTCCAGATCGGCGACGGGCAGCTCCTGGCTGACGAAACCGGCATCGACGTGGTCTACGACATGCGCGCCAACGACATGGTGCATGGCGGGCAGGGTGCGCCGCTTATCCCGATCTACCACGCAGCGCTGTCGGCGAACCTGCCGGACGAATTTTCAGTGCCCGTTGTTTTCGTCAACATCGGCGGCATTTCCAACCTCACCTATATCGCTGAAAACGGGCAGCTTTCCGCCTTCGACAGTGGCCCGGGCAATATGCTGATCGACCAGTGGATCGAGGCCCATACAGGCAAGGCCTATGACCGCAATGGCGAGACAGCCGCCAAGGGCACCGTGTCGCCGCCGCTCGTACGCCGCTATCTCGAAAGCCCGTTCTTTTCCGCCAATATCCGCCGCTCTCTCGACCGCAGCGATTTCGCGCCGCCGGTCAAGGGGGAGGTTTCGCTCGAGGACGGCGCACGGACGCTGGCGCATGTCACCGCAGCGTCCATCCTGAAGCTCGCGGCCTATCTGCCGCAGCCGCCTAAGACCTTCGTCGTGTGCGGCGGCGGACGCCTGAACCCGGTCATCATGGCCGAGTTTTCGGACCTGGCGGAAAAACACGGCGCGCGCGTCATCGACGCCGAGACTGCCGGCTTCGATGGCGGCAGCATGGAGGCGGAAGCCTGGGCCTACCTGGCGGTGCGCTCCCTGGAGGGGCTGCCGCTGACCTATCCGGGGACGACGGGCGTTCATGCACCGGTGACGGGCGGGGTGCTGGCGCGTCACAGGTGATCGCATAACCCCTGGTCGGACTGCGATCCGCAACGTCTCGACTTAGGGTGGCAGTCTTGCTCGTCAAGATCTAACGTGTTGACTCCATTGGAAAGATTTGCTTGTCATCGAGCTGTCATGACGAAAACGTTAGAGAGCTTCTCGGCGCCACACCGCCGCCAAGAAACTTACGCGAGGCAAATATGAAAACATGGTTCTCCCTCTCGGCTCTGGCGCTTGGTCTTGTCATCGCCGGCTTGGCATCGGCGGATCAGTCCGGTCCGCCCGATACCGCCGTTGGCCGTCTCGAAGCCCTGGCTATCCTCAGCGCGCTGAATGCCGACCTGCTCAGCCATGACAGCGCGACGCTGACGCTCGACCGCTGGTGCGCCAGCCACAAGCTTGCCGCCACGCCGAAGATCGTCGCGCATCTCGATCCCGGCATCGAAAAGCCTGCCGATGCCGGTGTCCGCAAACTGCTGGGCGTGACCGATAGCGAGCCGGTCAAGTATCGCCGCGTCAAACTCGGCTGCGGCGACCGTGTGCTGTCGGAAGCCGACAACTGGTACGTCCCCGCGCGTTTGACGGCTGAGATGAATCACGTTCTGGAAACGACGGACACGGCGTTCGGCAGAGCGGTGAAGGATCTGCATTTTCAGAGGCACACGATTTCGGCCGAGCTCCTGTGGCAACCGCTTCCAGACGGCTGGGACATGGGAGGCGACATTCCGCCACCCACCAGCGGAACTCTGGACATCCCGCAGTTCGTGATCCAGCATCGGGCATTTCTCACCCGCGCGGACGGCCAGCCGTTCAGCGTCGTGGTGGAAAGCTATACGCGCGACGTGCTGGCGTTCCCCTGGCCGAAGATCGGCGGCTAGCCCAGGGACTGGTGTCTCGCAATTCCGGCCTAGCCGCTGGGGCAGTCGTAAAATGCACGCACTTCGCAACAAAAAAGCCGCCGGATCGCTCCAGCGGCTTTTTAATTTAGTCTCGCAAACCTAGCGGATGCGCTTTGCGGCGGGTTCCGGTACGAGTTCGCCGTTGAGGCGGCGGTCGAGGTAGTCTTCGCATTCGCCCATCAGCGTGTCGACCTGGCCGCTGAAGAAGTGGTTGGCGCCCGGAACGACCTTGTGGGTGATCAGGATGCCCTTCTGCGACTTCAGTTTGTCAACCAGGACGTTGACGTCCTTCTCCGGGGCCACCTTGTCGGCGTCGCCGTTGATGATCAGGCCGGAGGACGGGCAGGGGGCGAGGAAGGAGAAATCGTAGGTGTTCGGCTGCGGTGCGATCGACATGAAGCCTTCGATTTCGGGGCGGCGCATCAGAAGCTGCATGCCGATCCATGAACCGAAGGAATAGCCGGCGATCCAACAGCTCTTGGAGTCAGGATGCAGGCTCTGGACCCAGTCGAGGGCCGAGGCGGCGTCGGAAAGCTCGCCGGCACCATGGTCGAAATCGCCCTGGCTGCGGCCGATGCTGCGGAAATTGAAGCGCAGCGTGGTGAAGCCGCGCTTCTGGAACATGTAGAAAAGCTGGTAGACGATCTGGTTGTTCATCGTTCCGCCGAACTGCGGATGGGGATGAAGGACGAGAGCGATCGGTGCGCTTTTTTCCTTGGATGGCTGATAGCGCCCCTCAAGGCGGCCGGCTGGGCCGTTGAAAATGACTTCGGGCATCGATACTCCGTACCTGATTTTCGGCGTTGACAAGATGCATTAGCCAGCAAGTTGACTTGACGAACGCGCTCATCTTTTCTAAAACGCAGTTTAGAACAATTCGAAACTCTGCATGATCTTCCGCGCGTTGTGGAGGTGTCATAAGGCAAGCCAGCCGGCAATTACAAGAAAAATGAACCGGTGCAGGCAAACCGCATCGATGAGGCAGGAAAAGCAGGTCATGGCGGCATCACGCCTCTATCTTGACTGGAATGCCACCGC
>CAZZZI010000339.1:0-4584 GCA_964658415.1 uncultured Sphingomonas sp. | reverse complement strand
GCCTGGGCGGCATAGGTGTTGACCGCCTTGGTGTCGAGGGTGGCCGCGTTGATGTGCATGCCGGCACCCGGCTGGAGGACGTTCGACACGATAAGACCGACGACCAGGGCCAGCGTCGAGAAGACGAGGAAGTAGAGCAACGCCTTGCCGACGACGCGGCCGAATTTCTTCATGTCCGACATGCCGGCGATGCCTGTTGTCACCGTCAGGAAGATGACGGGCGCGATGACCATGCGCACCAGCTTGATGAATGCGTCGCCCAAAGGCTGCATCGACGCGCCGATTTGCGGATAGAAATGCCCGAGCAAGATGCCGGCGGCGATGGCCGTCAGAACCTGGACGTACATCTGGCGGTAAAAGGGAAGTTTGCCCACGGCGGGGCTGGCAGTATCAGGGACTATCACGAGATCCTCCTCTTCGCCCAACCGATGTCTCGGCCCTCCGGGCTGTAAATGAAAAGCAGCCCTCCGACTGCAAGCCGAGATAAATGCAACGGCCGTGCCAGATAGGGCGTTAGACGATAAGCATCTGTTTTTCTTAGATGTTATAGTTAGCGCAAATAGCCGACAGGCCTACCAGTGCGGAAATCCGCACAACTCCCATTGAGATCTGGCTGGAATTATGCACAGATGCGGCATGCTGCAGCGACCAAACCAGCTCAGTCCGACGCCTCTCGACCTCGCGCAACGTCATCGCCGGGTCTGGCTCGCCTATGCCGCCACTTGCGCGCTGCTCCTTACCGCACTCCTTTACGCCGCCGGCATCTACGGCCGGTCGGTCGCCATGCAGGCGCTGGAGGACCAGGGGCGGACCGATGCCAATCTGAAGATCGCCCTGCTGCGGGCCGTGCTGGAGAGGCCGCGTGCGCTGCCGCTGTTGCTGGCGGACGATCTGCAGGTTCGCGATGCGCTGGCCACCGCCGACGATCGACCGGTGCGCTTGCTGGACCGCAAACTGGAGAGCCTGGTGTCCGGCACCAAGGCCTCGGTGCTCTATGTGATCGACCGGAACGGCATCGCCGTCGCATCGAGCAACTGGCAGGACCCGCTGACCTTCGTCGGCAAGGATTATTCCTTCCGCGACTACTTTCGCCGCGCCATGGCGGATGGCACGGCCGAGCATTTCGCGCTCGGCAACATCAGCAACCGGCCCGGCCTCTATATCTCGCGTCGCGTCGGAGCCCCCCGCTCGCCCATCGGCGTGGTCGTCGTCAAGATGGAGTTCGACCAGCTGGAGGCCGATTGGCGGGAAACGGCGCGTCCTGCCTATGTCACGGACGATCGTGGCATCGTGCTGGTGACCAGCATCCCCTCCTGGCGCTTCATGACGGAATCACAGCTCGCCAGCGGACCCTTGGCGACCATTCGCCAGAGCCTGCAGTTCGGCGACGCGTCTCTCAGCCCCTTGCCGATCACCGCGCCGGTCGCACTCGATGCCGATGCCGCGATCGTCCGCGCCGTCCTGCCGGGCAGCAATGCCGGAGAATATCTTCGCCTGAAGGCGCCGGTGCCGTCGACGCCGTGGACTCTCAACTATCTCGTGCCGACGGATGCCGCGATCGCCACCAATATCCGCGAGGATCGCTTCATCATGCTGGCGACGGTCCTGCCGATCCTCGCCTTTGCCGCCTTCCTGCTGCGGCGCCGCCATGTGTCGGCGATGGAGCTTGCCGTCGGGCGCGTCGCCCGGGAAGAGCTGGAGCGGCGCGTGCTCGAGCGCACCGACGATCTCAGCCGCGCCCGGGACCGGCTCGAGGCGGAGATCTCGGGCCACAGGACGACCGAGGCGAAGCTGCAGGTGGTGCAGCAGGAACTGGTGCAGGCGAACCGGCTGGCCATCCTCGGCCAGGTCGCCGCCGGCGTTGCCCATGAAATCAACCAGCCGGTCGCCACCATCCGCGCCTATGCCGACAACGCAAAGATCTTCCTGGAGCGCCAGCAACCCGGATCGGCCAAGGAAAACCTGAGCCTGATTGCGTCGCTGACCGAACGGATCGGCACGATCACCGAGGAGCTGAAGGCCTTTGCCCGCAAGGGCCGCACCTCGCCGGTTCCGGTCGATGTGCGCGGTATCATCGAAGGAGCCGTGGTCCTTCTGCGCAGCCGCTTCGCCGGGCAACTGGAGGCGCTGGCCGTCGACCTGCCGCCGCACGGCATGATGGTGATGGGCACGCGCGTGCGGCTCGAGCAGGTGCTGATCAACCTGTTCCAGAATGCGCTGGAGGCGCTGGAGGGGCGCGCCGACGCCAGGGTCGCGGTATCGGTCCGCGAGAGCCCGCAGGAGATCGCCATCAGCATCGCCGACAACGGGCCGGGCATCGCGCCCGATATCCTCGATTCGCTATTCACGCCGTTCAATACCTCCAAGCCCGGCGGCCTCGGCCTTGGCCTGGTGATATCCAAGGACATCGCCGCCGATTTCGGTGGACGCATCGAGGTCGACAGCGGCGAAAGCGGAACGCGGTTCGTCCTCCATCTGCCAAAGGCACAAGCATGAACGACACGCCGCTCATCCTCCTGGTCGACGACGACGACGACCTGCTGCGGGCAACAGCCCAAACCCTCGAGCTCGCGGGCTTTTCGGTCAGCGCTTTCTCGAGAGCACGCGACGCGATCGCGGCGCTGGATACCGCGACCGTCCGGGTCATCGTCTCCGATATCCGGATGCCCCAGATGGACGGGATCGAGCTTTTCACCCGCGTGCGGCAGCTGGACGAGGATCTCCCGGTCATCCTGATGACCGGCCATGGCGATATCCCGATGGCGGTGCAGGCCATCAAGGACGGCGTCTACGACTTCATTCCAAAACCCTTCGCGACGGAACGGCTGGTACAGAGCATTCATCGCGCCGTGGAAAAACGACGGCTCGTTCTCGACAACAGGGCCCTGCGCGAGGCGACCGACCAGGCCCAGGACGGCCTGCCGCTGATCGGCCAGACGCCGGCGATGGAGCGGCTGAGACGGACGCTCCGCCAGATCGCCGATACCGATGTCGACGTGCTCGTCACCGGCGAGACGGGCAGCGGCAAGGAAGTCGTGGCGAGCCTGCTCCATCGCTGGAGCCGGCGCTCGAAGGGCAATTTCGTCGCCCTCAATTGCGGCGCCCTGCCGGAAAGCGTCATCGAGAGCGAATTGTTCGGCCACGAGGCCGGCGCGTTTACCGGCGCACAGAAACGGCGCATCGGGCGCATCGAGCACTCGGGCGAGGGCACCCTGTTTCTCGACGAGATCGAGAGCATGCCGCCGTCGGCGCAGGTCAAGATGCTTCGCGTGCTCGAAATGCGCGAGGTCACGCCGCTCGGCACCAACGAGGTTCGTCCGGTCGATCTGCGCGTCGTGGCAGCCGCCAAGGTCGACCTGGCTGATCCCGAGCAGCGGCAGGATTTTCGCGAGGACCTGTTCTATCGCCTGAACGTGGTGACCATTTCCATTCCGCCGCTGCGCGACCGGCGACCCGATATCCCGTTGCTGTTCGGCCATTTCGTCGATCGCGCCGCCATCCGCTTCAACAAGCAGCCACCCATCGTGCCGCCGGATGTGCACCGCTATCTCCAGGCACACGAATGGCCGGGCAACGTCCGCGAGCTCGCCCATTTCGCAGAGCGTTTCGTGCTCGGCCTTGCCGACACCGGACCGACATCCCCTCCTGCCACGACGGCCTCGACTGCCGGCCTTTCCCTGCCTGCCAGGCTGGAGCAATATGAATCCGATCTCCTTCGGGAAACCCTGCGGGATCATGACGGCGATATCCGCCTGACAATCGAGGCCCTCGGCATCCCGCGCAAGACATTCTACGACAAGCTGGCGCGTCACGGCATCACGCGCGGAGACTACGTCAAATAGGCGCTGACCGCGGATCCGGCGATCCTCGGCTCAGCCGTTCGCCGTTGCTGCGCCGCCCGCCCTCTGCAGGTAGCGACCCCCGCCTTTGCTTCCTTCCAGACGCTCGCCATCGACGATGGTCTTGCCCCTGAGGATGACCCGCACCGGCCAACCGGTGACATCAAGGCCTTCATAGGGCGTGTAGTCGGCGCCGTGATGCAGGATATCGTTGGTGATGGTCACCGACCTCTGGGGATCCCAGAGGGCGATATCGGCGTCCGAGCCGATGGCAATGGTGCCCTTCTGCGGGTAGAGGCCGTATTGCTTGGCGTGATTGGTCGAGGACAGGGCCACGAAGCGGTTCAGATCGATCCGGCCCTTGGTCACGCCTTCGGAAAACAGGATCGGCAACCGCGTCTCGACTCCCGGAATGCCGTTCGGTATCCAGCGGAAGTTGCGCTTTCCCTTGTCGTTGAGCTTGCCCTGGTCGTCATCGTAGCGGAAGGGGCAGTGGTCCGAGGAGAACAGCTCGAAGGTGCCGTTCTGCAAACCTTCCCAGCAGGCAATCTGGCTTTCGGCGTCGCGCGGCGGCGGCGAGCAGACGAACTTGGCGCCTTCAAGCTCTTCAGCATCGAGATCGTCGGCGGTCAGCAGCAGGTATTGCGGGCAGGTCTCGCCGGCAACATTGACGCCACGCAGGCGCGCCCTCTGGATTTCCTCCATCGCCTGACGGTTGGAGACATGGACGATGACGATCGGCGTC
>CAZZZI010000338.1:0-4628 GCA_964658415.1 uncultured Sphingomonas sp. | reverse complement strand
AATGGTGCCCGGAGGCGGATTTGAACCACCGACACGCGGATTTTCAATCCGCTGCTCTACCAACTGAGCTATCCGGGCATCTGCTTCATCCCGAAGGATCTGCCTCTCCAGGAGGCTTGGGGAGCTTGGTTTTCCCCGGAAGCGTGGGCGTTATAACATCTTGTTCGGCCATGTCCAGCGTCAATCGACGTTTTTTCGACAGGAAATGCACGGACCGGAATTATCGAGCGTCGTCAGAAGGTTAGTACTCGTTTCCAACGACTTTGTGACTATTCCTCGTCCTCGTAGCCGGCCTTTGCCTCGTCGTCGGCAACGGGAATGGCGTAGGAACCGCTCAGCCAGCGCGACAGGTCCATCTCGCGGCAGCGGTCCGAGCAGAAGGGATAGTGCTCGCGCATCGACGGGCGTCCGCATTCGGCGCAGGCGCGCGGCTTGCGCAGGGGCTCGACCTTGGCCCCGAGCTTGATCTCGTTCTCCGACATGGGTTATCCTTCCTGCCAATAGGCGTGAACGTCGAACCCCTCCCCCGCGAGCAGCAGCATCGTCTCATAAAGTGGCAGCCCGACGACGTTGGTATAGGAGCCGACCAGTTTCTGTACGAAACCGCCGGCCAGCCCCTGGATCGCATAGGCCCCGGCCTTGCCGCGCCACTGGCCCGAGGCCAGATAGAATTCGATGTCGTTGCCCGAAAGCCGCTTGAAGCGGACCTTCGTCTCGACGACCTTCTGGCGCATCTTGCGATCGGGGGTGATGAGGCAGATGCCGGTATAGACGGTATGGCTGCGGCCCGAGAGAAGGTGCAGCGCCGCTGCGGCTTCCTCGACGAACTCCGCCTTCGGCAGGATGCGCCGTCCGACGGCGACCACCGTGTCGGCGGACAGGAGATAGCTGCCCTGCCAGGCGACGTCACCCTTCAGCGAGAGATAGGCAGCCTCGCCCTTTTCGGCCGACAGGCGCCGTGCCAGCGAGCGCGGATGCTCGGCCTTCTTCGCCGTCTCGTCGATGTCCATCGGCATGAGGCGCGCGGGTTCGATGCCCGCCTGATGCAGGAGATCGACGCGGCGCGGCGAACCGGAAGCCAGTATCAACGAATGTTTCGCCATAAAACCTCGACGTCAGCGGGAAGACGGGAAGACGGCGTCAGACCCTGCCGGACTACTTGAAGCGGTAGGTGATGCGGCCCTTGGTCAGGTCGTAGGGGGTCATTTCCACCAAAACCTTGTCGCCGGCGAGAACGCGGATACGGTTCTTGCGCATGCGGCCGGCCGTGTGGGCGATGATTTCGTGTTCGTTTTCGAGCTTGACGCGGAACGTTGCGTTCGGCAGCAATTCGGTGACGACACCGGGAAATTCGAGGACTTCTTCTTTAGGCATGTAAGACGGTTCTTCCTGTCGTTTGACGCCGGGGCTGGTGCCGCCGGAAAATTTGCGCGGAAACTACACAATCGACGCGGTCTTGTGAACCTCGTTGATCAGGCTTTCTGCATTTGTTTCATGCCGATTGCGCGGCAATTCCATTTCGCCGGGCCAACCGGCTGTCGATCAGTGCATAGAGATGGTCGCGCACGCCACGATAGGCATCGAGGATCTGCTCGCGCGTGCCGGATATGACCGTCGGATCGAAGGTCGGCCAGTAGATGACCTCGACGGCCTGGGAGCGGGTCAGCTCCAGGGCTGCGTGATGGGCCTCCGGCGACAGCGTGATGATCAGGTCGAAAAAGTCGTCCTCCAGCTGCTCCAGCGTCTGCGGCTGATGGCGGCCGAGGTCGAGGCCGATTTCTTCCAGCACGGCATCGACGAACCCGTTGCGCTCGCCGGCCCTGACCCCTGCCGACATCACATAGGTGCCCGACGGCAGAATGCTGCGGGCGATCGCCTGCGCCATCGGCGAGCGGATAGAGTTCATGCCGCACATGAACAGCACGGCCTTGGGCCGATGGCCGGGCGTCGGAAACCGATCCTGGATCTCCATGGCGTTCATCCCCGCCAATAGAGTACGCAGACCAGCGTGAACAGCCGACGCGCGGTGTTGAAGTCGATCTCGATCTTGCCTTTCAATCGGTCGCACAGCGTCTGCGAACCCTCGTTGTGGATGCCGCGGCGCCCCATGTCGATCGCCTCGATGCGGCTGGGCGTCGCCGACCGGATCGCCTCGTAGTAGCTCTCGCAGACCAGGAAGTAATCCTTGACGATGCGCCGGAACGGCGTCAGCGACAGGATATGCGTGGCCACCTGCGGCTCGCCTTCGGCGGATATCTGCAGCACCAGCTTGGAATCCACCAGCGACAGTTTCAGCACATAGGGCCCGCCGGGATGGCCGATGGGCTGGAAGAAATTTTCCTCGACCAGATCGAAGATGGCGACAGCGCGCTCGTGCTCGACATCAGGGCTGGCGCGGCCGATCGTGTCGTCCAGGACCACATCGGTCAGCCGGTAGTCGCCCGCTGCCATCGCCTACAGCCCTTTCCCGAGAACGCGCAGCGCCCTGTCGGAGGCATGGGCCGCAGGCGGAAGTCCACCCGGCCGGCGGACATCCTCGCAAGACCTTTGCTCTGGCGTTGCCTTGGCGCGGGCCGTCTCGACCGGACGGAATTGCTTCGAGTTGGGCATGAAAGGCACTAGCCTTCGAGGTTGAGCCGGATCGCCACCGAGCGGGCATGGGCATCGAGACCCTCGGAATTGGCTAGCGCGATCGCCGCCGGGCCGAGGGCCCGCAGCTGTTCGGCACCGAGCCTCAGTACGGAGGTCCGCTTCATATAGTCGAGCACCGAAAGGCCGGACGAAAAGCGCGCCGAGCGGGCTGTCGGCAGCACATGGTTGGAGCCACCGACATAGTCGCCGATGACTTCCGGCGTATACTGGCCGATGAAGATGGCACCGGCATTCCGGATACCGGGCAGCAGGGCATCGGGATCGTCGACCGCCAGCTCCAGATGCTCGGCCGCAATGCGGTTGGCAAGCGGTATGGCATCCTCCAGGCTTTCGACAACGATGATGGCACCGAAGTCGCGCCAGCTGGCGGCAGCGGTCTCGGAGCGCCCCAGTGTCGTCAATTGCCGCTCCACAGATTGTTCGACGGCCTCGGCGAGCAGCGGATTGTCAGTGATCAGGATCGACTGTGCGCCCCGGTCGTGTTCCGCCTGGGCCAGCAGGTCGGCGGCGATCCAATCAGGATTGCTGTCCTTGTCTGCGATGACCAGCACTTCGGATGGCCCGGCGATCATGTCGATGCCGACGGTACCGAAAACCTGCCGTTTGGCGGCCGCCACATAGGCATTGCCCGGCCCGGTGATCTTTGCAACCGGCGCAATCGTCTCGGTGCCATAAGCAAGGGCAGCGATCGCCTGGGCGCCGCCGACGCGGTAGATCTCCTCGACGCCGGCCATCCGGGCCGCGGCCAGCACGGCGGGATTGACGATACCCTCCCTTGCCGGCACGACCATGACGATGCGCTCGACGCCGGCAACCTTGGCCGGAATGGCATTCATGAGAACCGAGCTCGGATAGCTCGCGGTGCCGCCCGGCACGTAGAGGCCGACGGCTTCGATCGCTGTCCAGCGGGAGCCGAGCACGACGCCGAGTTCATCCTCGTAGCTGTCGTCGCGCGGCAGCTGGCGGCGGTGATGGGATTCGATGCGCACGGCAGCGACCTTCAGCGCGCCCAGCACCTCCGACGGGACCTGCTCGATGGCGGCATCGATTTCCGCTGCAGTCACACGCATCGGCGTCGCATCGAAATCGATGCCGTCGAATTTTACCGAATACTCGATCAGTGCCGTGTCACCGCGCGTGCGCACGTCGTCGATGATCTCCCGCACGACGACGTTCACATCCTCGGACACTTCCCGCTTGGTGGTGAGGAAAGCTGCAAACTTCGCCTCGAATCCATCAGCCGCTTGCTCCAGCCAGATTGCCAATGCCTGTATCCTTTGCTTTCAGAAACCGCCGGGGCGGAAAGAACCAGTTCGTGCCGCTCAGGCAGCGTCGTCGGGATGCGTCGGCTTGCTGGCCGTTTCCCAGGCGCCGCCGATATCGGCCAGCTGCACTTCGATGCATTCGACATCCAACGCCAGTGTCGCATTTCCGGCAAGCGTCAATTCGATCGTCCCGTCCGGCCCCTCGCCCTTCTGCTCGAAGCGGATTGCAAGAAGCGACAGCACGGTGTCGCGCCGGCGTCGGTCTATCCCCTGCGTCCGCACCGCCAGCACGCGTTTGAAAACGAGTGCGGCCCGGTGGCGCTGGAAGCTCTTCGCCTTGCCGTCGGATTTTTCCCAGTCGAAGCGATTGGCGGCCAGCGAGAAATGCAGGCCGCGCGGCTCGTAGGCCATGTCGCCGACCTTGAAGACGGCGTCCTGCATATGGGCCGAAACCACTGCGAGATCGTCGCCGTCGAGCGCCAGAAGCTTCAGGTCTGCCATGCGTTACTCTTCCCCCATCGTCTGCCGCCACAACCGACGGCACAGTGCCACAGCAGATAGGGTGCCCGGCGCCGCGACGCAACAGTCAGAAGCGGCTCCGGGCAACGGTTTCGGCCTATTCGCTCAGGCGTTCGACAATGGCGCCGCAGCGCGTCAGCTTCTCTTCCAGCCGCTCGAAGCCACGGTCGAGATGGTAGACGCGGGAAACAA
>CAZZZI010000337.1:0-4818 GCA_964658415.1 uncultured Sphingomonas sp. | reverse complement strand
CGCATTGCTCCAGCGGCCGTAGTTCATGTCGACGCCCGTCGACAGGAGGTTGAGGAAGTTGATCGGGTCATTGTAGTCGGCGAGCCAGCCGGCGCGGCCGATTTCCACCTTGCCATGCTGCATCTCGTCGTAATGCACCTTGGTCTCGGTGTTGTAGAGCTCGATCTCGACGCCGAGCGGCTTCCACATGGAGGCGATCGCGGCAGCGATGCGCTTGTGGTTGTCGTTGGTGTTGTAGCGCAGCTGCGCGTGCAGCGGATGGTCGGGGCCGAAGCCTGCTTCCTTCAGCAGCTTCTTGGCTTCCTCGACCTTCTGGGCGTAGGGCTCATCCTTCCAGGAAACATAGGCCGGCTCGCCGTAATGGGCTGTGCCCGGCGGGACCCAGGAATACATCGGCAGTTCGCCGGTGCCGAGCACCTTCGGGCCGATGACTTCGCGGTTGACGGCCATCGAGAGGGCCTGGCGGACGCGCTTGTCGTTGAACGGAGGCTTGGTGGCATTGAGGACGTAGTAGTAGGTGCCGAGGAAGGGCACGACATGCGCCTGGCCTGGCATGTTGGTCTTCAGCCACTGGTACTGGTCTGCAGGGAACGATGTGAGGATGTCGAATTCGCCGGCACGATAGCGCTTGAGGGCGGCCGACTGGTCTTCCATGACGAAGAACTTGACGCCGTCGATCTTGACGTTCTTGGCATCCCAGTACTGGTCGTTCTTAACAGTGGTGACATAGGAGCCCGGCACCCATTCGGTCGGCTTGTACGGGCCGTTGGTAACGATATTGCCGATCTTGACCCAATCTGCGCCCTTGGCATCGATGACGTGCTTGGGCAGCGGATAGGCGGTGTAGTGGGTCAGCGCATTGAGGAAATAGGGCGTTGCGTTGTCGAGGGTGATCTCGACGGTCTTGGGATCGATGGCCTTGACGCCGAGCTGGCTGAAATCGGTGATCTCGCCCTTGTTGATCTTCTCGGCGTTCTTGATGGTGAACTGCAGATAGGCGTATTCGGCAGCGCTCTTAGGGTCCACGAGGCGCTGGAAGGCGAAGACGAAATCTTCTGCCGTGACCGGCTGGCCATCGGACCACTTGATGCCGTCGCGCAGCTTAAACGTATAAACCTTGCCATCCGGAGAGATGGTCCAGCTTTCGGCCTGGCCGGGAATTGCGTTGTCCTTGGCGTCTTCGGTGGTGAGGCCTTCGAAGATATCGCCGGCGATACGGTTTTCGTAGTCGCTGGACATCTTTTGCGGATCGAGCGACTGGGGGTCGCCGCCGTTCTGGACGTTGATCGTGGCGGCATGCGCCGAGAAGGACATCAGCGTTCCGACGAGCGCGGATGCGTAAAATGCCTTGGTGAGATATGTCATGGATGCCAATCTTTCTGTGTTCGCCTTGTGACCAAGGTCGTTCTTGTTCCCGCAGGGTTGACCTGTACGTTAAAGTCAACGCGCAACCTACCGCAGCGAACCGGCGTTTCAACCCCTAAATATCCGATATGGAAAACGACATGCATTTGTCTGTGGACGGCGTTTCATTGCAATGGGACACCCGACGGGCGGAAGTCTGCAACGGCGCGGTGCTTTCGATTTGAATTTTGCTGTCCGCAGGTTAGTGTGCGCCACAAGCTGAATGTTCAAACGAAGGCGGATTTTTAAATGAATTCAATGAGTGAGACGGCGGCGAAGGACTGGTGGCGCGGGGCTGTAATCTACCAGGTCTATCCGCGCTCCTTCCAGGATACCAACAGCGACGGCCTTGGTGATATCAAGGGCATCACGCTGCGCTTGCCCTATATCGCCTCGCTCGGTGTCGATGCGATCTGGCTCGCGCCGTTCTTCACTTCGCCGATGGCCGACATGGGCTACGATGTCTCGGATTATTGCGACGTCGACCCGATCTTCGGCACCTTGGCCGATTTCGACGAGATGATGACGGCAGCCCATGCGCTCGGCATCAAGGTCATCATCGACCAGGTCATCTCCCACACGTCCGACGTCCATCCGTGGTTCGTCGAAAGCCGCGCGAGCCGCGACAATCCGAAAGCCGACTGGTATGTCTGGGCCAACCCGAAGCCGGATGGCACTGCGCCGAACAACTGGCTGTCGATCTTCGGCGGTCCCGGCTGGGAATGGGACGGCATCCGCCGCCAGTATTACCAGCATAATTTCCTCACCTCACAGCCTGATCTCAATTTCCACAATCCCCGCGTCCAGGATGCGGTGCTGGCGGCCGTCAAGTTCTGGCTCGAACGCGGGGTCGACGGATTTCGTCTCGATACCGTCAATTATTACTTCTGCGACAAGCAGCTGCGCGACAATCCGCCGGCCTTGCCAAGCGACGACGCATCCGGGCTCGATGCGCCGGACACCAATCCCTACGGCATGCAGAACCACCTCTACGACAAGACGCAGCCGGAAAACATCGGCTTTCTCAAGCGGCTACGGGCGCTGCTCGACACCTATGACAACCGCGCCACGGTCGGCGAAGTCGGCGATGGTGCGCGGTCCCTGCAGACGCTGGCGGCCTATACCTCCGGCGGCGACAAGCTGCACATGTGCTACACGTTCGACTTGCTCGGACCGGAGTTCACGCCGGCGCATTTCCGCCGCTGCGTGAGTTCTTTCCAGGAAAGCGTCACGGATGGCTGGGTCTGCTGGGCCTTCTCCAACCACGACGTCGTCCGCCATGCCAGCCGCTTTGCCGAGACGGAAGTCGAGCGGGCAAGGGTCGCAAAGCTGGCGATCTCGCTGCTGGCAACCTTGCGCGGCTCGATCTGCCTCTACCAGGGCGAAGAACTGGGCCTGCCGGAAGCCGATCTCGCCTTCGAGGACCTGCGCGACCCCTACGGCATCCGCTTCTGGCCGGCCTTCAAGGGCCGCGACGGATGCCGCACGCCGATGCCCTGGGAAGCCGCGCGCGTCCATGCCGGCTTCAGCACGGCGGAAAAGTCTTGGCTGCCGGTGCCCTATCAGCATGCAACGCTGGCCGTCGACCGCCAGGAGGAGGACGGCGCCTCCGTTCTCGCCCATTACCGCCAGACGCTCGCCTTCCGCCGGCAACACCCGATGCTGTTCGACGGCGACCTGGCGTTTCTGCCGACCAACGAGGACGTGCTCGCCTTCACCCGCGAGAAGAACGGCGAGACGCTGCTGTTTATCTTCAATCTCGATCGGGAGGCCGTTGAAATGCCACTGCCGCAGGAGATGACGGTGAGGGAGGTCGTGCCGATGCCGGGGTTCAACCCGAAATCGACGCCGACGGCCGTGACGATCGAGGGCAGGGATGTGTTTTGTGCGCGTGTGGAGAGCGGTCAGCGTACGAGCTTGTCGTAGTCCCCGTGAGCCGATCCAGAACCAGATCATCGCCTCGCCGTCCTTGATGGCGAGGGCCTGCCACGATACCCCCACCCGCGCGGACCAGAAGCGGCCCGCTCGCTTGAAATGCAAAGAGGGATGTCTCGGGTTGGTCTTGAGCAGTTCGAAATTCTGATCGGCCAGTTTCTGCACCGACACAGGCAAAACCCTTGTAGGCATGCCAGAAGTCCGGTGTCGCGAAATGTCTCACATGCGTGTGGTCTTGCCGGCGCGATGGGCCGTCAGCGCCTGCGCTGCGATATCGTCGAGCTTTCCGCTTTCGGCATCTGTCTCCATCTGCCGGTCCCAGCGCTCGGCCACGAGGGATTGGAACCTGTTGCTGAACGTCTCGAAGTCCTTGGGGTCAAGTTCCTCGATCGTCTTTTCGATCTGCTCAAGCTTGGTCATTGTCTGTTCCAATGGGATCGAGCCTTGTTATCGAACCACGTTTCCGGAGCAAGGTCTTCTGGAGACGCAGCGTTCGCTGGACTGATCGTACCACCAAACGCTGCGCTCTTGAAGATCACCGGCATCCGCTCACCCGAGCAAACGGAACGCATCCACGTCCACCAGTCCGCGGTTCGAAATCTTCAGATGCGGGATGACCGGCAGTGGCACAAGGTCGAGGATGAGGCTCTACGCGGCGCTCGATTGCTTCGTCGTCTGGTCGGCGCGTCCCGCCATCAGGCCTGCAATCGAGATATCCTCATCCAGGTCTTCCCAATGAAGGCCCATCGCGCTGATTTCGAATTTTTGCCGTTGTTCCGCAGTTGCGGACAGCAAGCGCGGAAACCAGGCAAGCGGGATGCCGAGCGTTCTTCCATCGTTTAGGACGACCCACATGCTGCTGTCGTCAAAGCGAACGTCAGTTGCTGAAATGCTCATGCCAAGCCTCGCAGCCGCTCACCCGATCAACCGGAACGCATCCACATCAACCAGTCCCCGGTCCGAGATCTTCAGATGCGGGATGACGGGTAGCGGCAGGAAGGCCAGTTGCAGGAAGGGCTCCTGCAGCGTGGAGCCGAGGGCGAGGGCTGCCTCGCGCAGGTGATGCAGGGTATCGCGGACGCTCTCATAGGGTTCGAGGCTCATCAGGCCGGCCACGGGCAGGGCGATCTCGCCGGTGATCTTGCCGTCCTCGACGACCACGAAGCCGCCCTTGATTTCGCTGAGGCGGCGGACAGCCTGGGCCATGTCGTCCTCGCTGACGCCGACGACGCAGATGTTGTGGCTGTCATGGCCGACGGTCGAGGCGATGGCGCCCTTCTTCAGCCCGAAACCCTGGACGAAGGCATTGGCATGGTTGCCGTTCTTGCCGTGCCGCTCGATGACGGCAACCTTGATGATATCGCGGGCAAGGTCGACGGTGGTCTGGTTGCCTGACGACGGCAGGCGGAAGCGGCGATGCTCGGTGATGATCTTGCCGGGCAGCACGCCGATGACCGAGGTTTCGCCTTCGGTGAAGGG
>CAZZZI010000336.1:0-4849 GCA_964658415.1 uncultured Sphingomonas sp. | reverse complement strand
AGAAGAACCTGCCGAACAACGCAGGCGATCTTGGCCTCAACGGTGCCAATGGCGGTTCTGCAACCCCCGGCTCGGCTCAGGACTTCACCGTCAACGTCGGCGACCGCATCTTCTTCGACACGGATTCGACCTCGATCCGCGCCGATGCCGCCCAGACGCTCGACCGTCAGGCCCAGTGGCTCGCCCGTTATCCGAACTACGCCATCACTGTCGAAGGCCATGCCGACGAACGCGGCACGCGCGAATATAACCTTGCTCTCGGCGCTCGCCGTGCGGCTTCCACCAAGGACTACCTCATCTCCAAGGGCGTGCCTGCACGTCGCATGAAGACGATCTCCTACGGCAAGGAACGCCCGGTCGCCGTTTGCGACGACATCTCGTGCTGGTCGCAGAACCGCCGTGCAGTCACCGTGCTCAATGGCGCCGGCTCCTGATAGCAATCCAATCACTTGATTTTGAAGGCGGCCGAGAGGCCGCCTTCTTCGTTTTCGAGGCGGCTTCGGTTTTTCGACCACACTTTGGACGAACTCCGTTGCTTTTTGACGTCAATTGTTAAAAATCCCTTGCCGGTGCCGCTGGGCACAAGAATCAAAGAGACGGGATCACACCTATGAGAAAACTCGTCGTCGCAGGCATGGTTTGTCTCGCGACCTTGTCGGGCACTGAACGGGCCGCCTATTCGATGAACCTGTTCGGCCTCCACCTCGGCAATCGCAATTCTTCCGACCAGGTCCCTCCAGCGCCGCTTTCGCAGCAGCAGGAGCAGCCGCAGCAGCCGATCCTGGTGCAGAGCGGCGATGCGGAAATCCGCCTTCAGCAGGCGGAGGACCAGATGCGCCAGCTGAACGGCCGCATCGAGGAAATGAGCTATCAGCTCCTGCAGATGCAGGAGACCATCCGCAAGGCGCAGGCCGACAACGAAATCCGCTTCCAGATGCTGGAAAAGAAGGGTGGAACGCCCGGGGCCGCTCCGGCCGGAACGGCACCTGTTCGCAAGAGCGAGGCCGACACGGGCGCCGGCCAGTCGGACGATGTCGCCAAGGTCATCGAAACGCCCCAGGGCGCCGATGCAGCCCGCGCCAGCCAGAACGGCAGTCTCGGCCAGCCGCCGTCGGAGCTCGGATCGATCCAGTTCGACCAGAAGGGCCAGCCGATCGGCGGCAACGTCAACACGAACGATGTCGGATCCGGCCCGGCACCTGCCGCCGGTGAAAAGACCGCGTCGCTCGGCAACGAGGGCGACACCTACAAGGCTGCCTATGGCCACGTCCTTTCAGGCGATTATGCCGTGGCCGAGAAGGAATTCCGCCAGTATCTCGGCAGCTATCCCGAAAGCCCCCGCTCGTCGGACGCCAATTTCTGGCTCGGCGAAGCGCTGTATTCGCAGGGTAAGTACAACGACGCGGCGACGACCTTCGTCAACGCCTACAAGAAGTACGGCACGTCCGAGAAGGCGCCGGAGATGCTGCTGAAGCTCGGCATGTCGCTGGCTGCCCTCGACAAGAAGGATACGGCCTGCGCGACGTTGCACGAGGTGACCAAGAAGTATCCGAAGGCATCCAAGCCGGTCGTTGCCAAGGTCGCCAGCGAAGAGAAACGTCTCGCCTGCTGAGCGGCGGGACATGAGCGGCGGACCCATCTTGTCACCGCAGGGCGCTGCCGCCCGCATGCTGTCCGCGCTCAAGCGACCCTCCCATATTCTTGTCGCCATCTCGGGCGGCAGCGATTCGACGGGGCTGCTCGTGGCTCTTGCCAGCGAAATCAAAGCCCAAGGACTTCCCCACAAGCTCTCAGCCGTGACCATCGACCACGATCTCCGTCCCGGTTCGGCCGCCGAGGCGGCATCCGTTTCTGAGCTTTGCGCGCGGCTCGCCATTGCCCACGTCACGCGCCGCTGGCAGGGTGAGAAGCCCGGCAGCGGCATCATGGCTGCGGCCAGGGAAGCCCGCTACGAGCGGCTGGCCGACGTCGCATCGGAGGTCGGCGCCGACCTCGTTGTCACCGGCCACACATTCGACGACCAGCAGGAGACGCTGGCGATGCGCAGCGCGCGGCTGAGCGACAACGCGACGGCCTCCACCACCGGGATTGCGGATGCCGTCCTGTTCGATCGACGTATCTGGGTCCTGCGCCCGTTCCTGTCGTGCCTGCGCCGCGATATCCGCGCTTACCTCGTCTCACAAGACATCGGCTGGATCGACGACCCCAGCAATGCAGACCTCCACTACGAGCGCGTCAGGATTCGCGCAGATCTCGCCGATCGCGGTCCGGTCGATCCTGACCCGGCCGCTTTGGCCGATGGTGTGCATACGAGGTCCGCACTCTCGCTAGCGGCGGCGAACTGGGTTGAGAGATTTTTCACTGTCGATGCCGGCGTCTTGGGACGGATCGATCCTGGTGGCATCGATGCGGCAGCGCCCGCGTTCGGCTATGGACTTTCCTGTCTGGCGGCCGTCTTCGGTGGCCAGGCGTTCGGACCGGGCCAGGACAGCATGCTGCGGATCCGGGATTTCATCGGCAGGGGCGAGCCTGGCCGGCGGACGGCGGGCGGCGTGGTCTTCGATCTGCGCCGCAACGGGCTCTATCTGATGCGCGAGAGCCGCAACATCGCAGCGCTCCATCTTGCGCCGGGGACGTGGGGTGTCTGGGACGGCCGGTTCGATGTTTCCAACGACGGGGCTGACGCCGTGGAAATTGTCGCAGCCGAGGCGAGCGCGCCGCTTGCTTTTGCTGCGGGCACGCCGAAGGGCGCTGCCTTGCGGGCTGCGGCATCCGCACCGTCGGCCCGGCCTATTGGCGGTACAAGGCATCAGGGCCGCCTTGACCTACGCTTTACCCCGCGTTTCGCCCCATTCGACCGTTTTTTGACACGAATCGACGTCACTCTGGCCAACCACGTTGCGGTCGCTTTTGGAAGAACGGCTTATTTGCCGCCTCCTCTTTAAGAGTTATTGACGGAAAACGCATGGGACGGCGCTGACTGCCTTGGCAAGGGCGTAGCGTAACCCTATGTTAGCAGCCAAGTAATGCAGTCGCCAAAAGGCCGGGCTGTCTCAGTCCCTGGGGAGTTCAATGAACCCTAATTTTCGTAATTTCGCTCTCTGGGCGATAATCGCTTTGTTGCTGATCGCGTTGTTCAGCATGTTCCAGACCTCGCCGTCACAGACGAGTTCGCGGGATATTCCCTATTCGCAGTTTCTCCGCGAGGTTGATTCCGGTCGCGTTCGCGACGCCGTGATCACCGGTAACCGCGTCGTCGGTACCTATGTCGAGAACGGCGCCGCCTTCCAGACCTACTCTCCGGTCATCGACAGCGGTCTTCTCGACAAGCTGCAGGCGAAGAACGTCGTCGTCTCGGCTCGTCCTGAATCCGATGGCTCTTCGAGCTTCCTCAGCTATCTCGGTACGCTTCTGCCGATGCTTCTGATCCTCGGTGTCTGGCTGTTCTTCATGCGCCAGATGCAGGGCGGTTCGCGTGGGGCCATGGGCTTCGGCAAGTCGAAGGCCAAGCTTCTGACCGAAGCGCACGGTCGCGTCACGTTCGAGGATGTCGCCGGCGTCGACGAAGCCAAGCAGGATCTGGAGGAAATCGTCGAGTTCCTGCGTGATCCGCAGAAGTTCCAGCGTCTTGGCGGTCGTATTCCACGCGGCGTGCTGCTTGTCGGCCCTCCCGGTACCGGTAAGACCCTTCTGGCCCGTGCCATCGCCGGCGAAGCCAATGTGCCGTTCTTCACGATTTCCGGTTCCGATTTCGTCGAAATGTTCGTCGGCGTCGGTGCCAGCCGTGTGCGCGACATGTTCGAGCAGGCCAAGAAGAATGCGCCTTGCATCATCTTCATCGACGAAATCGACGCCGTCGGTCGCCATCGCGGTGCCGGCCTCGGCGGCGGTAACGACGAGCGCGAGCAGACGCTTAACCAGCTGCTGGTCGAGATGGACGGGTTTGAAGCCAATGAAGGCATCATCCTGATCGCTGCGACCAACCGTCCCGACGTTCTCGATCCGGCGCTGCTGCGTCCGGGCCGTTTCGACCGCCAGGTCGTCGTGCCGAACCCCGATATCATCGGCCGCGAGCGCATCCTCAAGGTGCATGCCCGCAACGTGCCGCTGGCTCCGAATGTCGACCTCAAGGTGCTTGCTCGTGGTACGCCCGGCTTCTCCGGTGCGGATCTGATGAACCTCGTCAACGAAGCAGCCCTGATGGCGGCCCGGCGCAACAAGCGCATGGTCACCATGGCGGAATTCGAAGATGCCAAGGACAAGATCATGATGGGTGCCGAGCGTCGCTCGTCCGCCATGACCGAAGCCGAAAAGAAGCTGACGGCCTATCACGAAGCCGGCCATGCGATGACGGCGCTTTACGTCGCAGTCGCCGATCCGCTTCACAAAGCGACGATCATTCCGCGCGGTCGCGCGCTGGGCATGGTCATGCAGCTGCCGGAAGGCGACCGCTATTCGATGAGCTATACGTGGATGATTTCGCGTCTCTGCATCATGATGGGCGGCCGCGTTGCGGAAGAGCTGACCTTCGGCAAGGAGAACATCACCTCCGGCGCCTCGTCAGACATCGAGCAGGCAACCAAGCTTGCCCGCGCCATGGTGACGCAGTGGGGCTTCTCGGACGAGCTCGGCCAGGTCGCCTATGGTGAAAACCAGCAGGAAGTCTTCCTCGGGCATTCCGTATCGCAGTCGAAGAACGTCTCGGAAGCGACAGCCCAGAAGATCGACAACGAAGTTCGCCGCCTGATCGACGAAGCCTATACCCAGGCCCGTTCTATCCTCACCGAGCAGCATGACGCATTCATCATCGTGGCCGAAGGGCTGCTGGAATACGAAACGCTGAGCGGCG
>CAZZZI010000335.1:0-4869 GCA_964658415.1 uncultured Sphingomonas sp. | reverse complement strand
TCGGCCAACGTGGTCGGAACCTACAACGTCATCGAAGCCGCCATGAAGCTCGGCGTTCGCAAGGTCATCATCGCCTCGAGCGAAACGACCTATGGCGTCTGCTTTGCCGAAGGCGACAAAGACTTTCACAGCTTTCCGCTGGAAGAAGACTACGACAGCGACCCGATGGACAGCTACGGCCTGTCGAAGGTCGTCAACGAGAAGACAGCGCGCGCCTTTTCGATGCGCTACGGCGCCGATATCTACGCGCTTCGTATCGGCAACGTCATCGAGCCGCATGAGTATTCCAATTTTCCGGCCTATCTCGACAACCCGATGTCGCGCAAACGCAATGCCTGGAGCTATATCGACGCCCGCGACCTCGGCGAGATCGTCCATCTCTGCATCGAGAAGGACGGGCTTGGCTACCAGGTCTTCAACGCGGTCAACGACACCATCACCGCCGACCTGCCAACCCGGGAATTTCTTGCCAAATACTGCCCGCAAACCCCTGTGACGCGCGAAATGGGCCGCGACGAGGCGCCTATTTCCAACCGCAAGGCGCGCGAAGTCCTGGGCTTCCGGGAAGAGCATCCCTGGAAGAACTACGTCAAGCGTTAAGGGTAGGAAGGGCCGAGGCTGATTTGCATTTTCAGCCTCGGCCCAATATCGTGCGACCGATGAAATTGATGGTCGCTCGATAGGCCACGCGCAAACCTGGCCAAAGCGGGAAAACCGGATAATGACGACACGGCGCCGCCTTCCCGATAAGAAGTCCAAGATTACCCTGCGCGAGGTCGCGCTGCGCGCCGATGTCAGTGAATCGACCGTCTCCCGTATCATGCGCAACCAGTCTCTGGTCGCCGATGCGACCCGTGAAAAGGTAATGGAAACCGTGCGCGCGCTCGGCTACGTGCCGAACCGCATCGCAGGGTCGCTGGCGTCGCTCAACTCCCATCTGATCGGCGTCGTTATCCCCTCGCTGTCGAACATCGTTTTCCCGGAGGTGATCCAGGGCGTGCACGAGGGTCTGAAGAACTCGGACTTCCAGGCCGTCATCAGCACCACGGAATACGATATGGACCGGGAGGAAGCGATGGTGCGCGGCTTGCTGGCCTGGAAGCCTGCGGCCATCCTGATTGCCGGGTTCGACCACACCATGGCGACGCGGCGGATGCTGGATCAAAGCGGCGTGCGGGTTGTCGAGTTGATGGATATCGACAGCGCGCCGATCGATATTGCCGTCGGCATGTCACACCGCCGGGCCGGCTATGCGATAGGCCAGCATCTTATCGCGCGCGGCTATCGCCGTTTCGGTTACGTGGGTCACGATTGGGCCGCGGACCGCCGTGCCCGGCTCCGATACGACGGGTTGAGAGAAGCCCTGGCGGAGGCTGGCCTGGCTATAGAGGCGCATGCGATCGCAGACGGCCCGAGCTCCGTCGCCACCGGCCGCGAACAAACAAGGCTGCTCTGTGCGACATCGAGCGACATCGACGTGGCGGTCTACTCCAACGACGATATGGCCGTTGGCGGAGTTTTCCATTGCCTGAGCGCCGGGATCGCTTTGCCCACCGACATGGCCATCTTCGGCTTCAATGGCCTCGAAATCGGCCGAGAATTGCCGCAGCCGCTGTCCACCCTGCGCTCCAACCGCTTCCTGATCGGCAAGAAGGCGATCGAAGCAATTCTGGAATCCCCGGAGCGGTCCACCCGCCCGGTTATCATCGATACCGGGTTCGAGGTCTTCCCGGGAGCGACGGCCTGAGGCCGGCAATCAGGCGTCCGCAGGCGGGTCCTTCAGCATCGCATCGGCCAGCTTGCGCATGAGGCGCACCATCTCGTCAAACTCCTGTTCATCCCATTGGCCGAATACGGCGCGGCCGATCCTTTCGCGCGCCGCATCTATCCGGTCGGTCAGCTCCTTGCCTTCGGGCGTGATGACAGCCTCGCGTATCCTCTTGTCCGAGGCGCCCGGTCGTCGCGCGATCAGCCCGAGGGCCTCGAGCTTTGCCACCTGGCGGCTGACGGTCGTGTAGTCTCGGCCAACGCGATCGGCAAGTTCGACGACACCCACCGGCCCCACGCTCTGGACCCCGACCAGCAGCGGGAACAGTGCCCGATCGAGCTTGATACCGGCTGCGCGGATGAGCACCTCGTCCCGCTGCGGGCGGTTCATGACGGTGACGATGTCGATGAGAGACCCGTGCAGTCGCTTCAGCTTTTCGGAGATGTGTGTATTTTGCATGTTTTATTTGACTCGGCTTCCAGTGGGGTATATGTGCATATCACACATAATATTCTCGCAGGAAAGGAATACCGCAGTGAAGGCAACCATCATTACCGGTCCGGGCATCGCGCCCATCTACGCAGACTTTGATCGCCCCCAGCCTCAGGGCAATGAGCAGCGCCTGCGTGTCAGCGCTTCGGCTCTCAGTCATCTGACCCGTGGCCGGGCGTCCGGCCATCACTATAGCGCCGATAATCGCTTCCCCTTCGTGCCGGGCGTCGATGGCGTCGGCCGTCGCGACGATGGAAGCCGGGTGTATTTCGCCATGCCACGGGCGCCCTTCGGCGCAATGGCCGAGGAGACGGTCGTCGATGCCACCCATTGCGTGCCCGTGCCCGATGAACTCGACGACGTGACGGCGGCCGCACTCGCAAATCCCGGCATGTCCTCCTGGGCGGCGTTGCGCCACCGGGCGCGTCTCAGCCCGGGCGAGACGGTTCTGATCAACGGCGCCACCGGAGTTTCCGGAAAACTTGCCATCGGTATCGCACGACATCTCGGGGCAGGGCGGATCATCGCCACCGGCCGCAACCCGGTCGCCCTAGAGGCGCTCAAGGAGATCGGTGCCGACGAGACGATCTCGCTCGCCGATGGTGAAACGGAAAGCCATCTTCGGAAGCATTTCTCGGATGGCGTGGATGTCGTCCTCGACTATCTCTGGGGCGAGAGCGCCCGCGGCATCCTCATTGCCGGTGCGAAATTTGGACCCGATGCCCGACCGATCCGCTTCGTTCAGATCGGTTCGATGGGCGGCGACGAGATCGCATTGCCTGCCGCCGCCCTGAGATCGTCGGCCATCGAGATGATGGGGAGCGGCATCGGCTCTGTGTCGTTGGAAAATCTCATCGGATCGATCGGCGACATGCTGGCGGTGGCCCATACGGCCGGCCTCACGATTGCAACGCAGTCCGTCCCGCTGTCCGAGGTCGCTGCTGGCTGGGACATGGCCGACAGCGCCGGGCGCATCGTCTTCACGCTTGACCATTGACCCGGTTCGATTGGTTTTGCGCACCGCCTCCCGTCGGACGAAGCTGCCCGCGAAAATACGAAACCAGGCCTGTCCCGCACAGGTCAGCCAATTGATGCGTTGGAAAAGCGAAAATAGCGGTTGACCTGACAGCAGATGTCAGACCAATTTGTTGGCAGTCGGAGAAGCACATTGCTCACACCCCTGCCAACACATGACCGGACGCGGCAAGTCATCGACGCGCTGTCGGATTTCATCGAGAAGACGAAGCTGAAGTCGGGCGACCGGTTGCCGTCCGAGCGTGAAATGATGACCGCCCTCTCGGTGGGTCGCTCGACCATCCGCGAGGTGGTGACGCATTTCCAGGCGCTCGGCGTCATGGAGACCCGCAAGGGCAGCGGCACCTACCTCTTGAAACCCGTGTCCAAGACGACCCTCCACATGCCGCTATCGATGGAGACGCCGCATCTGCGCGACGCACTTCTGCAGACGCTGGAGGTTCGCCGCGGCATCGAATGCGAGGCCGGCATGGTTGCGGCCAGGAAACGCACGGCTGAAGACCTTGCCATCATCGAGGCGAGGCTCGACGAGATGGAGCGGGTGCATATAGCCAAGGGTGCCTCGGGCCCCGAGGACCTCGCCTTCCATCTCGCCATCTACGACGCGACCCACAATCCGCTGTTCAAGCAGCTGCTGGAGCAGATGCGCGGCACATTCGAGCGCTTCTGGACCCACCCCTTCGACCGGCAGGATTTCGCCCGCCGCTCCTTTCCCTTCCACCGCACATTGTTCAACGCGATCGTCAGCCGGGACCCCGAGGCGGCGCGCACAGAGACGCTGAGAATCCTCGATGTTGTCGAGGAAGATATCAAGGAAATGTCCAAATGACCGGATCGCTCGAGCCATTCGATCTCGCCTCGCTGATTACCGCCCATGACGAGGGCAACTACGCTGATGCCGTTGTGCCGCCGATCTTTCAGACTTCGCTTTTCACCTTTTCCGACTACGACGACATGATCGCCTCCTATCGCGGCGAAAAGGTCCGGCCGATTTACACGCGAGGCCTCAATCCCACCGTGCGGATGTTCGAGGAAATGCTGGCCAAGCTTGAGGCAGCCGAGGATGCGCTCGGATTTGCGAGCGGCATGTCGGCGATCTCTTCGACGGTGCTGAGCTTCGTCGAGCCGGGCGACCGGATCGTCGCCGTCAATCATGTCTATCCCGATGCCTTTCGGCTGTTCGGAACGATCCTCAAACGCATGAAGGTCGAGGTCACCTATGTCGACGGCCGCGACGAGGAGGCCGTCGCCAGGGCGTTGCCGGGTGCCAAGCTCTTCTACATGGAAAGCCCGACGAGCTGGGTCATGGAAGCGCACGACGTCGGCGCGCTGGCCGTGCTGGCCAGACGGCATGGCGTTGTCTCGATGATAGACAACAGCTGGGCCAGCCCCTATTTCCAGCAGCCGCTGACACTCGGCGTCGATCTCGTCATCCATTCGGCCTCCAAATATCTCGGCGGCCACAGCGATGTGGTTGCCGGCGTGGTCGCGGGCTCGAAGGCGCTCATCGCAAGGATCAAGGCGGAAGCCTATCCCTATCTCGGCGGCAAGCTCTCGCCTTTCGATGCGTGGCT
>CAZZZI010000334.1:0-4871 GCA_964658415.1 uncultured Sphingomonas sp. | reverse complement strand
CTCGATCAGCGGCAGCTACGCCGCCAACGTCCTCTTCCCCCTCAAACCCTCCAACTTCAACAACATGAAGTTCGGCATCAAGCGCCTGGCGTTCTACAAGAAGGGGTGAGGGTAGCGGCTAGATGAAGTAGACGGCGTCGGGTGAATGAGCCTGCCAGGCTCTTGCCCGGCGCCTTATGGCTATGCAGACGCTTGCGCCGAGCATTCTTGCAGGCAACACAAGCGAGTTGATCGGCGTTAGCCTGACTGACCTAAAATCCGTAAAGATAACGCATTACCAAAAACGCCGCGCATACCAGAAACCAGACCAGCAGCCGACTTGGATCGCGTTTCGCCTGCCTCCGCGCTGCGGCCTCGCGTTCGGCCCGCATCGCCAAGGCACGCCTGCCAAACTCATGATCGGGTCGTTGTGCGCCCCATGTTTGTGACAGGCGCCACTTGAAGTCGTCGCCGGCATGTTTGCCGATGATTTCATAGACTTTGAGGTCGCTGAGACTCCAGCCGAATTCTTCGTCGTAAAGCGTGATCAGCTGGCGATCCTTCGGGTCGGCCGAAACCTCCGGCAGCGAAGGTCTGCCTTGTACCACTCTGAGGATATTCCAGAAGGATCCGATGACCGACGGTTCCAGGCGCTCGCGCTGCTCGATCGAGAGATGCCCCAGTTTCGGAAGAAGGGCTGCCCATCGATCAATGTCGAAGTAGCTCTGGGATGATATGGCGAGCTTCACCAATTCGCCCTGGACCAGCAGGAATTCGGGGTCATTGAAGGGCCCGGCATGCTGCTCGTCCGATCGGTCTTCGTCCGGAGCTCTATGGGCGATGATTATCTGGGGAGGCGGGGTATCCGCATCTTCCACCATCGATTGATGTGATAGCACGGAGCGATCCGGGCTGCCGACAGGGCGGTTTGCTTCAGCGTCACCAGAGCGCTCGACGTGCTGCTGCTCCGATATGTCCGCATCCGGAGTTCCGGGCAAAATGCTTGTCGGGGGGGGCGGGGTAGCCTCAGCTTCGACCGTCAATCCGTCGGTGGGTCTCGAGAAATCCAGGGTGACGGCATGATCGCTGCCGGCACCAACGGCGACCTGTCGTTCGACGATGCGCAGGGCTAAATCCCGGGCCTCCACAAGGGCTTGGAAACCGGTGGGGTCCTCATCCGGCCTTACGGTCTTCAGCTTCCTGGCATAGGCCTTGCGGATGTCCTGCATCCCGGCATCGTGTTCGAGGTCGAGGACGGACCAGGGATAGCCGCTCATGCTGGGAACCCATGGCCTTCGAGCGAGGCAAGAACGCCCGTAAATGCCTGCCGCTCTGCCTCGCCGTTCGTTCGACTATTCTCAAGGTCGGTGACAAACTGCAGGAGGCGAATGCGGATGAATTCGCGCGCTTCGCCAAGATGTTCCGCGTAAAGCCTTTCTGCGCGGGCGATCAGCATCTGGTTCGGCAGCTGGTCGCGAGGATGCAGTTTGATCGCGGAAAGGGCAGCAAAACGTCTATTGAGCTCGTCCTCGGACAGGCCAAGCTCATTGTTGAACAACGCCCTGCCGACGACGCCGGTGCTGATCACCTTCGCTTCCACCTCGAGGGCGCCGTTGACGTCGTAGGTGAAGCGCGTGTCGATGCCCTCCGCACCGGCCTTGTTCGGCGGGACGGACACGCGCAGTTCGCCCACGAAAATATTTTCGTGCGGCCTCAGGTTCTCGCCCTGATAGATTTTGAGATCGACATGAGACTGGTTGTCGCGGACCGTGGCGAAAATCTTGGCCCGTGAAATAGGGACCATGGAATTTCTCTGAATGAGGGGATCCATCATGCTGCGCCCGACGTCCGATGGGTCGACCACGGCGACACCGAGCGTGTAAGGCGAAACATCGGTCATGACGACGTCTTCCAGAGCCGCGTCACGGGCTATCAAGCCGCCCTGTATGGCGCTGCCAAGCGCGATTGCGGTGTCGGGGTTTATGCTGCCGAGCGGCAGGCGTCCGAAAAGCCGCGCCACCAGCGAGCGCACCATCGGCATGCGCGTGGCGCCGCCCACGAGGATGATCGCGGTCAGGTCCGAAACCGAAACGCGGGCGTCGGCGATTGCCCGTTCGAGTGGTCGCCGCAGCCGTCGCAGCAATGTCTCGGCGGCTTGCTCGAACTCCTGGCGCGAAATGCTTCCTTCATGCGGCTTGCCACCGACGACGATGGAGTAGTTCGCCTCGCCAGACGAACCCAGCGCGATTTTCAGGCGTTCGCAGACATGCGTGAGGGCGCCCAGTTCTTGCGGAGCCAGAGCGTCGAACGTCAGGGAATGCCGGCCGAGAACAAGCCCTTCCAGAAGTTCGGTAAAGTCGTTTCCGCCGAGATGGGTGTCACCCGTCGTCGCGCGGACCTCCATGACGCCCTCGTACTTGTCGAGGATCGACACGTCGAACGTGCCGCCGCCAAGGTCGAAAACGAGAAATTTCCCCTCTGCGAAATCGCCGAGACCATAGGCCAACGCGGCAGCTGTCGGCTCGTTGATGACCCGGCGGACGTTCAGCCCCGCAAGCTTGCCGGCATTGATGGTCGCCTTGCGTTGGTGCTCGTTGAAATAGGCAGGCACGGAGATGACGACGTCGGTCACCACGTCCTTGAAATGCGCCTCGGCATCCGCCTTGAGCGACCTGAGGACAAAGGCCGACGCTTCCTCCGGCCGTAGCGCCATCTTGTCGAGGAGGATCTGATGGCCCGTTCCCATGAAGCGCTTGAAGGACGCCACGGTTTTCTTGGGGTGGGTGGACAACCTGTCCTTGGCGGCCTGTCCCACCAGCATCGTGCCGTCGTCCGCCAGGCCGATGACGGATGGAGTGAGGAGTTCGCCGTGGACATTCGGCGCCAGAGTGGGGCCATTCTCTTCAAACAAAGCGATCAGGGAGTGGGTCGTGCCGAGGTCTATGCCGTATATCATAAAATGCTCTTATAACTTACCGACCGGCTCCTCAGACACCCTTGCGGATGATACGGAGCGGGCGTCATGCACGAATTTTCGCCGTTTCCTTCAGGTGTCGCAGCCACCGCGCGAAAGCAAAAGCGCTGCTTTGCTGGCAACAGAAGTAGCACCTCGGGCCATCATTCCATATTTTCGATAAGCTGCAACTCATGGACGTTAGAAAGGTAAAACAAGCGTTGTATAAACCCATCGCTTAGTACTCTTTGAGTGTCGTAAATCGGAGAGGCGAGGCTGCGTTCGGCCCCGCCCTTCGTCCAAAAAGACCGTTTTTTCAACATCTTGTCGCATGATGGCGGCAGTCGCACAACAGTCCGATCGGTCCAGACTTCGCCGGCCGATGAAAATTCGTGCCACAGGATTACAGCCCCACACTCGCCACCTTCTGCCCCTTCAGCGGCACCGCATCCCGCAACTGCTCGCCGAGGTCTCTCAGCACCTTCGTCGATTCCGCCGACAGCGAGCGGGGTCGCACGGGCGGTGGTTCGGCGGTGGCGGCGGCGGCTTCGGCGGCTTTGCGGGCCGCCGCCGTCATCGGCTTTTGGGCCGGGAAGGGGTCGGCGAGGCCGGGGATGGGTTTGAGGGCGATGCCCTGGTGGGCGTAGTCCATGATCTTCTTGAAGGTCATCGCCGGCAGCGTGCCGCCGGTCATATTGTTGGTCGAGGTATAGTCGTCGTTGCCGAACCAGACGGCGCAGGTGTAGTTGCCGGAAAAGCCGATGAACCAGGCATCGCGATAGGCCTGCGTCGTGCCGGTCTTGCCGCCGACGACGATGCCGTGGTCGAGGGCTGCCTTGCGGCCGGTGCCGATGACCGGGATCTGGGTCAGCATCTGCGTCATCGAGGAATTCGCCTGTTCCGACAGGACGCGCTTGGCCGGTGCCTCGTCGCGATTGAAATCATAGAGGATCTTGCCGTCGTAACCGACGATCTCGCTGATCCCGTGGCGGCGCGATTGCAGCCCGTCGGAGGGGAAGACGGCATAGGCGGTCGCCTGGTCGAGCACAGTCACTTCGGAGGTGCCGATCGGGATGGTCTTGTCGTTGCGCACGGGGCTTTCGACGCCCATGCGCTTGGCCATCTCGCGGATCGGCTGGATGCCGAAATGCTCCTTGGCGAGCCGCACCGGAATGGTATTGATCGATTTCGCGATCGCCTCCGTCAGCGTCACCCGGCCTTCATAGCGGTTCTCGTAATTGTGCGGGCTCCAGTTGCCCCAGGTGATCGGCGCATCGACGACCGTCGTCGTCGGCGTCATGCCGCTCTCCATGGCAACCGCATAGGTGTAGATCTTGAACGACGAACCGGGCTGGCGCAGCGCCTTGGTGGCGCGGTTGAACTGGCTTTCGCCATAGTCCCTGCCGCCGACCATGGCCCGGACCGCGCCGCCGGTCTCGATCATCACGGAGGCGCCCTGCTTGGCATTGTAGCGCTCGCCATATTCGAGCAGGCTGGAAGAGATGCTGTCCTCCGCCGTCTTCTGCAGGCTCATGTCGATGGTGGTGCGCACGATCAGCGAGCGCTCGGCAAAGCGCTGCGACAGCCGCTGCACCTCGTCGAAGGCCCAGTCGAGGAAGAAGTCCGGCGACACCACCTGCGCCCGGTCGACGACGGAGGCCGGGTTCCGGCGGGCGGCCACCACCTGGCCCTCGGTCATGAAGCCGGATTGGACGAGGTTGGACAGGACGTCGTTGGCCCGCGCCCGTGCCGCCGGCAGGTTGACGCTGGGGGCATATTTGGTCGGCGCCTTGAACAGGCCGGCAAGCATGGCGGCCTCAGCCAGGTTGACGTCCGAAATGTTCTTGCCGAAATAATATTGCGCTGCCGCCGCCGCGCCAAAGGTGCCGCCGCCCATATAGGTGCGGTCGAGATAGAGCGAGAGGATTTCCTTCTTCGA
>CAZZZI010000333.1:0-4876 GCA_964658415.1 uncultured Sphingomonas sp. | reverse complement strand
GCCGTCCAGGTCGTCGGCCTCGTCGAGGACCGCGCCAAGATCGAGATCCAGGCGACCGCCGTCGTTCCGGAATAGGAGAGCGGCGATGCCGGCACTGATCTTCTCGGAGAGCGTCTCGGGCGAAACGGTCGATGGCATCCTGGTGGTCACCCTCGACAACCCGCCCGTCAACGCCCTGTCGAGCCACGTCCGCGCCGGCATCATGGCGGCGCTCGACCATGCGACGCAGACGGAAGCCATCATCGGCGTCGTGCTGACGGGCGCAGGCCGAACCTTCGTCGGCGGCGCCGATATCCGGGAGTTCGGCAAGCCCCCAGTCGAGCCTATCCTGCCCGACGTCATCAACCGCATCGAGGCTTTCGAAAAGCCTGTCATCGCCGCCGTCAACGGCGCAGCGCTTGGCGGCGGCTGCGAAATCCTCCTCGCCTGCCACGGCCGTGTCGCAAACCCCGCGGCGAGCTTTGGCCTGCCCGAAGTCAAGCTCGGCCTCGTCCCCGGCGCCGGCGGCACCCAACGCCTGCCCCGCCTGGTCGGCACCTCGGCCGCCCTCGACCTGATCGGCACCGGCCGCATCGTCAAGGCAGCGGAAGCAGCCGCGCTCGGCCTCATCGACGGCATCGACACCCATGAGCGCGCGGCCGCCGTTGCCATGGTGCGGACACTCGAGGCAACGCCCCTCCGCCGCACCGGCCAGCTTGAAGTTCCGCCGGAGGACGCCACCGCAATTGAGCCGCTCGCGGCCAAAATCATCGCCCGATCCAGAGGCCAGATAGCGCCCGGCGAAGCCCTGCGCCTGGTCCGGCAGGCCGCATCGACGACGCTCGCCGGTGGTCTTGCCGAGGAGCGGGCAACCTTTCTGCGCCTGCGCGACTCGGACCAGTCGGCGGCCCTGCGCTACGTCTTTTTCGCCGAACGCTCGGCTGGCAAGGTCGAGGGGCTGGAGAGCGTGACGCCGCGCCCGATTGCGACCGTCGGCATTGTCGGCACCGGCCTGATGGGCTCGGGCATTGCAGTGGCAACGCTCTGTGCCGGCTATCGGGTTGTCGGTCTGGAGCAGACGGAAGAGGCCGCTCTCAGCGGCCGCGCTAGGATCGTGGCGCTTCTGGAAAAGGCGGTACAGCTTGGCCGGCTGGACGCAGGAGGTCTTGCCGACCAACTGAGCCGCCTGACGGTCACCAGCGATAGCGCCAAACTCGCCGATGCCGACCTCGTCATCGAAGCCGTCTTCGACGACATGGCCGTCAAGACAGCGCTCTTCCAGCGCCTCGACGGCATCGTACGCGACGACGCGATCCTCGCCACCAACACCAGCTATCTCGATCCGGACACGATTGCCGCCGCCACCCGCCATCCGTCCCGCGTCGTCGGCCTGCACTTCTTCTCGCCCGCCAACATCATGCGGCTGGTCGAGGTGGTGAACTGTGCCCGGACGGCACCGGACGTCCTGGCAAGCGCGCTCGCCTTCGCCAAGCGGCTGGGCAAGTTGCCGGTCGTCTCAAGCGTCACCGAGGGCTTTATCGGCAACAGCATCTTCTCCGCCTACCGCCGCGAGGCGGAATTCATGCTCGAAGACGGCGCCCTGCCCCACGAGATCGATGCGGCGCTGGAAGCCTTCGGCTTTCCCATGGGCCTGTTTGCAGTCTACGACATGGCCGGCCTAGAAATCGCCTGGGCCCGCCGCAAGCGCCAGGCAGCCGAGCGCGCTCCGAAGGAGCGCACTGTGCCGATTGCCGACCGGCTTTGCGAGGCCGGACGCTTCGGCCAGAAGACCGGACGCGGCTGGTATGCCTATCCCGAGGGTAAGCGGACCGTGGACCCCGAGGTCACGGCGCTGATCGAAAACATCCGCACTGAGAAGGGCATCTTGAAACGCAGCTTTTCACCCGAGGAAATTGTTGCCCGCCTGCTGCAGGCGATGGCCGACGAAGGCCACAGGCTGCTCGACGCGGGCATCGCCGCGCGACCGAGCGATATCGATCTTGTCGTTATCAACGGTTACGGCTTTCCGTCCCACAAGGGCGGCCCGATGTATCTGGCGGCGAAATGCTGATGCCGCCGCCCGCTCTCAGCCCTGCATCAGCGTAAACAGTTCCTGCGGCCGCTTGACGCCCCGCAGCGCGTAGCGGCCGACGGAGACGAGATCGTTGCGCTGGGAAACCTGCCCGGCTTCCACGAAATTGGACGACATCAGAATATCCCTGTCGACCGAGTGGCACATCGAGGCGATGCGGCTGACTTCGTTGACCGCCGGCCCGATGACGGTGAAATCGAGCCTGTCCTGGCTGCCGATATTGCCGTAGAACACCTCGCCGATATGCAGGCCGAGATAGATCTCCGTCGTCGGCCTGCCCTCGATCTGGCGCTGGGCATTGAGGTTGCGCAGGCGCCGCCGCAGGAGCGATTCCGCCTTCAGCGCGGCCGCGCAGGCATCGCCCTCATCGACCGCCTTGAAAATCGCCAGCGTGCCGTCGCCGACCAGCTTCAGCACGGTGCCCCCCGCCTCGTGGATCGAGGAGATGACGGCATCGGCATAGTCGTTGAGCATCGGGATGATCTCGTCGGGCTCGGCCCGGTCCGAAATGCGCGTGTAGTTGGCGAGATCCGAAAACCAGAGAGCCGCCGAAATGCGCTCCGTCTTGCCGCGGGTGATCTTGCCGCGCAGCACATGCTCCGCCGCGTCCTTGCCGAGATAGACTTCGGCGATGGTCCGGGCGATGCGGCCGAGCGCGGTACACTTGATCGCAAGCGCCAGGGCAGGCACCAGCCGGCGCAGGGTCTCGATTGTGGCCTCCGGAAAACCATCCTTTTCCGTCGTCGCAAAATGCGCGAAAAAATAGTCCATGTCGCCGATGGTGCCGGCGTCTTCGAAGGGATGGGCGAAGGCGACGAAGTCCGTGATGCCCGCCTCTTTCATGGCACCCAGCGTGTAGAAATCTGCCGGATCGCCATGGCCGATGCGGCGGCGCACCTCCGGCAGCTGTTTGGTCTGCAGGTAGTAGAATGAGGACTTCAGCCAGTTTTCCGCATCGATCCCCTCATTGGACGATCCGTATTCGAACACGGGCTCGATGACCTCGGTGCTGTCCCATCGAAAGACCCGACCTTCGAAGACGGGGTGCAGCGTATCCATCAGCGCCATGCCACGGTTGAGCTGAAGCCCGCTGTGGCGGCAGGCCTCGCAAAATCCGGTCAGAAGCTCGATTTCCGTCGCCCCTTTCAGACCTCGCTGCATCAGCCATCCGGCAATCTCGGCGATGTCCTTGTCGTGCATGGATTTTGTCCCTTGGGCCTATGGACTTGATCTAGTCCCAATTGCCCCCTTGGGAAAGCCGCAGGGCAAAAAAACATCGGCCGCGCCATCGACCTTGCCGTCGTCCCGCATTCCGGCCTGCGCGGCGTCCGGCCCATTCATAAAAAGAGGCGGCCGGTCTTTGAATAGGGTAGCGGCATCCCTACCTGTTTCGCAACTTCCTGCACCGCGACACGCGGTGCCCCAAAAGGTTGAAGAGGATCTTCCCATGTCCGGCCAGAAGCAAATGAAGCTTGGCGCTTTCATGCGCCCCGTCAGCCTGCACACCGGCGCGTGGCGCTATCCCGGCGCCTATCCCGATGCCAATTTCAATTTCAGGCACATAAAGAGCTTTGCCCAGAAGCTCGAAGCGGCAAAGTTCGATGCCTTCTTCATGGCCGACCATCTCGCCGTTCTCAACATGCCGATCGAGGCGCTGAAGCGCAGCCATACGGTGACCTCGTTCGAGCCCTTCACGCTGCTGTCGGCGCTGGCTGCCGTCACCGAGAAGATCGGCCTTGTCGCCACAGCCTCGACGACGTTCGAGCAGCCCTACCACATCGCCCGCCGCTTCGCCTCGCTCGACCACATCAGCGACGGCCGCGCCGGCTGGAACATCGTCACCACGTCCAACCCGGACGCCGCCCTCAACTTCGGTCTCGAGGATCATGTCGACCATGACGAGCGCTACCGGCGCGCCCGCGAATTCTACGACGTCGTCACAGGCCTCTGGGACAGCTTTGCCGACGACGCCTTCATCCGCGACACGGACAGCGGCATCTTCTTCGACCCGGAGAAGATGCATGTCCTCGACCACAAGGGCGACAGCCTGTCGGTGCGCGGGCCGCTGAATATCGCCCGCACGCCGCAGGGCTGGCCCGTGGTCGTCCAGGCCGGCCAGTCGGAGCCGGGAAAGCAGCTGGCAGCGGAGACCGCCGAGGTCGTGTTTGCAGCACCCCGCGATCTCGAAACCGCAAAGCGGCTCTATGCCGATATCAAGGGTCGCATGCCTGATGTCGGCCGCAACCCGGACCACCTGAAGATCCTGCCGGCTGCCTTCGTCGTCGTCGGCGACAGCGTCGAGGAGGCCCGCGCCAAACGCGCCCGGCTCGACAGCCTCGTGCACTACGACAGCGCCATCGCCTCCCTGTCGATCTCGCTCGGCCACGATGCCTCGAAGTTCGATCCCGACGCGCCGCTCCCCGAAATCCCGGAAACCAACGCCAGCAAAAGCGGCCGCGAGCAGGTGATCCGCATGGCCGAAAGGGAACAACTCACCGTCCGCCAGCTCGCCCAGCGCCTCGGCGGCTACGGCGGTCTCGCCTTCGTCGGCACGCCCGAGACCATCGCCGACGAAATGGAGACCTGGTTGTCGGAAGAGGGTTCGGACGGCTTCAACGTCGTCTTCCCGTTCCTGCCTCAAGGCCTCGACGATGTCGCGGATCGTCTTGTCCCGGAGCTGCAGCGGCGCGGCCTGTTCCGCCGGGAATACGAAGGCACGACTTTGCGCGATCACCTCGGCCTGCCCCGCCCCGAAAACCGCTTCTTCCCGGCCGTCTCCAAGGCTGCCGAGTGAAGGCTTCCAAG
>CAZZZI010000332.1:0-4918 GCA_964658415.1 uncultured Sphingomonas sp. | reverse complement strand
CCATGCGCGGCATCTTGATATCGAAGATCGCCAGCTGCGGCGGCCGCGCCAGAAGGCCGTCCAGAGCCGATGCCCCGTCCGTGTAGGTCTCGACCTTGTATCCTTCGGCTTCCAGGGCGATGGACACCGAGGTTAGGATATTGCGGTCGTCGTCTACGAGCGCGATTGTCAGCATGCTGTTGGTCTCCGTCATCAAAGCGCATCTCCCGGAATTGGACCCCGACCCAGGCGGTCAGCCGACAGGATCGGCCTCAACCAGGCGCGCTTATGGGGGATAAAGGTGGAACAAATTGTGGCAAAGATAAAGGGAGTATATTTTTGTCACTCCCCACTCATACCTGCAGTTGCACCGATCCAAATTGCGAATTGCCAGATTTCAAACGATTTAAAATTTATTTCATAAATTTAAATCGATTAAATATCTGAATACATTGACTATTTTTGATTTAAGTCTCTTGTGTGAAGGTAAAATAGCTTCTAAGGCTTGCTTCATCGAATGGCCAATGCTGCAACAGGGGATACAATCGCGATGCAGGTTTTCGGAGAGCACAACCCGGCAGTCGGCCTGGATACTATCGGATTGGGGAGCGTTGCCAGCGTTGCCTACAATTTACCCGAGGCAAAGCTTTACGAGGAGGCGATTCGACGCGGCGAGGCCGAGTTGACCGCACATGGCGCGCTTCGTGCCCTCACGGGTCAGCACACCGGCCGCTCGCCGAAAGACAAGTTCGTGGTGCGCGACGACGCGACGGAAGACCAGATCTGGTGGGATAACAACAAGCCGATGACGCCGGCCCACTTTGCGCAGCTGCACCAGGACATGCTGGCGCATGCCGCCGGAGCGTCCCTCTTCGTGCAGGACCTGATTGGCGGCGCCGATCCCGAATACGCGCTGCCGTCGCGCGTCATCACGGAATTCGCCTGGCACTCGCTGTTCATCCGCAACCTGCTGATCCGGCCGGATCGCGAAGCCCTGCGGGATTTCGTGCCTGAGCTGACGATCATCGACCTGCCGAGTTTTCGCGCCGATCCGGAACGCCACGGATGCAGGAGCGAAACCGTGATCGCCTGCGATCTGACGAGGGGCCTGGTGCTGATCGGTGGCACCTCCTACGCGGGCGAAATGAAGAAGTCCGTCTTCACAGTGTTGAACTATCTGCTGCCGGCCCGTCACGTGATGCCGATGCATTGCTCGGCCAATGTCGGCCCGGATGGCGATGCGGCCGTCTTCTTCGGGCTGTCGGGCACCGGCAAGACGACGCTCTCGGCCGATCCGAGCCGCACGCTGATCGGCGATGACGAACATGGCTGGGGCGAAAACGGCATCTTCAATTTCGAAGGCGGCTGCTACGCCAAGACCATCCGCCTGTCGGCCGAGGCAGAGCCGGAAATCTACGCCACGACCCGCCGGTTTGGAACGGTGCTGGAAAATGTCGTCCTGGATGCAGAGGGCGTGCCTGACCTCGACGACAGTTCGCTGACGGAGAATACCCGCAGCGCCTATCCGCTGCATTTCATCCCGAACGCGTCCGAAAGCGGCATGACCGGTCATCCGCAGACGATCATCATGCTGACGGCAGACGCCTTCGGTATCATGCCCCCCATCGCCCGGCTGACGCCCGAACAGGCGATGTACCATTTCCTGTCCGGATACACCGCCAAGGTCGCCGGCACCGAAAAAGGCGTCACAGAGCCGGAAGCCACTTTCTCGACCTGCTTCGGCGCACCCTTCATGCCCCGTCATCCGGCCGAATACGGCAATCTCCTGAAGGAGCTGATCGGGCGTCACGGCGTCGACTGCTGGCTGGTCAATACGGGCTGGACAGGCGGCGCTTACGGCACCGGTCGCCGCATGCCGATCAAGGCGACGCGGGCGCTGCTCGCGGCCGCTCTAAACGGCGATCTGGAAAAGGTGGCGTTCCGCACGGATCCGAATTTCGGGTTCGCCGTGCCGGTCTCGGTCGAGGGAGTGGATGGAAACATCCTCGATCCCCGCAGCACCTGGGCTGATCCAGCAGCCTATGATGCCCAGGCCGCAAAGCTCGTGCAGATGTTCGTCACCAACTTCACCAAGTTCGAGGACCACGTCGACGGCGGCGTCCGCGATGCGGCTCCCGGCATGCGGGCAGCGGCGGAATAGACATAAATAGCTGATGATTCACGTGAAACCCGGCGCTTTTTGCGTCGGGTTTTGCTTTTGGGCTCTCGCCTGTTTTCAACTGTCCGACAATATGGGATAGACGGGCCTGGAGACAGCCATGGCCAGCGACGCGCTATATATCAACGACCGGATCACCATTGCCGGCTGGGAGCTGACGGAACAGTTCGTTCTGGCAGGGGGTCCCGGCGGCCAGAACGTCAACAAGGTGTCGACGGCCGTGCAGCTGTTTTTCACCCTCGTCAACTCGCCGTCGCTGAACGAGCGGGTCAAGGCCAATGCCGTCAAGCTGGCCGGCCGGCGACTGTCGAAGGACGGCGTGCTGATGATCGAGGCAAGCCGTTTCCGCAGCCAGGACCGCAACCGCGAGGATGCGCGCGATCGTCTGAAGGAACTCATACTCGAAGCCGCGCTGCCGCCACCGCCGCCACGCCGCAAGACAAGGCCCACCAAGGGTTCCGTCGAGCGCCGGCTGAAAGCCAAGTCCGGTCGTTCCGAAGTCAAGAAACTGCGCGGCAAGGCGGACGGTAGCGACTAAACGCTGTCTGTCCGCTTTCCCCGCACTAGATTGCGGTCAGGACAATCGCGGAACACCCGAACATGATGCTGTCAAACGGAATTCGTCACCTTCCAGGCTATCTCGACCGTGCGGCGCAGGAGGCGCTCGTTGCGGAAATCCGCGATGTCGTGGCCGCAGCGCCCCTGTTCGTCCCGGCAATGCCCGGAACCGGCAAGCCTATGTCGGTGCGGATGACCAATTGCGGTCCGCTCGGCTGGGTGACGGACAAGCAGCGCGGCTATCGCTATCAGCAGACGCATCCGGTCACCGATCGTCCCTGGCCGGCAATACCGGCCTCTCTCTTGACACTCTGGGCAGACATCGCCGGCTATGCAAAGCCGCCCGAGGCCTGCCTGGTGAATTTCTACGGCGATGACGCCAAGATGGGCCTGCACCAGGACAAGGACGAGCAGGATCTCGGCGCGCCCGTCATTTCGATCTCGCTCGGCAACAGCTGCCTGTTTCGCATCGGCGGCAACTCCAGGACGGACAAGACCTCCTCGATGAAGCTGGCCAGCGGCGATATCGTCGTGCTGGGAGGCGGGGGCAGGCTCTGCTTCCATGGGGTCGACCGGATTTACCCGGCAACCTCGACCTTGCTGAAGAGCGGCGGCCGCATAAACCTCACCTTGAGGCGCGTCACCTCATAGCGCCCAAATGCCGGAGCACGCCGCCGCGACCCCCCGCAAGCTTTGCTCGGGCTTTGCGCGGGCTGCTCCTGCGAACGCAGGACTTCCGTGAAGCTGAAAGCAGCGTCCGTGCAATCTCGGTCGAACGCTGCCGCTAGAGCTTGCGCAGAGCAACCTGTTCGATGAGGTGATCCTGGCCTTTCCGCAGGATCAGATCCGCCCGCGGCCGCGTCGGAAGGATGTTCTGGCGCAAGTTGCGCAGATTGATGTTCTTCCAGAGACCTTCGGCTGTCAGGAGGGCCTCTTCCTCGGTGATCGACGCGTAGCGGTGGAAGAACGAATTGGGGTCGCGGAAGGCTGTTTCACGCAGCTTCATGAAGCGTTTCACGTACCACTTGCGGACCAGCTTCTCGTCCGCGTCGATATAGATCGAGAAATCGAAGAAATCCGACACCATCGGCACGATCTTGCCATCGGCCGGCAGATGCCGCGACTGCAGCACGTTGATGCCCTCGAAGATCAGGATGTCCGGTCGATCGACGATCTTGTATTCGTTGGGCAGCACGTCGTAGACGAGATGCGAGTAGCAGGGCGCCGCTACATCCGGCCGGCCGGCCTTGATCGCCGACAGGAAGCGCAGCAATGCGCCGGTGTCGTAGCTGTCAGGGAAGCCCTTGCGCTGCATCAGGTTGCGCCGCTGCAATTCGGCATTGGGATGCAGAAAACCGTCCGTGGTGATCAGGTCGACCTTCGGGCTGGACGGCCAGCGGCCGAGCAGTTCCTTCAGGATACGCGCCGTCGTCGATTTGCCCACCGCCACCGACCCGGCGATCCCGATGACGAAGGGCGTCTTGGCGACATTCTCGAGGCTGAGAAAGCGATTGCGCTGCTCGAACAGGATTTGCGACGATTCGACATGCGCCGACAGCAGCCGCGATACGGATAGATAGATGCGCCGGACCTCGTCGAGGTCGATCGGGTCACCCATCGACCGCAGCCTGTCGACCTCGTCGGCCGTCAGGGTCAGGGGCGTGTCGGCGCGGAATTTGGCCCATTCCTCAGACGAGAAGAAATGATAGGGCGAATAGGCGTTGGCCTGAAAATGATCCAGCGGTTCGGGTGCTGGGGCGGAGCTTGGTGACGTCATGAGCTCTGCCGACCGGCCTTTTCGGTGAGGCCGGATTGCAGGGTCCGTCTTTCAAGTTCGCCAAGCACTTCGTCAAGCGGTATGTCGGCAATCTTCAGCACCACCATCAGGTGGTAAAGCAGGTCTGCGGCCTCATAGGTGAGGTTCTCGCGGTCGTTGAGAACGGCCGCCATGACGGCTTCGATCGCCTCTTCGCCGAGCTTCTTGGCAGCCTTGGCCTGCCCGCCGGCGACAAGCCTAGCCGTCCACGATTCGTCGGCACCCGCTCGCGCGCGCTGGTCGACGATCTTTTCCAGATCGGAAAGGGAAAATCCGCTCATGTCGCCTCGTTTCACGGGTCAGTCCAGCCGCATGGCAATGCCACGTTCAGACATATAGCGCTTTGCCTCGCCGATCGAATAGGTGCCGAAGTGAAAAATCGATGC
>CAZZZI010000331.1:0-4923 GCA_964658415.1 uncultured Sphingomonas sp. | reverse complement strand
GCCTTGACGGCGGCGGAGGCGCGGTTTTCGACGCCGAGTTTGACGTAGATCTGTTCGAGATGCTTGTTCACGGTGCGGGCGGAGAGGCCGAGGATGTCGCCGATGTCGCGATTGGCCTTGCCCTTGGCGATCCAGAGCAGCACCTCGGATTCCCGCTGGGTCAGGGAGAAATGCTGGCGCAGCATGCTGTCGTCGGCGTGCTGCCTTGCGGCCGTCAGGCGGAACAGGTGCTCGTCCGGGCCGATCGTGCCGAGGAAGGCGAGCTGAAGCGCCGCGTGCCCGCTATTACTGATGGACAGAAGATTGTCGCGGGCGGCGAGCGGGCGGCCGGCCTTCTGCATGAAGGCGGCAATCTCGGCGACGACGATGTCGAGGCCGTCGTCGCTGCCGGTCGCGGCGTTGACCAGCCGCGTCGCCTGCGGCGTCGACCAGTGGATGCTGCCGTCTCCCCGGACGGCCAGCAGATGACGGCCGGCGGCGTCCAGCGCCACCCTGGCGCTCTGCGCCGAGCGGGCATTGCGCAGGTGGACGCGGATGCGGGCGCGCAATTCGTCGATGTTGATCGGCTTGGTCAGATAGTCGACGCCGCCCGACTCCAGCGCGTGGACCACATGCTCGGTCTCGGTGAGGCCGGTCATGAAGATGACGGGCACCTGCGAGATGCCCGCATTTGCCTTCAGCCGACGGCACGTCTCAAATCCGTCCATGTCGGGCATGACGGCGTCGAGCAGGATGAGGTCGGGCGTGATGCGCTCGACGATCGCCAATGCCGCCCGGCCGGAGGTGGCGATCAGCACGGAAAAGCCGGATTGCTCCAGCGCGTCGGTCAGAAATCCGAGGGCTTCCGGCGAGTCGTCCACCAGCAGGACAATGTCGCGGGGCAGGGCGGGATCAGCCAATCGGTTCTACCTTTTCGGTGTCGAAGTCTCGCAGGAACGCCACGAAGCCACTGAGATCGAAGGCCTGGACGTAGACCCGCAGCGCATCGATGAAGGGTTGGTTGTCGTCAAGCTTGGCGAGATCGGCAAGCTTTGCCTCTATGCCCCTGATATAGCCGATTTCGGCGAGGCTTATCAACTCCGCGATCGGATCGGGGCCGGGGCTCTTCATCGGCAGGGGCGCCTTCACGACGGGGGCCGCGACGGTATCGGCATAGATCCATTTGAGGTCGAGATGCAGCGCCAGCCGGTCGCGGAGCTGGCGGATGTCGACGGGCTTTGCGATGGCATCGTCGTGCCCCCCGCTCGCTTCCCGGCCTGCGGTCCCGTCGCCGATATTGGCGGAAAGCATGAGGATCGGGCTGGTCTGGCCGCTTTCGCGCAGCCTTGCCACCAGCTGCCAGCCGTTCATGCCGGGCATGGAGATGTCGACGAGGAAGAGATCCGGCTTGATGCCCTCGATCAGCGTCAGGCAGTCCGGCCCGCTGACGGCGGTCAGCACGACGAAATCGAGCGGCGCCAGGATCTCACGCATCATCTCCCGGTGATCCTCGTTGTCGTCGACGACGACGATCGTCCGGCGGGAGCCGTCGTAGCCGATAATCTTGCGCTCCTGCGGCGCCGGCTTCATCTGCCGCTGCACCGCCGACAGCATGAGGCGGACCTTGAAGGTCGAGCCGACGTCCTTCTCGCTGGTCACCGATATCTCGCCGCCGAGCGTATTGGTCAAAAGCTGGGTGATCGTCAGGCCGAGGCCGAGGCCGGGCATGGGGCGGACAGTTTCGGCTTCTCCGCGCTGGAAGGGTTCGTAGATGCGAGAAAGGTCCTTCTCGGCAATGCCGCGACCGGTGTCCGAGAGCGAGAAGGTCGCCACCTGGCTGCGATAGGCGACGTCGAAGCGCACGGTGCCTTCGTCGGTGAACTTGATGGCGTTGGAGAGGAGGTTGACGAGGATCTGGCGCAGACGCTTCTCGTCGGTGCGGACGTAGTCCGGCAGGGCGGCGGCGCGTTCGTGGATGAAGCTCAGGCCCTTGGCCTGCGCCTGCGGCCGGAACATGTCGATGATCTGGTCGAGGAAATCGCGGATGTTGATCTCGTTCGAATAGACCTGCAGCCGGCCGGCCTCGATCTTCGAGATATCGAGCAGCCCGTCGATCAGGCCTGACAGATGCTCGGCGCTGCGGCGGATCACGCGGATCGAGGATTGGCGGGGCGCCGGGATGGTTTCGTCGCGCTCGAGGATCTGCGCGTAGCCGAGCACGGCGTTGAGCGGCGTGCGCAATTCGTGGCTGAGGCCGACAACGTAGCGGCTCTTGGCGCGGTTGGCGCTTTCGGCCGTCTCCTTGGCCGTCTGCAGTGCTGCGTCGGTCTTCTTATGGGCGGCGATTTCCTTTAGGAGCAGCGTGTTCTGCCGCGACGATTCCTCCTCCGCCACGACCCGGCTGTCATGGGCGAGCACGTAGAACCAGCAGACGACGCCGGCGATCACAGCGAAGACGAAGAAGACGATCAGGATGGTGCGGTTGACGACCTCGGCCGTTTCCGGCGAGGCTGACGCCACCTGATGGGCGATCAGCGCCAGGATGACCCCGACCGCGCCCAGCGCCAGAGCCACGGCAATGCCGTAGCGGCCGAGGCGGGTGGTGAGCTTGGCTATGACAGTCTTCGGCAGGACGGCGCGGGCGACGGTGCCGATCTGGGCGTTGAGATGGGCGTTGGGCTTGCACATGTCGTGGCAACGGCTGTCGAGCGAGCAGCACAGCGAGCAGATCGGGGCTGCGTAGGCGGGGCACCAGGCCATGTCTTCAGGCTCGAACGGATGCTCGCAGATCGAGCAGGTGATATCGGTCAGGTTCTTCCAGCTGTGCCGCGGCTTGCGCGCCAGGTAGTATTTGCCCTTCGTCGCCCAGGCGATGGCCGGCGAGGCGATCAGTGCGACGATCAGGGTGATGTAGGGGGCAAGCGAGGCCGCCACCGCACCGAACAGGCCGAAATGGGCCATGAGCGCAATGCCGGCCGAGAGCGTCATGGCGCCGAGGCCGACCGGGTTGATGTCGTAGAGATGGGCGCGCTTGAACTCGATGCCTTCTGGGGCGAGACCAAGCGGCTTGTTGATGAACAGGTCTGCCGAGATGGTGCAGAGCCAGGCCATGGAGATGATCGAGAAGATGCCGAGCGTCTCTTCCAGCAGCTTGTAGATGCCGAGCTCCATGAGGAGCAGGGCGATGGCGACGTTGAACACCAGCCAAATGACGCGGCCGGGATGGCTGTGGGTCAGGCGCGAGAAGAAGTTCGACCAGGCGAGCGAGCCTGCATAGGCATTCATGACGTTGATCTTCAGCTGCGAGACCATGACGAAGGCGGCCATCAGCAGCAGCGCGGCATTGTGCCAGGGGATCATGTAGCCGAAGGCGGTAAGGTACATCTGCGCCGGGTCGGCGGCGCGGTCTGCGGGCACGCCGGCGCTCAGCGTCAGCACCACGAGGAAGGAGCCGGCGAGCAGCTTTGGCGCGCCGATGATGACCCAACCCGGACCGGCGAGGAAGATGGCCAGCCGGTGACGCAGCTTGCGATGGCCTTCCGGCGGCAGGAAGCGGAGGAAGTCGGCCTGCTCGCCGATCTGCGAGATCAACGCCAGGATGACGGCCGAGGCGGCACCGAAGTCGATGAGGTCGAAGGGCGCACCGCTTCCGGCTGCAGCGGACGGCCGGTCGAGGCCGGCAAAGGCCCGCCAGATGTCGAATTTCTCCCAGTCCGAAAAGGCGATGAAGATGAAAGGCAGGACATTGAGGATGATCCAGAACGGCTGCGTCAATAGCTGGAAGCGGCTGATCAGGCGCACCCCGTGGGTCACCAGCGGAATGACCATGCAGGCGCTGATGATATAGCCGATCCACAGCGGAATCCCGAGCGTCAGCTCCAGCGCGCCGGACATGATCGATGCCTCGATGGCAAACAGCATGAAGGTGAAGCTGGCATAGATCAGCGAGGTGACGGTCGAGCCGATATAGCCGAAGCTGGCGCCACGGGTGAGAAGATCGATATCGACGCCGTGGCGGATGGCGTAGCGGCTGATCGGCAGGCCGATGCCGAGCATGACGAGGCTGGCAACAATGATGGCGTAGAAGGCGTTGGTCGTGCCGTAGGAGAGCGTGATAGCACCGCCGATCGCCTCCAGCGCCAGGAAGGAGATGGCACCGATCGCGGTCTGCGAGATGCGCGCCGAGGAGAATTGCCGGGCGCTCTTCGCCGTGAAGCGCAGGGCGTAGTCCTCAAGCGTCTGGTTGGCCACCCAGCGGTTGTATTCGCGCCTGACCGGGATGATACGTTGCCGTGCGGCCATGCCTTGCTCGACGCCTCTCAGATTTCCTGCTGACCTAGCTAACACGGTTCATTGCCGGCCTTAAAGCGCCAGCACGGGCCGGATGCACGTTTCGCCCCGAGACCTACGTCAAATTGCGTATACGGTTTTGCATTGCGGCAAACCATAGTCCCTTAAGCAGCAGTTAACGGCGGTCTTTTGCCGCTGCTGTCAAAATTTCAAGAGGGGATAGAACAATGAATTTCAAGAACTACGTCACGGGTGCCATTCTCGGCGCCGTCCTGTCGACGTCGGCTTTGGTCTCAAGCGCCGCCTATGCTGCGGACGACACGATCAAGGTTGGCATTCTTCATTCGCTTTCCGGCACCATGGCCATCTCCGAGACCACCCTCAAGGATGCCATGCTGATGCTCATCGACGAGCAGAACAAGAAGGGCGGCCTTCTCGGCAAGAAGCTCGAAGCCGTCGTCGTCGATCCCGCCTCGGACTGGCCGCTGTTTGCCGAAAAGGCCCGCGAACTGATCCAGAAGGACAAGGTTTCGGCCGTCTTCGGCTGCTGGACGTCCTCGTCGCGCAAGTCGGTCCTGCCTGTGTTCGAAGAGCTGAATTCGCTGCTGTTCTACCCGGTCCAGTATGAAGGCGAAGAATCCTCGCGCAACATCA
>CAZZZI010000330.1:0-4940 GCA_964658415.1 uncultured Sphingomonas sp. | reverse complement strand
ACCGGCTCGGCCGGCTGATCCGGCTCCGGCTTCGAGCCCTTGCTCGATCCCCGATACAAGCCACAAACAAAAATCGCGCCGGCTGGTTTTGCAGCACGGCGCGATTTTTATGCCGTCGATGGTCGGCAGAGACGCGAGACAGGCTTTCTCCGGGACGCACAACCTGATCCGGAGAAGCAGCGATGTCTCCGCCGCACCTCAACCAATAGCCGGACAGGGTTACCGGATGGTTATTAGGAGCTTAATTAAGAATGAATCGCGTTTTTTTTGATTTTTTTCAGGACCCGCTGCAGTTGAGCCAAAAGACGCGAATGGAATACAAAACGTCTTGCTTGGGCGCATGATTTCGAGTTTTGATCGTCCCTGCCGGCTGAGACGCCCAATTTTCCTCCGCGCATGCCCAATTTCAAGCCAGAAGCCCCGTCCAGAAGGCTATTTTCGCGTCTTCTACTGCGGCCTGAACATGATCCCGACCGCTCGCCGCGCGGTCTCCCTGTTGATTTCTCCGCATTAATCCCTAGGCTTGGTTTCAAGGTATGAAAAGGCTGGCTCGGGGAAGTTGTCATCCCTAGGCGCAAGAAAAGCTGACATACCAAAAGGGGACCGGAAAGGCGCTCTCGGGCGGCTGGATCGGTGAAGCAAATCGCGACCAGGGATCGATGCACCAATTAGTGTGCGGTCCCCGCGAGCAAATGCAAGAACGTGATCAACTGCAAGAACACTGGGAGAGTATCAAATGAAGAAGCTTATCGCTTCCGTTATCTTCGCTGCAGGCGCCTATGCTTTGGCTGGCTCGGCAAGTGCGGCCGGATGCGGCGACGTCTCGATCGCCGAAATGAACTGGGCGTCTGCCGGCGTCGCCGCACAGGTCGACAAGATCATCCTCGAAAGCGGCTACGGCTGTAAGGTATCGCTGGTAACCGGCGACACCCAGCCGACCTTCACCTCGATGAACGAGAAGGGCCAGCCGGACATCGCGCCCGAGCTCTGGGTCAATGCCGTGCGCACCGCGCTCGACAAGGCCACCGCCGAAGGCCGCCTGATCGAGGCAGCGCCGCTGCTCAGCGACGGCGGCGTCGAAGGCTGGTGGATCCCGAAATTCCTCGCCGACGCCCATCCCGATATCAAGACCGTCCAGGATGCCCTGAAGCATCCCGACCTGTTTCCGGCCCCGGAAGACAAGAGCAAGGGCGCCGTCTACAACTGCCCGTCGGGCTGGAACTGCCAGATCTCGACGGCCAACCTCTACAAGGCGCTGGGCGCTGAAAAGGCAGGCTTTGCGCTCGTCGACACCGGCTCGGCTGCCGGCCTGGACGGCTCGATCGCCAATGCCTTCGAGAAGAAGACCGGCTGGCTCGGCTACTACTGGGCCCCGACGGCGATCCTCGGCAAATACGAGATGGTCAAGCTGAGCTTCGGCGTTGCCCACGACAAGAAGGAATGGGATGCCTGCACCTCGCAGCAGGATTGCGCCGCACCCAAGGTCAACTCCTATCCCGTCTCCGACGTCTTCACCGTCGTCACCAAATCCTTCGCCGACAAGGCCGGTGTCGCCATGGATTACGTCAAGACCCGCAAATGGGACAACGGAACCGTCGGCAAGGTTCTCGCCTGGATGACGGACAACCAGGGCACCAACGAAGACGGCGCCAAGTACTTCCTGAAGACCTATCCCGACATGTGGACCAAGTGGGTCGCTCCGGATGTCGCCACCAAGGTCAAGGCATCGATCTGACCAAGCGGACGGCAGGCCGCAAGGCCTGCCCTCACCTCGCTGCTGCGACGATCGCGTCCGCTGGACGGCGCCCGCACCGGACGAGTTCAATCATGACGACGGGTCTGCCCATGGCAGGCTTCGAGCAGGCTGAGAACCGGCATCAGCCCTGCCATATGGACGGCAATCTTGATAGCCACACGGATTGCCTATCCCGGCCCGGGCAAAAAAGGGGACTGTGATGGCTTTGCAATGTACTTTCCTGCCGGATGCCTTGTGCAATTTCCCGGCGATCAACGACACCATCATCCGGGAAGCCCGCAAGAACATCGACGACGGCTTTCGCGGCCTCGTCCGCTCCTGGGGCGCCGTCATCGACACCGTCGTCCAGCCGCTGCAGTGGTTCTTGAACTATCTCGAGTGGCTGTTCACCAACACGCCCTGGTTCATTGTCCTCGTGGTGATGATGGCCATCGTCTATCTCGCCAGCCGGAACCTCAAGATCGTCATCGGCACGGCGGTTTCGATGGCGCTGATCGGCGTCTTCGGCCTGTGGAACGACACGATGATCACGCTGGCCATGGTCACGGTCTGTACGCTGATCGCCATCGTCATCGGCCTGCCGATCGGCATCCTGATGGCCCGCTCCGACCGGCTGCAGTCCGTCATCAACCCGACGCTCGACGTCATGCAGACGATGCCGAGCTTCGTCTACCTCATTCCGGTCGTCGTGATCTTCGGCATCGGCAAGGTGCCCGGCCTGATCGCCGTGGTGATCTACGCCGTCCCGCCGATGATCAGGCTCACCAATCTCGGCATCCGCCTCGTCGACAAGGAAGTGCTGGAAGCCGCCGACGCCTTCGGGTCGTCCCATACGCAGAAACTCTTCAACGTGCAGATCCCGCTGGCGTTGCCCACCATCATGGCCGGCATCAACCAGACGATCATGATGTCGCTCGCCATGGTCGTCGTCGCCTCGATGGTCGGCGTCGGCGGTCTCGGCAAGAACACGCTGCAGGCGATCAACAACCAGTTCTTCACCGTCGGCTTCCTCAACGGCTTTGCGCTGGTCGCCATCGCCATCATTTTCGACCGAACCAGCCAGGCCTATGGCCGGCGGCTACAGAAGCATTCGGAGGTGGTCCATGGCTAGTCACGCAATCCAGATCAAGAATCTCTACAAGATCTTCGGCCCACGTGGACGGGATTACGTCGAACAGGTCAGGAACGGCCTTGGCAAGACCGAGCTCAATGCCAAGCACGGCCATGTGCTCGGCCTGCAGGACATCAACATCGACATGCCGGCCGGCGCCATTACCGTCGTCATGGGCCTGTCGGGCTCCGGCAAGTCGACGCTGATCCGCCATATCAACCGGCTGATCGACCCCACCGCCGGAGAGGTGCTCTACGACGGTACCGACGTCTGCAAGATGAGCGAGAGCGCGCTTCGGGAATTTCGCCGCCACAAGACGGCGATGGTGTTCCAGAAATTTGCCCTGCTGCCGCACCGCACCGTCATCGAAAACACCATCTACGGCCTGCAGATCCAGGGCGTCGCCCGCGCGGAAGCCGAAAAGAAGGGCCGCCACTGGATTGCCCGGGTCGGCCTCGACGGCTTCGAGAACCATTTCCCCAACCAGCTGTCCGGCGGCATGCAGCAGCGCGTCGGGCTTGCCCGCGCGCTCACCAATGATGCCGACATCCTGTTGATGGACGAGGCCTATTCGGCGCTCGACCCGCTGATCCGCGTCGACATGCAGGGCGTGCTGCTCGACCTGCAGAAGGAACTGAAGAAGACCGTCGTCTTCATCACCCACGATCTCGACGAGGCACTGCGGCTCGGCGACAAGATCGCCATTCTCCGCGACGGTAAGGTCATCCAGCAGGGCTCCGGCCAGGACATCGTGCTGCAGCCGGCCGACGAATATATCAGCGCCTTCGTCAAGGAAGTGAACCGCGGCCGCGTCATCAAGGTGCAGACGGTGATGAAGCCGATCTCCGGCGAAGGCTCGTCGATGCGCATTCCCGGCGACATGACGCTGGAAATGGCAGCCCGCCAGATGACCGGCGGCAGCCAGACGGTCGCGATGGTGGTGGACGGCAACGGCAAGCCAATCGGCTCGCTCGACCTCCACAGCATCATTTCGGCCATGGTGACGCCCACCAGTCACGAGATCACGGAAGCCAAAGCGGCGGCCTGACGCCGCTGCTCCGGCTGCTGACAAAGGTGGTATCTAACAAGTCCGCAGGTCAGTCGGGAAATTGAGCTGGTTGCCAAACTCCCCTCATCCTCGCCCTTGTGGCGGGATCTAGGCAGCTCAAGTCCTTGAGCTGAAGGAGTCTTTTGACACGACAGACGTCGTGTCGCTTGATCCCCGCCACAAGGGCGAGGATGAGGGAGACTAGGGTCTCACTCTCGTCAAACAACCTTCTTCAGGGTTTGGCAGGAGTCTCGCCGCGGCCTGAGGCCGCCGATGATGAATTTTAAGGCGGCCAGCGTATGGAGCGGCCGCCTCTATCCCGTCTCAGCCGAATGTCCGGCCTTCGGTGAAGTGAGGCGTGACCATGCTGTCGAAGGTCTTCAGCGCGGCACCGATCGCCTGGTGCATGTCGAGATAGCGATAGGTCCCGAGCCGCCCGCCGAAATGGACGTTGGCTTCCGCCTCCGCCCTTGCCCGGTAGCGGAGGAACACATCCTTGTCCTGGCGCGTGTCGATCGGATAGTAGGGCTCGTCCTTGCGCTGCGCCGAGCGGGAGTACTCGCGCACCACCACGGTCTTCTCGTTCTGGTAATTGCGCTCCGGATTGAAGTGGCGGAACTCGAGGATGCGGGTGAAGGGCACATCCTCGTCGGCATAGTTCATGACTGCCGTGCCCTGGAAATCGCCGACATCGAGCGTCTGCTGTTCGAAATCGATCGTCCGCCAGCCGAGCTCGCCCTCGGAATAGTCGAAATAACGGTCGATCGGGCCTGTATAGATGATCGGCAGGCCGGCCGGCAGCTGCGACTTGATATCGAAGAAATCCGTTCCGAGCATCGTCTTGATGTGCGGCGACGCCAGCATCTTTTCGAAGATGGCGGTATAGCCGTCCTTCGGCAAGCCCTCATAGGCGTCGTTGAAATAGCGATTCTCGAAATTGTAGCGGACCGGCAGCCGGGTGATGATGTGCTCCGGCAGGTCGCGCGGGTCCGTCTGCCACTGCTTGGCGGTGTAGCCGCGGATGA
>CAZZZI010000329.1:0-4941 GCA_964658415.1 uncultured Sphingomonas sp. | reverse complement strand
AAGGCATTCTTGAACTGGTCGTAGGTATTCTTCGAATATTTCGGATGCTGCGGCTTCAGGATGTGCGACGGGCCGGGGCAGAAGGTGCCATAGGCCATGGCGAACAGATACTGCCGCGGAAAGGCCTCCTTGAACGTCCACTCGACGGTGTAGTCGTCGATCTTCTTCAATGTTGTGCCGATGCCGAATGTCTCGGGCGTCGCGCCGTTCAGCGGCGATACATTGGGATCGACGACCTCGTCGTCCCAGTAGAACATCACGTCGTCGGCATTGAAGGCGACGCCGTCGGACCACTTGGCCCCTTCGATCAGATGCATGGTCAGCTTGTGGCCATCGGGCGACCAGTCCCAGCTCTTGGCAAGGTTGGGCAGTGGCTCGGTGTCCTTCGCCTCGACCTGGAACAGTGGAGCAGTGCGCGTCAGGCATTCGGAGAGGCCGATATCGATGCCGCCCCAGCCCTGCGTCTGGCCCGCGCCATAGTTCCAGCCTTCCGGACGGCCGCCGATGACGTGGCGCAAGGTGTCGCCGTAGACGCCGATGCCGTCAGGCATGTTGCCGGTCTTGAAGACCATAGGTTCCTTCGGCAGGCGATCCTTGACCGGCGGCAGCTTGCCGGTCATGACGAACTTCTCCGTGACCCAGTCCGGCTCGTGGTATTCCGGCAGCGCCTTGAATTCGAGGATGGAATCGCGTGCGACGTACTTGATCTTGCCCTCGGCCGGAAAGGTCGCGGGCACCGGTGCGACGGTCGGCTCTGCGGCATGAGCGTTCATCGCGATGACGGACGCCGCCAGCGCCAGGCCGGCGAGGCTTATGGATCGGAAATGGCTCATTATCTCTCCCTCTGTCGCGAGCGCTTCTTTCAAAAAGCGGCTCTTCTCCTCCACATCAGGGGCTGACGGGTCAGGCGGGCGCCTCTCCTCAAACGCGCCGCCGCCAATCCATCCCCCGCTCACTCAGCTGGCCTGCTTGAGGCCAGCCTTCTCCACGCGCAGTTCCTCGATCGACCGGACGTTGCGGGTCGCCGCACCCTTCCAGTCGCCCGTCTTGACCTTCGATTTCGACAGCCTTTCCTTGGCCGGTTCGATGGCATCGGCATATTGCGGCAGCCAGCGCGCCTGGGCGACCACCATCTCGTCGACCATCTGCCAGACCTCCTCAGGCGTCGAGACCGCGCCGACCAGGGGATCGTGGAGGACGGCGAGTTTCAACAGGTCGATGTCGCCCGTCACAGCTGCGTGCACCGACATGCGCTGGACGTTGATCGAGGCGATGCAGGTGGCGGCACAGGCTTCCGGCAGGGTGATGCCGGCCACCATGTTGATCCCGAAGCGATCGACAAAGCCAGGCGATTCGATGATCGCGTCGGCCGGCAGGTTGGTGATGATGCCGTTGTTCTTGACGTTGAAATGGCCGCGATACACGCGGTTGGTTTCCAGCGCTTCCAGGATGTGGCTGGCGTGCTCGTTGGAGCGGCGGGCCGGATCGATCGGCACGGAGGCGGATTCGAGGATCTGCTGGAATTCCGTCTCGAACCAGTTGCGCGTTTCCGTCGAGTGCCTGAGATAGCCGCCGGTCTCGCCGTGGATCCAGTCCGACATGTCGATCCACTTGTTGATTTCATCAGGCCGCTTGCGGTACCAGGGCAGGTATTCGGAAAGATGGCCGTTGCTCTCGGTCGAATAGACCCCGAAGCGCTTGAGGACATCGATGCGCAGCTTTTCCTGCTGCGAGAAGACGGGATGCGCTTCGAAGGCAGCAACCAGTTCGTCCTTGCCGATCTTGCGCCCCTTGAGCCTGAGGTCGACGAACCAGGTCTGGTGGTTGATGCCCGAGCAGATGTAGTCGAGCTCGTCCTTGGAGGCTGCACCCAGCACCTCGGCGATCTGCTCGGCGCCGTGCTGGACGCCATGGCAGAGGCCGACCGTGTCGACCTTGCCGTATTCGATCGCCGCCCAGGTGTTCATCGCCATCGGGTTGGCGTAGTTCAGGAACTTGGCGCCGGGCTCGGCGACTTCGCGGATGTCCTTGCAGAAATCCAGTATGACAGGAATATTGCGCTGGCCATAGAGAATGCCGCCAGCGCAGATCGTGTCGCCAACGCATTGGTCGATACCGTATTTTAGGGGGATGCGGATATCGTCGGCATAGGCCTCGAGACCACCGACGCGCACGCAGCTGATGATGTATCGGGCACCCTCGATTGCCGCGCGGCGATTGGTCGTCGCCGTCACCTTGGTCGGCAGCTTGCTGGATTCGACGATGCGATCGAGGATCGCCTTGATCATCCCGAGATTGTGCTCGCTGACATCGGTCAGCGCGAATTCGACGTCGCGGAACTCTGGAATGCACAGGATATCGGTGAACAGCTTCTTCGTGAAGCCGACACTGCCCGCACCTATGATAGCGATTTTGAAGCTCATGATCCTCACCTTGTCATTCAACCGAGCGGTGCGCTGTCGCGCTGACGCAAGGGCTGGCTGCCACGCGGCAATTGCCCTCAGGCAACCTCTCCGATCCCCGCCACCTCTCCCTGGCGGCCGGCTCGACGCTGCCTTCCGGTCGGGATTATGCCGATAAACGATCCTGCCACCAGAGAACTATTATGCTTTCACGGGTAATTTTGTGCTGCGGGATTCGGCCAGCACGTCCGTCTCCTGCCGCGCGCAATCGACGCGCGCAGGCGGCCTTGGTGGTGAAACTTGCCATTCGTCAGATCTCCACCGGCGGTCTCAAAAGAGAACGCGGCCCGCCGTGCCACTTGCCGCAATGCAACGTCTGGACAGGATGCGCTTGCGTCCCGTAAGCTTGCCGGATGGACTTTACTCGAGACAACAGCCTGGCATCGCAGATGAACAAGATGGACATCCCGGCAGCCCAAGACGGGCGGACCTTCGCGCACTCGCGGCTCGGCACGAGGCTTCGGCTGGCACGGCAGACTTTGGGCATGACGCTGAAGGCACTGGCGGTCGCGGCGGACTGTTCGGAAAGCCTGCTGTCGAAGATTGAGAACGGCAAGGCGTCGCCGTCCCTGCCCATGCTGCATCGCCTCGTCGAAGTGCTCGGCACCAACATCGGCTGGATGTTCGAGGAAGCCGACGGCGACGAAGGCATCGTCTTCCGCGCCGGCGACCGGCCGCTGATCGCGCTCGATCCGCTGAGGCGCGGCGAAGGCATTTCTCTCGAGCGGGTCATCCCCTATTCGGCCGGCCATCTGCTCCAGTGCAACATCCACCATATCGAGGCGGGCGGCGAGAGCGCCGGGCCGATCCAGCACGCCGGCGAGGAAGTCGGCTATCTCCTGGCCGGAGAGATCGAACTGATGGTCGGCGAGAGAACCTTTCAGCTTGCGCAGGGCGACACTTTCGTTTTCAAATCGGAATTGCCCCATTGGTACCGCAACATCGGCACCGAGCGGGCCAGCATTTTCTGGGTCAACACGCCGGCGACATTCTAACCCGCCGCAGTTCTTCTTTTCGACGTCGCAAGCGAATTCAAGTCTCTTGACAATCATTCAAGTCTCTTGAAAGATGCCCTCGCTTGAAGCCAATGAGCCCGGTCACGGGCCTTTCCGCAAAGGGGAACTACATGCGATTTTCCAGATATTTGATGGCCTGCACCGCCGCCGTCTCGCTGACGCTGGCCTTCGGCTCGGCTGCCGCCATGGCGAAGACCTTCGCGCTTGTTACCATCAACCAGCAGGCCCTGTTCTTCAACCAGATCAACGACGGCGCCAAGGCTGCCGCCAAGACCGCCGGTGCCGACCTGGTGATTTTCAACGCCAACAATGTCCCGAGCGCGCAGAACGACGCGATCGAGAACTACATCACCCAGAAGGTCGACGGCATCATCCTCGTCGCCATCGACGTCAACGGCGTCAAGCCGGCGGTCACCGCTGCCAAGAAGGCCGGCATCCCGGTGATCGCCATCGACGCGCAGATCCCGGATGGCGACAACATCGCCTTCGTCGGCGTCGACAACACCAAGGCCGGCGGCGATATCGGCAAGTTCTATGCCGACTACGTCAAGACGAACATGAAGGGCTCGGCCAAGATCGGCGTCGTCGGCGCGCTCAACTCCTTCATCCAGAACCAGCGTCTCGACGGCTTCAAGAAGGCCGTGACGGACAGCGGCGAGAAGGTTACTTTCCTCGACACCGTCGATGGCCAGAACGTCCAGGACGTCGCTCTCAGCGCCGCTGAAAACCTGATGACCGCCAACCCCGATATGACGACGCTCTATGCCACCGGCGAACCGGCCCTGCTCGGCGCCGTTTCGGCCGTCACCAGCCAGGGTCGCACCGGCGACATCAAGGTCTTCGGCTGGGACCTGACCAAGCAGGCAATCGAAGGCATCGATGCCGGTTGGGTTGCAGGCGTGATCCAGCAGGATCCGGCCGGCGAAGGCAAGGCTGCGGTCGAAGCCCTCGACAAGATTTCCAAGGGCGGCTCGGTCGACAAGGTCATTAATGTGCCTGTCACCATCGTCACGAAGCAGAACGTCGACAAGTTCAAGGACATGTTCAAGTAAGACTGCTTGAATCGTGCGACCGCGGTCGGCTAAAGGCCGCGGTCCTTTTGACAGCTGCGGAGCCACGCTCCCTGTCAGGTGGAAACCCGATGACCAATGCCGATACCTACCGCGTCAAGATGACCGGTATCTCCAAGCGCTACAACACTATCCAGACCCTCGACAACGTCTCGCTGACGTTGAAGCCGGGCGAAGTCCTCGGCCTCGTCGGCGATAACGGCGCGGGCAAGTCGACGCTCAGCAAGGTGCTCTCGGGCGCCGTTATCCCGGATTCAGGCACCATCGAGATCGACGGCAAGACCGTATCCTTCTCATCGCCGGCGGATTCCCGCGCGGCCCGCGTCGAAATGGTCTATCAGGACCTCTCGCTCTGCGACAGCGTCGACGTCGCCGGCAACATTTTCCTCGGCC